>JAYTHP010000225.1:0-23153 GCA_043732485.1 Oligoflexia bacterium
GAAAAATAATCTCTCCTAACGGGTGTAATTTACGACGATCTAACCTAGGATCTTCAATCGCTGAAATAATAACCGACAAATCTTCTTTTATAAGAGCCATCATCACTCCCTCTTTTATGATAATTTTTAAGAATTATCATAAAAAATAGAGACTTAGGATTTTTTTGTCATTTTATTTTTTAATGAGACAGCCGTGCCCCCCCCCCCACCTTCTTGAAGCCCTACTGGGATCGCATTGTATTAAAGCGGATTAGCTTTTCCCAGCCACGTCCGAGATCTACCTGCTTACCCTTGGCGCTTCAGCTTGAGACCGCCTCTCCAGCCACCCTCCCCTACTCAGCAGGATTCAGGGGACTTCCAAAAACCCCAGCGGTTCCAACTCCTGGGCTGAGGGAAATCGGCACATAGGCTGCGACTGACAAGACTCAAACAAGCGCCGCGATGGCAACAGCACTTTTAAGAGTTTTTTTTGCGATACCAGCTGACACGCTAGATCCGAGAGCGCACGCACCACCGCGGCCACCTTACTGTAATCATGAGGAAATAGCTGATAGGTGGCCTCAACCAACCTCGATCGCACTGTTTCAATCGCCGCCACAGGCCGTGAACTCAGCACCCTTCCCGCTTGCATCGCACAAAAATCTGCGAACTCACTGTAAAAAAGCAGATCATGCGCCATCAGTCTTTTCCAATTCACCTGACACAACCTACTATAGGACCGCAAGATCGTCTCCTCGACCCCTTGCTCGAGCTTCAGTTCGGCTGCCAAAGCCTGGAACTCAGGCCGACTATGCAAATCCCACAGCCATTGGCCATCCTCATGGGAAAACAGCTTGAGACGCGCCAGCAGCAAAAAACGCAACAAATGACGCATTGCTGATTGAAAATGCGGTGAACGTAGACGAAATTCTTCGATACCTTGGGGTAAAAGCCTAAGAAAAAGCGCCTGACGACTCCCCCCCTGTGCAATCGACTCTACCCAGAACTTATAAAAGTTCCGCCTTTTTGCCTCACCGATCGCCGCGCACTCCTCCGACGGCAAAGCCTCAGCCCGCTGCTGCTCAAATTCCTCAAGCAACAGCTCCCAGGTCTCCAAATGCTCACTAAATCGCAAGGCATATTCCAAGGGATTCAAGAACATTAACACTTCAGCCGGTTCTTTGCGCTCAGGAAAACCCTCAGGTCCAGGCGGAGAGCCCGCAACGCTCTCGGCCTTAAGCCCTCCACAGTCAGGGTTCCGACGCTGACCCGTCAGATCAAAAAGCTTGGGCTGGAAAGACGGATCAAGATAGTATCCAGAGGTCAGTCTCCGCACCAGCTCCCGCCGCCTGTGAAATTGCGGAGCGTTGTCAAATTGCTGACTCAGTTTTCGTAAATCAGTTTTCACCTCAAACGACTTGACCCTCAATAAAGCTTGTGGTGTGGCTTGTGCTAGGACCTGGCCCAGCAACGAGGGGAGTAGCAGATCTAGAAAGCCTAACAGCACAAAAAACTGGGGCAATTTTCTTGCAAAGTTACTTTTAACCCGTCGTTTTAGTAAATTTAAATTATTAGATTTCATATTGGATCCGAAAGTTTCACAAGTGATCCCACAAATCAAGACCCTAAATCCACGACCCGCAATAAAAAACCGCCCGCACTCTACCCCTAGCTCCCGCAACCACTCCTCTCCCTTTTGAGCCCTCTTTGCCGCTTTTCTCCCGCCGCACAGCCCCCTTGCCTCAAGACGTGCGACGCTGAAACACCCTCAGATCCGCACCCCTTTGGATCCCCTCAAGCACACCCACCTCCCTAGATACCGCGCGCAGCCCCCGGCCCTCTGGCTTGGGGGGTTTGCCTTGCAAAAAGCCACCACCTGATCTATTGTTCGCCCCATGATTGCACCCTCTTCCTCTTCCTTAAGCTCTCCAGACCTCTCAGAGTCTTCAAGACCCCTCACCCCCCTCACTGCCGCAGCTTCCCAAGCGCTCGCAGGCTCAGTGCGCACTCATGCTCTCCCCGCAACCGCAACAACGCCTGCGCCACAGCCGCAGCACGGCGAAGACCCGCAGCAGCACTCTCCCCATCACGACCCCACCAGCCTCAACCGCCGTCCTTACGTCTCGAAAAACCCCTATGCTCTCAAGATGCAGGAATTCCCAGACACGATCTTCACGAACGCTCAAAGCGAACGCTATCGTGGGCGCTGGAGTGAGCGGTTTTTAGCGCTTCAACCCCACCACCATCAGCCGTCATCTCAGAGGCCAGATCAGGGGCCAGGTGAAGCTCCAAGCCACCTCCCACACGACTTGACCGCCCCCCCCCCACCATCAGCAGCCTCCTCCCCTAAGCTCACCGTTGAGATCGGCTGCAACGCCGGCCACGTGATTTGTGAATGGGCCAAACGCGCGCCCGAGCAAAACTTTATCGGTATTGATTGGAAATATAAGGCGATTTACCGCGCGGCTACAAAAACCCAAGCCAACGCTTCCCACAACGTCGTCTTGCTGCAAGCCAAGGCGCAGCGTCTCGCTTGGATCTTTGGCCCACAAGAAGTGGACGCTTTCAACCTGTTCTTCCCCGATCCCTGGCCCAAAAAAGCCCACTGGAAACACCGCTTAGTCACCCCCATCTGGTTGCAGGAATTGGCAAGCTGCTTGAAACCAGGGGGCGTTTTGTCGATTAAGACCGATCACCCAGGTTACTTTCAGTGGATCCTGAATGCCGCACGCGAGGTGGAAGGCGTCTTTCGCATCATTGACCTCCAGTGGGACTTACACCAACAGCACCCAAATCCAGAAAGTTTACGTTGCCCGGAAGTCACGCTCTTTGAGCAGCTCTTTATCCGCCAAAAGTTGCCCATTCATCAATTACACTTGCAGTTACAATTATAATTACAGCTGCAACAGCCATTGCCATTCCAGGGCTCACAGCCCAAAGCCCAACCTAAGGAATAAACCTAAAATTTACAAAAACTTTTTGCTGAGCTTTGACGTGCACCACTTTGGCTGGCAGCGGTGCGCCGTAGCCCGTCTCAAGCCCCACTTGATAAGTTCCAGGCGGGAGCGAAACTCTGGCGAGCTGTAAGTCGCGAGGCAGTAGGCTCCAGGAGCGTAAATCCGCCCGGTCGATCCAAAATAGAAAAAGACCGGTCAGCTCGCCCACAAGAGGACTATCAGTCAATTCCCCCACCGCCACCGCCACCCCTGCTTTTACCGCAAGGCCTGCGACTTTTTTCGCGATCAAAGCACCAAACTTTTCCCGCAGATTTTCCACGGCTAAAGCCTCAATATTATCAGCAACTTTCGTCTCAGCCCGCACCACGCCGTTCACGCTCACCTTGGCTTGCTGCACCGGGTTAAACCGCGGCGAGAACATCGGCACTTGATGAAAAGCCGGATCCTCGACCTTAATCGGTGCAAGTCCGTTTTCAAACAGCACAATCACTTCGCCTTCGGTTTGAAAGCGCTTTTGCGCGTGCTCACGCTCACGAGCAGACAAATGAAATATTCCCCCCCAATCCCGCTGCTCGTCAGGCAACCCTAGTCTCCCTGCCGCCCCCCAAAGCGCTTGACCCAAACCCGACAATTGCGCAGACAAGCGGTAGGCTTTCTTATAATCGATGTAGGCGTCCTGGTCGTTGCCCGCCGCTTCAAATAAAATCCCTGAGACATAGCGTGCAAAGGCACTTTGCTGATAGCGCCGCTTACCTAGCGTCACCATCAACTCTAACTTGCGATTCACCCGGCGCGCCTCCACCAGCGCATCCTCGAAGTTACCTATTACCGCATAGTTCATCATCAAATAGGTGCTAATCAGTACACTTTCAAACTCTTCACCCTTATAATCACCAGCGTTTTCGCCGATCAAAAACTTCACGCTCTCATTCGTGAGACTGGTATAGTCTTTAATCTCAGCCATCTTATCCGCTAACTGAAACAAGCGGTTGCTTTTTTCAAAGTCCCCCAGCGTGTGATACGATAAGGCAATATCGAGTAAAAACAACAGTGCATCTTTCCCCTGCGCGCCGTGCTCCTTGTAGCCTCGCTCCAGCCGCTGGGCTGCTGCTAAATAGTCTTGCGTGCGAAACAAACGATCCGACTCATGATCGTTCATGCGGGCAGAAACACAGCCCGTCAAAATCAGGAGCAACAGCAAGCCGCCCGACTGACAGGCTTTCAAGGCAAAACCCCAGCGATTCACCGTCACGCTCTCCTCTCCGCCACCCAACCCCGACCCGCCCCCTTTCTACTCAAGCTTGCAGCCTCAAGCGGGCGCTTTTTGCCAACGCGGGGCCTTCACTGAGCTTAGGTTGGCTAGTCATTCACCGGACTCACAAAGCTAACCCCGGGCTTTTTTCTCACGCTTTTTCTCAAAAGACGTGCAACCCCGCGCAGAACTACTCAGACCAGCAGGGCTGCAGGCTCCAAAATGACAGCAAAAACTGCGCCTTTCCGACTGTGGGACCTTAAAAACCGATGCTTTGCTTTTGAAATTTCTTCCTGAGTTGTTTTTCTTCGGTGCAATCAATCGTAGAGGTCTCAATATTGGTCAAATTCATCGTTAACTTATAATAGACGTACTTCTGATCACCCACCTGCTGCACGTTGGTGGCAATCGCCCCACTGAGGATATAATCAGCCCCGATCTGCTGCCCCTTCTTTTTAGCCGTTGGTCCGCTGGCATTGCCATCGTTTTGATAACGCACTTCCTCAGCCAGCGCCCCGCGCTCGCTATTATTGACAAATCTTACCTTTCCGGTCTTAATCAACGCGGTTCGCACCATGTCAGTCAAGGCTACGGTATCAATGTGCTCTTCGGTGCGATTTTGTACTTTCTCAACGCTGACCACCGGGGGTTTTGGTGCCCGTGCCACGTACCGGCAGGCCACCACCGAGCGAATGACCGTTTCGGCCATTTGCTGCATATCGGCCTCATTGAATTTATCATCTAAGAGCTCAACCCGGTTAGGATCATCGTACTCGCCGCGGGTAAAGCCCTTGGGCCCACTGCTGCAACCGCTCATCAGCAAGACGACGGCTATCACGCCTGCTGTCTTCACTCTCGCCTGGCTCGTGCTTTTGCCTGTGCGGCCATCCGTAAGCAGCTCGCCCCGCCCGGACTCCCCTCGCTCTGTCAGCAAGGGTTCGGAAAATGATTTCAACGACATTCGACTTAAGTTCACCTTCATGAGATTCATCATCAACAGCAATTCCTTCACGTTAGGATTGAAAAACCAAACCCCCACTCTACCACTCCTCCCCAAAACCGCAAGCGCTCACCAAGGGGCCCCAGCTATCCTCTCATCAAAACCTCTTTTTTAAAAACGCTTTTTTAACGATCTGCCCAACCCCCCCCTCTCTCCTCCCGCGCAAGCCGGTCGGACCCTGGGCGATCCGGTACTCCCGGGCGATCGATCGCCCGCTCTTGTTGACGGGTGGGGCTTCAAGCTTTTTAGCGGGTTTTTTTGTCGCTAAAAAGGGTGAAAAGCGATTTTTTTTGTCTTTCCAGGCTACTTCTGGCACCCTTGAAAGGTCGGGCGCTCGAACCTGCCTCTTACTTTACGACAAAAACTTATGAAAAAAAAATCCACTCGCAAAATCAGCAAATTAACCCCTCCTCAGGAGCAGGAGCAGCCTGCGCCAGCTCGCCCCAGCCCAACTCACGCCAAACCCGCAAGCCCGGCTTTACTGCCGCATGCATCCTTTCAGCAGGCTGCCCAGCGCAACTTAATCTTTATTCATGGAAAAGGTGGCGTCGGTAAGTCATCAATTTCCTTCGCTTTAGCGCAACTGCTTGCAAAAAAAGCTCCCACTCTTTGGGTGACGCTTGAAGACCCCCTGGCGCCCTCAGGGCCGGCGCGCGAAATTCAGCCGCAGCTATGGCATTTAAATGCTAACTTTCAAGAAAGCTTTGAAGAATACGCCTCAATGAAGATCAAGGTTTCGGCACTCACCCGCATCTTTTTGCGCAATAAAGTGATCCGCTATCTGGCGCTTGCCGCACCCGGCATCCGGGACTTAGTGCTCTTGGGAAAAGTCTGGTATGAACGCAGCCACTATCAGCACGTGGTGGTCGATCTCCCTTCGACGGGCTACAGTATTGCGCTTTTTCAAAGCACGCAAAACTTTTCCACTCTCTTTAACGGCGGCCCGCTCCACCGCGACGCCGAAGCGATGCTTAGTACCTTTCGCGACCCGCAAGCCACAGGACACCTCATCCTAGGCTTGCCCGAAGAAATGCCCCTAGTCGAGTCGCTTGAGCTGAACGGCCTGATCCAGGCACTGTTCCCCAAAAATCCCTGCGCTTTCTTGCTCAACCGTGCCTTTCCCCAACTCAGCCATCCACCCTTAGGCTTGCAAACCACCCCTTTTGCACTCTCGGCTGAGGATTACGCCTGGCGCAGGTCCGAGCTTGAAGCCGAAAACATCAAAATCTGGAGCCAACACGGCCTGCAGTTTCCGACCTTAAGTTACGTTCCCCCTGGCAAGTTTATGACCCGCTCGCAACTGGCCTTTTTACTCTCCCAACAGCTAGCCCCTCACCTCAGTGCTACCCCCCTCCACAGCACCGCCCCAAGTGCCGGCTTTTTCTCCAAGAAAGTTGCCCCAGGCCTATGAGCACCCTACCCCCCACCATCGACTCCATCATCGCCCAGCGCAAAATCATCATCACCTGCGGCACAGGCGGCGTGGGTAAAACCACGCTCAGTGCCGCCATTGCCATTCGCGCAGCCTTGCTAGGCAAAAGAAGTGTCGTCATCACCATGGATCCTGCCAAACGGCTGGCCAACGCCTTAGGGTTTGCCGCACTCTCAGACACGCCCACCGACCTCACTGGCCAGCTGCAGGCGGTGCTGGATGCGCAATCCGCTCCCTCAGCGAATTCCCAGGCCCCGTCGGCGTCGTTGTTCCCCGACCCCCAGCAGCCCTTAGGCACGCTCTGGGCGATTGTCCCTGATACCCGCCGCACCTTTGAAAATTTTGTCAAAACCCTGGCTCCTAACCCCACGATTGCAGATAAGGTCTTGAACAACCCGATTTTTAAGATTTTTGCTCGCGACTTCTCCGGCACCAACGAATACATGGCCTTAGAGCGCCTCTACTCCTTGTATCAAAGCCAGCAGTTTGATTGCATCGTGCTCGACACCCCGCCGAGCCAAAACACCTTGGCTTTCTTGAACGCGCCGCAACTATTGGCGCAATTTTTTGAAGAAAAAATCGTGCGCTGGTTGGTCTTACCCACCAACCAGCTCCTCTCGGCCGGGATGAAAACGACCTTTGGGATTTTGGAGCGTCTGACTGGTTCGGGCTTCATGACCAATCTTTTTGAGTTTGCAGCCTCCATCGTTTCAGTCCAGCTGAAGTTTCGCGCTAATTTGCAAAAAATCACCCAAGTCTTAAGCTCGCCTGCGGTAGGGTTCTTGATGGTGACCACCCCGACGCTTGAGACCCAAAACGAGATGAATCATTTTCTCGACCAGCTGGAACACCATCAGTTTAACTACGACGGCGTGGTCTTTAACCGACTGATGTTACCACTTAAAATGTCACCGCAACAAACCACCCCCAAGACAGCGGGCGCCTCAGAGGCAGCCGACGTTCGAGCCGACCGCAGTCAAGAGTCTACTACGGCTGAAAGTGCAGCTGACGCGGCGCTTGAGCAGGCGTTTGCGATCATTCGCGCCAGACAGGTGCGTGAGGGAGCGGTACTCAGTAAACTCAAGGAATCGTCGCTGTTAAAAATGGCTGCCCTTTGCGCCCGCGTGCCAGAATTTGCGCGCGACATTCACTCACTGGAGGATCTGTTTCATGTCGCCCTGGTTTTGGATCAAGCGTCATCGCCTGTGTCAGCGCCTGTGTCAGCGCCTGCACCAGCGCCTTGATCACCCTCTACTGCCGCTCGTCCAGCCTCTGCTGCCCTTCCTGCTCCCGCTGGCGCTGACGTTTCTGCTGGTCACGCACCCGCTCCAAGCCGCACAAAGCCTGCCGTCATTGCTGCTTGCCATGGCCCGCCACCCCGAGCAGCTTAAGCACGCAGCCCCCCCCCTTGCTCGCGACAACTCCCTTGTCCCGCTGCCCTCTGCACCAACGTCCACCCGGTCCTCAGCCGACGACCCTGCGCCCGCCCCACTGCCCAGCAGTGCCCACCTGCAAGCACTGCAAGCGGACGCCGATTTTTTGTGGCACTCTGCGCTGATCAGCTACCGCGAGCAGCGCTTTCAAGGTGTGGTGACAGCCCTGAACAGACTCCTCAAAGATCACTTAGAGTCGCCGCACGTCCTTGAAGCGCATTATTATCTGGGCCAAGCTTACTTAGGCCTCACTCAGCCACAGCAAGCGGAACGCGAACTCCAGACTTTTATTGAAAGCCAAACGGCGACGTACCAGGCGCCTGCAAACCTCAGGCTGGCTTGCAGCTCAGACGTCTTGCGAGCCACACCCTCTTCGGCCTCACTGCCAGAGCTTTTGATCAACGCGCAACTCGCCTTAGGCCAAGCCTACTTGCAGCTCCAGAAGTTCTCCCAAGCCCACCTTTTAAGCTTCGAGCTGAACGCCAAGCTTGCGCCAGCATTACGCTCTCGCTTCGCCCAAGAGGAGCTTCAAGGGGAGAGTCAGAAAAAGTGTGCAGAGGAGCTAGTACCCAGCCCCGCTCCCACCGCACTCGAAATAGCCAAGCTCAAGACCCGCTTGCTGCAAATTCGCGCCCTCCAAGGACTCGCAAAATCTGCTCAGGCCGAGGAACTGCTGGACCACCTCCCGCAAGGCTGGCAGACCCAAGCAGACGCCCCGTTGCAAGCGGAAATCGCTCAACTCCAGCTGCAATTTCAGCTGGGCCGCTGCACTCTGCTACAACGCTCATCCACCTCCTCACGACCGTTTGGCAGCGAAGGAGCGCTCATTGCCGCCTTAAAACAACACCAGCAATGCCTGCTGCAAGCGCTTTTGCTGATTGACCCCTGGCTTGCCAACCCCGCGCCGCCCATCCAAGCTGCGCTCCGGCAGCTGCGGGAAGTCTACCAACAGACCTTGCGCTTTGCCCAAGCCCCGCCCCTGCCCATGAAGCGCTTGGCAGCCGGAGAGAGAAGAACAGCCAGGCAAGCCTCAGTCTTAGCGCAAGAACTGCAGGTGGTCTTGCAAACCACCCTGCTGCAACCCTTTTTTAAGACTAGCCTTGAGCTCTTACAAGCCCACCTGTCGGCCACCCACCCGGCCAATCTCGCCCTACTTGAAGGCTGGATGCAAACACTTCAGCCACCGCAAGCCTTCCCGCGCAGAACTCACTCCCGCCGGCCCCACCCTGGCGTGCCGCAAAACACGGATCCTCCCCCGTGACTCAATCCAATAAAAGCCTGCGAAAAACCACACAACCCCTAACCCGATGAGATGAATCGGTGGAAGCACCCAGACACACACTATGAGCGACTTGCACAACACCTTACAAACGGCCCTGGTGGCCAACAAGCAGGAGATCCGGGAGTGGTCTCAGCGGGAAAGTGCGGCGGCGCCGCCACCGCTCTATTGCTCCATTGATCTGCGCGATGCCGGTTACAAAATCGCGCCCGTCGATAGTAATTTCTTTCCTGCGGGTTTTCAGCACCTGTGTGCGCAAGACCTGCGCAGTGCTCAGAGTATTTTTCGAGCCCAGATTGCAAGCACCCTGTCCACCCACCGCGCCCTCCCCGCAACCCGCTTTACCAGCCCTTCCTCCCACCACAACGCGCAAAAAATCCTGTTGTTACCGGAATCACACACCCACAATGCTCATTACATTGAAAATCTGGTTTATCTCAAGCAGCTCGTCGAAGGGGCGGGGTTTCAAGTGGAGGTGGGTTGGCTGGGAGCTTTGCCGGCTGCTCACCCCCCAAACGAGCAGCAAGCCCTGCTACCGCCCACCACCCCTCAAGCCCCCGTAAGCTTGGAGGCGACCTTAGGCAAAACCTTAGCCGCCACGCCAGTCAGCTTCAACCCCACAACCGGCAAGATCAGCGCAGGCTCATTTGAGCCTGAGTTGATCTTGCTCAATCATGACTTTTCAGGCGGTTATCCCGCCTGGTTGGATCAGGTCGTGCAACCGATTCTACCGCACCACCGCTTAGGCTGGCACGCCCGCAAGAAGGATCGCCACTTTTTTTACTACAATCAACTGGTGCAAGAGTTTGCAGCCTTACTCAAGCTCGATCCCTGGCCCTTAAGCATTGACAGCGAGGAAGTCTCGCCGGTGGACTTCCAAACCGGCGAAGGCCTAGCCCAGGTCGCCGAAAAAGTGGACCAGATGATTGCCCGCCTTAAGCACCAGTACCAGCATTACGGCATCACCCAAGCACCGTTTGTCTTTATCAAAAACAATGCTGGCACCTATGGTATGGGTATTATGGTGGCCCATTCCGGGGCTGAAATTCAAGCGCTCAACCGGCGGCAAAAAAACAAAATGAGTGTGGCAAAAAATCACTCTGCCATTCGCAGCGTCATCCTCCAAGAAGGAGTTCCCACCAACCTGCTCATCGACCGCCTTGTGGCCGAGCCGGTCATTTACTTGGCCGGACGTGATTTGATTGGCGGCTTTTTAAGAACCCACACCGTGCGCGGACGCGAAGACAATCTCAATTCGCAAGGCATGGTCTTTCGCAAACTCTGCATGTCAGACCTCAATTCGCTCAGCGGTCCATCTACCACTCCTTCAGATAGCAGCGAAGCGCCAGAACCTCAACTGGAACTGGTTTATGGCGCCATCGCCACCCTCTCAGCACTGGCAGCAGGCCGTGAAATCCAGGCCTACTTCCAGGAACAGCAAGACCCGACGCGCAGGGCTGAGCCTCCCGCTCATGAGCTTGCCCCTGGTAGCCTCCCGGCCCGACCCCCCGCCGCAGCACCAAAACCCTTCTTGGCCAACCCCCCTGAATCAGGATCTAAGCCCCCCCACTTTTTTTCGTCATGAAAGGGCGCCCCACCTATGCTCACTGCCTTGCAACTTAACCCGCCACCGCGCCAAGTGCGCAGCCTGCTCACTGCGCTGGTGCTCTGGGCCGTGCTCATTGCCGCTAGAAACCATGTCATTCAGCCCTACTGCGCCGTCCAGCCAAGCCGTTGCCAGGTGAGTCAACTGAGCGTGCCTGATCAATTCAGTGCGCTCAGCAATGACCTGAGAGCGGACCATTACTCAGACTGGACCCAAAAATCAGCTGCAGCCCTTCTTTTGCTCGCCTTACCCCTCCTCACACTCGTGAGACGAGAAAAAAACAAGCGAAGAGCTCTGCGAAAAGATCTAAGGAGTAGAACGAGGAGCCTAAAACACGATCTCCTGCTGGCCCTGCAAGTCTTTCTCTGGAACGGAGCCTTGACGGAGTTCGCCCACTTTGTTTCCCAACGACCCCGACCGTTTGTCTACCGCGAACCACTGATTCTTGGACTCGATCCCGCGCATTACACCTCTTTCTACTCAGGCCATACCTCCTTCACTGCAGCCCTCACGCTGACTCTCTTCTTACTCACCTTGCGCCACCGCCTTGCGCTCCCCTGGCAACTGCTGGCGCTTGCCAGTTACCAAGGTCTGACGCTTGCCACCGCCTATTTTCGGATCCTGGCCGGACGGCACTTTTTAAGCGACGTCATCTGCGGCGCCATTGCAGGGTCGTGGGTGGCTTGGATTTTTTTCTACTGGCAATCCTCGCCCTTTCCGCGCGCCACCCGCACCACCCACTCCGGCCGCCACTCAGCCTAAGCCCCTGCCCGTCGGCAACTTTTCCTTGAAAATAGGCTACGAAAAGTGTATCAAACATGTACAGCTAGGACGTTCACGCTCTTTACTCTTCTGGTCTTACACAAGACTTCAAGCGCTGCCCTACAAAGTCGCTAGGTCACCCGCAAACCCAGGTTTAAGGGGAAGGCTGAGCCTTTTTTTTGAACCCGTCTTTTGTGAACCTAGGTGGGGAGGGTCTGCGTTTTTGGTGACCATCACCCTGGCCCACACTACTTTAAAAAAAGTGACGCCAGCGTGGGGGACTCTAACCGCACCACTTCCCAGCTAGCATTACCTAGGAACTCTTGGTGGCTTACTCCATCACAACTCGTTGCCACCCCTGATCGCAATAGTGCACCCAACATTCCTTTAGGCTTGATGTTACGCTGGAAACCCTCAGTCATTACCTGGACTCCTCAGGCTATATGCCGCACGACCACTGCTATTGGTGGCAGCCCCAGATCGTTTGGCTCAACGTTGGATCAGACCTGCTGATTGCGCTTAGCTACTTTTCGATTCCGCCTTTCCTGCTCGTCTTTGTCGCTCGCCGCAAGGACCTAGCGTTCAATTGGATCTTTCGTATGTTTACGGCCTTCATCTTTGCCTGCGGCACCACCCATTTGTTTGAGATCTGGACGGTCTGGTTTCCGGACTATTTCCTGTAAGGCGTGATCAAGCTCCTCACCGCACTTTGTCTGTGGCGGTTAATGCCCAAGGCGCTCGCGCTGCCTTCGCCGCAAATTCTCCAAAAAGCCAATCAAAAACTGGAAGCCGAAGCCACCCTCAAGAACCAGGCACGAAGCGAATTGCTGGAAGCCAAGCGAGACCTAGAGCTGCGGGTGGAACAGCGCACGGCTGAGTTAAAACGCGCCCATCAGATGATAGATGAGTTCTTAAGCACGCTGTCGCATGAACTGCGCACACCCTTAACCGTGATCACTGGGTACACCAACTGACTGCGGTTCGAGCAGCCAGCTCGATCGTCTTCAAGCAGGCGCTAGAATCGATTCAGCGCAACACCCAGGTTCAAGCCCAACGGATCAATGACCTGCTTGAGGTCTCCCGCCTGATTACCGGCAAAATTAGACTAAAAATTCAGCGGGTGGATCCTATCCAGGTCATTGAGTTTGCCATTGAAACCATGCAGTTGCCTGCACAAGCCAAAAAAATCACCCTGCGTACCCAAATTGACCCGCAAACGGGCCTGCTCTTGGGCGATGCCACGCGTTTGCAGCAGGTGATGTGGCATTTGCTTACGAATGTCGTTAAATTCTCCCTCGGGCACTCCACTCTCATCCTCACCACCCGCCGCAGCGAGCAGGATTCCAGGCTAGAAATCCAGGTCTCCGATTGCGGTGTTGGCATTGAGCCTGAGTTCTTACCGTTTGTTTTTGAACGATTTCGCCAAGAGGATAACGCCCACACCCGCAAATACAGTGGCCTGGGACTTGGCCTAGCGCTGGTGCGCCACATCGTCGAGCTGCACGGCGGCACCGTCAGTGCCTCAAGCCCCGGAAGAAATCAAGGCTCCACCTTCCTCGTGCTCATCCCGACGATCCTGTCGCAAAACGCTCTCTACTCTTCATCGGTACCTGCGGCCGGCGACCCGCTGCTGCTGCTGCTGCCACTGCGTTCTCGTTCCCCTTCCCCGTCCGCGACGACCACGGATCTTCCCGTCACGATCACTGCACCTTCTTCCCCACCCTTTGGCAAGCGCTCTTGCAGCAGAGGTGCGCTCCTCCCTGAGCAACCGCAGCACCTGGCCGGCGTGAAGATTCTTTTCATCGATGATGAAGACGACACCAGACTGCTCATTAAGACCCTGCTTGCTCGCTGTGGCGCCGAAGTGCGCACCGCCTCCTCAAGTCTGCCTAGCCGGCTGGTTGCCCGACGTTATTTTAAGTGCTATTGGGATACCCGGAGAAGATGGTTTAGAATTTATTCGGAAACTTCGCGCCGATGATCACCAGCCTGCTGCCAAAGTGCCTGCCATTGCGCTTTCAGCCTACGCCAGAAAGGAAGATAGCGAAGCAGCCCTGCTGGCAGGCTTTCAAGCGCACTCACCCAAGCTGATTGAAATCACCCTCTGGGCGCTAACCCAAGCCGCAACCCTGACTGAGAATCGCTAAGCGGGCTACCACGGCCGCAAGCATCGCTGACCGCAAGAGCGAGCGAGCTTACGTATCTACGTCAACCCCTAAACTTTCGCTTTGCACTTTTGGTTGATCACTCTCGTGGGTAAGGAGACGACAAGTACGCGCCCCTGAAAGCACAGCGATTAAGCCCAAGGCTTTTCCCCTGACTGACTGATTTTTTGGCGTGAATCAGCGGGGCTCGGAGACCGATGCAGAAGATGCCACGGTCTGCGTGTCCGCTTCTGCTTGCTCCAGCACCACCCGCAGATAAGCCTCTAAGTCCTCAGCCTCCGTCACACTTAAATCCGCTCGCGCAGGCATCAAACGCCCTGGCATGCCTTGACTTAAGACTTTCTGAAAGGCCTTCGGACTGGCAAAGACCGGACTCTTCAGCAGCAAAGGCGAGGTCATCACGTAGGCTGCAGGATACCCCAACAAGGCCTGAGCCTTCATGCCCCCTTGGCCCCGCAGACCGTGACACTGCACACACGATTGCTGGTAAATTTTCTGGCCGCGCTCAACACGACTCAAGCTAGCCCGCAAGGCTACGCTCACACGCGGCTCGTTCAAGACACTAGTCTGGTCCACCTCAAACAACGGCTCCACGTCAGGCACGGTTGCCTGCTGCAGCGCTATCACCACTGAAAGGGTGCGAACTTCGCCAACGACCACCTCTTCCTTATTAGGATCAATCCCAATTTTTTGAAAGTCATTAGGAGTATCCGCTTCAGGCGGCGTCGGATTCCAAGTCACCACAAAGTGCGCCAAGGCCCAGCGATCCGCAGCAGGCAGCGTGGCATAAGAGGCCATCGCACCGCCTGCGATCCCTTCTTTGAGGGTCTTAAAAATCATCGTCGGCTTTCGTCCATTTTTCCAGCCCTCTAAGGCATGGAAATTACGCGGCCTGGGATTTAAGGCCGCAGCTGCAACCCCATTGCCTTCCCCAGAAGCACCGTGGCAAGCCACGCACTGAATACTAAAGATTTCTTTACCCTTAGCAATCAAACGCGGTGTTGCAATCCAAGCTTTCTTCACCTTACCGCCGCCTGCGCCGTCTGCTACCGCAACGGCGGGCTGGACATAGACATTCCCGCGAAAAAACAAGTCACTTGAGACCAGCGTCAGGAAAATAGCTAAGAAAAGAAAGGAACCAAAGAAAATAAAGCGATTCTGGGTCTTGTCATGCCTCATGTCCATGAAGATGAAAATCACCAGTGCTGCCTTCAGACTTGCCACCAACATGGCAATCGGAAAGTTGAGATGCCCTAAATCCACCTGTGACACCCAGACTGTAATCGCCGTTAACACTAACAGCGACATCCCAGTCATCAAGGCACGAGCAGGCGAAAGAATATAATGATGCGGCTTTTTTGAATCCATAGATTAACCCACTAGGTAAAGAAGAGGAAATAAGTAAATCCACACTAAGTCAACGAAATGCCAATAAAAGCCAACCATCTCCACTGGCGTGAAGTAGGCCGGAGAGAAATGATTCTGCAAGGTGCGCTTCAGCAGCCAAGTCATCAAACCCATCCCAATCAGCACGTGCACCCCGTGCAACCCGGTCATGACGAAATACAGCGAAAAGAACAAGGGCGCCTTGGCATCCAATAATTCGGTGTTGGTAAAAAATCCACCCGGCAGCAAACCATCATGAAACTTATGCTGATACTCAAAGTACTTGACCACCAAAAAACAACTCGACAAAAGCAAAGTGCTCACTAAATACCCAGCAGCCTGCTTACGCTTGCCACGCTGGGTGGCACTGACCGCCAAGGCCATCGTCAAACTACTGGTGATCAACACCACGGTATTCAAACCACCCATCTTCACCACTAAGTACTGATGAGCGTGATGGAACATCTCCGTATACAACCCACGAAAGATTGCGTAGGCGACAAACAAACCACCAAACATCAAGACTTCGGTTGCAAGAAAAATCCACATCCCCTGCTTGGCCGCTTCAAATTCGTCCTCGGCGCTGGCAAAATGATGAGCAAAATGGTGAACCGGGTCTGCTCCAGCGACCACCGCATGAACCTCACTGTTTGACGTTGACATGACTCTTCTTCTCCTCCCAAACACTTAAAAAACAACCACCCACAACCCAATTGACACCTGTCTACCCTATTGTTTAACTCTCAAGCCTTAGTTAGCTAAGCATTCTTCGGCATGAAGATGTCATCTTCAGCGTAATCGTAAGGCCAAGAAGTTACCACAGGATTCTCTAAGAAATTCTCATGCGGCGGCGGCGAACTAGTTTGCCACTCAAGCGTCTTCGCGTTCCAAGGATTCGCCAAAGCAATCGGCCCCGAGCGTAAGGCGCGGTAGAGATAAAAGGCCACATAAAAGAATCCCGCGGCAATAAACCAAGACCCCACCGTCGACAACCGATTTAAAACGGTGAATTCTGGTAAGTAGCTCCAATAACGCCTTGGCATCCCCTGCGCCCCTAAAATGAACTGAGGGAAAAAAGTCAGATTAAAACCAAGCATGATCAACCAGAAACCAATCTTCGCTGAAGCCTCTGAGTACATGCGGCCAAAAATCTTGGGAAACCAGTAATGAAGACCTGATAACAATCCCATCAAGGTCCCACCCACCATCACATAATGAAAGTGCGCCACCACAAAATAGGTTCCCGTCAAATGCACATCAATGGCAAGCGTTGCCAGAAAGATCCCCGTGAGTCCGCCGATAGTAAAAAGCTCCATAAACCCTAAAGCGTAGAGCATCGGGGCATTAAAATGAATGGACCCTCGGTACATCGTGGCCACCCAACTGAAAACCTTCACGCCCGTCGGCACAGCAACAAACATCGTCAACAGCGAGAACAAAAAATTCGCCATTTCCGCTTGCCCACTGACAAACATGTGGTGACCCCAGACCAAAAAAGCCACCATGGCGATCCCAAACGAGGAGTAGGCAATCGCCCGGTAACCAAAGATAGGCTTTCTGGAAAACACCGGAATCACTTCAGAAATGATTCCCATCGCAGGCAAAATCATAATGTAAACAGCCGGATGCGAATAAAACCAGAAAAAGTGCTGAAAAAGCACCGGGTCGCCGCCCAGTGCGGGATCAAAAATCCCAATCTTGAACAAACGCTCTAAGCAGAGTAACAGCAAGGTGATTGCCAAAACCGGTGTCGCTAACACCTGAATGATGCTGGTGGCATAAATCGACCACACAAAGAGCGGCAAGCGCCACCAGGTCAGCCCCGGTGCCCGCAGCTTATGGATGGTAACGATAAAATTCAATCCGGTTAAGATCGATGAAAAACCAGCGATAAAAGCTCCGAGCAATACCAAAATCACGGTGGTGTTGGTGCGAATCGAATACGGCGTATAGAAAGTCCATCCCGTATCCGCCCCTCTTAAAAACAGCGCTGCGCACGCCACGATCGCACCTAACACAAAAATATAATAGGAAGCTAGGTTTAACCGGGGAAAAGCCACATCTTTGGCGCCTAACATCACCGGCAAAATGAAATTACCAATCGCAGCCGGGATGATCGGAATGATCACCAAGAAGACCATGATCGCCCCGTGATAGGTAAACATCTTGTTATAGGTATTCGCTGCCAGTAAGGGCTGGCCGCCATACTTGAACAGCTCTAAGCGAATGATCAGCGCAAAAATACCGCCCAGCAAAAAGAAACTTAAGACCGTAAAAAGGTACATGACCCCAATGCGTTTATGATCCAAGGTGGTGAGCCAGGACTTTAAGCCCTTGCCATGATTCAAATAGTGATGGGCAGGTGCCACCACCTGTGCTGCCGCTTGGTCAAGCTCCAATTGTGTCTTCGAAACCGATCGTTCATTTACCATTGCTTCACCCAACTCCTCACCTCGCTTATGTTTTTTTTCACGCAGAAGGCATAGCTCTCAAAACGGCTGCAACTTTTGGTGCGAGCCAGGGTGGAACCCGGAACTTTTCGCCGTTTTCGCCCCTCGCACGTCCACCGCGTGCCGCTGCCGCCTTTTACTGCTACTTTAAGCTCTTCAAATAAACCATCAAAGAAGTCATTTCCTGCTCGCTGATCAAACCCTTGAAGGTCGGCATGATTGGACTATACCCCTTTAAAGTGTTCTTGAGCGGATTGTCTATGTGCGCCCTGACAAAGTTATCATCGACAATGATCTCTCTGCCGTCAGCCAACACTTCCTTCCGCCCAAATAACCCTTTATGACTAGGCCCAATCTTCGCACTGCCATCGACCGAATGACAGCCCATGCAACCCTTATTGCGATAGACTTTCTTCCCCTGCTCAATCAAACTCACTTGCACATGCGACAACTTCTCTTCGGGGACATCCGTATCGGAAGCCTTCAAAATAGGCTCCTTCAAACGCTTACTCTGCCACTCTTCCCATTGGTTATCATCTAAGGCCACGATATTGGCGAGCATTTGAGAATGCGATGTGCCGCAATACTCCGTACAAAACACCTGATGCCGCCCCGGAACAGTGGCCGTAAACCACAACGACGTGTACATGCCCGGAACCACGTCCGTCTTAATACGAAAATTGGGGATAAAAAACCCGTGCAAGACATCTTCTGAGGTCAAAATGAACTTCACCGGCTTATCCACCGGAATAAAGACATCGTTGACCGTGGTGCTGCCGTCATCGTACTGAAACGTCCAGAACCATTGCTTTCCGGTCACCCGAATCTCGTACGCCTCGGTAGGCGGCGTCACCATGCGAATGTAAACGAAATAACCCCAAACAAACAACACCATCAGCAGGGCTGCCGGGATACCAATCCAGATAGCCTCAAGCAGATGATGGTGGGTGATGTACTGAGTCTTTCTCCGTGGATCATGCTTGTAGGCTACGATAAAATAGAGCATCGCCCCAATCACCAGCACGAAGAA
This sequence comes from Oligoflexia bacterium, assembly GCA_043732485.1. GTDB lineage: Bacteria > Bdellovibrionota > UBA1018 > UBA1018 > UBA1018 > JAYTHP01. The sequence continues at coordinate 18,732 of JAYTHP010000225.1, forward strand.
GAACACGCTCAAACCAAATACAAAATGATAAAGGTGATCCCAAGGCACAGCAATATCGGAACCTTGAATCGGAAGCGCTGACAAGACTCCTGCAAAAGCTGAATTAAACATGGGTCGGCTCCTCTCTTTTCTGAATAAGCCAATAATAACCGAGATATCCACCAAACAACAGAAACGTGACGCCACAACCTAGTTGCATCAAACGCGACAAGTAAACTGAATACTTTCTGGCAAACGGATCATATCGAAAACAAAAAAGTAAAAAACGGTCCACTACCGTGCCGATTTTCCCTTTTGAAGCTTCAAGCAAAGACATTCTTAAGTCCTGCGTCCGAAACTCGATGCCGTAGAGATAGCGCGAAATCTTTCCCTCAGGCGTCAGCACAAAAATCACCGCACTGTGGCCGTATTGCTCCTCTTCGGGATCATACTTGTAGCCGTACCCTAACTGCAACGCAAGCTTTTTGGTTTCCGTCGCTTCTCCCGTGAGAAAATGCCAACCCTCTTTCGCCTCATCGCGACTGTACTCTGCCAGCAAGGCTGCCTTCCTGGCCTGGGTCTGCTCCGGCGTGTCGGTCGGATCAATGCTAAGGGTTGCAAGCGTAAACTGCTTGCCTGGACTCCAGTCTAGTTCCTTCAGTCCTTTGATCATGCCCTTCAGCAGGTAATCACAGATGTTGTTGCAACGATTATAATGAAAGGCAAATAAGACCGGCAGGCCTGCCTTAAAAAGTTGGCTAAAAACAAAGGGCTTGCCCTCTTCGTCTTTAAAATTAAAAGCGTTAATATCAATTTGTTGACTCAAATGCTCGGTGATCGCAATTTCTTTTAATGCATCCGGCAACTGGGTGGGGAAATCTTCCGCGTGGGCAGACGCAAAAAGACTCCACTGGGAGTCGGATAACCTTGGCGCTGGCTGAGATGATAACTTTAAAAAAACTTGAGCCGATTGCGGACGTGCCGCAGAAGGCACCGTCAAACGAGCGGACAGAAGGCTTTGCTGCGCTAATTGCTGAGGCGAAGCCGCCAAAAAACCAAAAGACGAAGTTGCAAGGAAGCACTGAGCGCTTAAGGAGAGTGCGCTCACGCCTACCGCAAAAGACCCCAAGGAAGGTGCAATATTTATTTTCATGGTGTCTCCTCATTTAACCTAAAAACCCATTAAAAGTCAAGTTTCTTGCTGGTAACACGGGTACCTGCAACTCATTTGACAGCCCCGCCCGCAACTCCTCTTTCTCATCCAGCAAGGCCTGCGCCCTGCCTACCTGCGCTCCGGGGCCCACTTTAGGCTCACCTGAACGCTAAAACCTCAGCAAAAGAGCGGGGCTGCCCTTAGCCACCGCGGTTGTGAGCCAGACGCTTCACCGTTTTAGGCTTCAAGCTTTTTGCGGGGCGGGGCACTCCACCCCAGTCCACACCACCACTCACCCGTCAAAACTCGCGAAACCAGGGTCGCGCGCCTAAGGTAGTGCAGCGGCTGCCCTCCTGCGCGCCTCGAGACCTTACACCCATCATCACCCCCCTCGACAGCCCCCCGTCTCGTTTCCGGCCTAGTTTAAGGAGCTTTTGCCCTCTCACCCTGCGCTCCGGCTGGTCATTTTACTCTGCTTCTGTTACTATCGGAAGGTGATGGGCCTTGTCTGAGCCTTAAAATAGCGAAAAAACCGGGAAAGTTCGAAACAAAAGCCCAAAAAAATCGCGCAAAGTAGAATACCTTTAACTTCAAGCACTTCAAGACCGGTTCGTTGACCAGGGATCCCTATGCTAGACCACTGAACAGATTGGCGCAGATTGCTTGGAGCCGACGAGAAGGAGACGAGCGGCTTTTTTGAGGGATCACTGGAGGCTTAGTCCCCCGCAGCCTGAGGCCGCAAATGAAACCCCTCCTTGAGAGGGGACTTACATGTCCGTGAACCCAACCCTCCCTCGCAGTGAGCGCCCACTCAAAGGTGGCGGCCGTGACAGGAAGATCGGAACCGAAAACAGAAAGTCAAAAAAATGACACTCTTAAAAATGAGGTATTTTGCGGCAACTAGAGAGGCCGCCTCAATTGAATAGCGAATCGTTACCCTTTTGGAACTGAGCGAGCGTATCGAGAAAACAAAATTAATCGAAGAAGAAACGAAATCAAACCCTATGCCCTTTCCCAGTTCTGCTCTTTTCCACCCCCGACGATCACACCTCCACTCCTACCCCCGTTACCCGTCTTGTGACTCGCTCGCGTCGTCCGACCTTTGTTCTCCCATCGGTGGGCCGGCCGTGCGGGGGCTTTTGTCTGTGTGCCCTTTGATTCGTTTTTGCAAGGGCGTATTATGACCTGGGCGACAAGCAAGGTACAACTGCAGATTTACCGCGAGCTTGCCAAGTCCGGCATCGTTTTTCTTGTCCTTTTGAGCGTTTTAGCCGGTTTCGTGATTGGACACTCGCCGGAGCAACCCCTTGACCTCACGAGACTCCTCCTCACGCTACTCGCCGTCACCTTTTTGGCCTCAGGCTCGTCCGCCTTGAATCAATTACAAGAGCGCACCCAAGATGCGCTCATGCCCAGGACCGCCGGGCGACCGCTCCCTTCTGGGAGGCTTTCAGTAGCCCGGGCTCGGATCTTTGTGATTTCCTGCCTGCTCTTAGGGATGGGCTTGCTGCTTAGCCTCAGCCTGCCGCTTTTTTATTTGGGCGTCAGTGCCGTGGTGTTTTACAACGGCTTTTACACCTTGTGGTGGAAGAAACATTGGGCCTACGCTGCAGTTCCTGGTGCAATTCCAGGAGCGCTTCCCATTTTAATGGGCTACACCTCAGCCACAGGCCAAGTGTTTGCCCCGGGCGGTATTTACTTGTTTTCTTTGCTGTTTTTCTGGCAAATGCCACACTTTTGGAGTCTCGCCTTGAAATACGCCCAAGATTACCGCCAGGGCGGGTTTCCCACCCTCCCCGTCCAATACGGCCCTTTTGTGACACGCTTTCAAATCACCCTGTGGTGTCTCGCCTACGTGGGAATCGCGGCGCTGGCACCGTTATTCTTACCCGTGGGCTGGATTGCGCTGATCCTCAACGCCACGATCTCTTTGAAGGTTTTATTTGAGCTCTTTCACTTTCAACTCTCCACCGACAACCAACAGTGGCTCAGATTTTTCTTATGGATCAACTTCAGCTTAATCGGCTATCTTGCAGCACTTGCTTTAGACTTAGGCTGCTCCTAACGCATCCCACCAAGCAGCTCGTAGCTCTCTTTGAGCCTGAGCCCAAGAGTCCAAACCCCCAGGACACCCACACAAACACCTCACCTGCAGTGCAGGGGAATAGTGGTTGAACCTTACGCTCTCCAAGAGGGCGCTGCTCGTGCTCTTCAAAAGCCCTGCGCACCCCCTCCCCAGGGAATCGCGGCGGCCGCGCCCATCACTACACCAATCTCCCTGCTTCAGTCTCTGTGAAGACCTACGCCAGCGGTAACTGCTGCTTCCGGCAACACAAAGGAATTCATCAAAATGCGCCTAGGCCTAACATCGGTAAAAGGGTTGGATCCTGGAGCAAGCGGCACGGGTGTCTGGGCCACTTGCCTGAGCAGTTCGGCTACCTTCCGCAACGCCCCGCAGTCTTCGCCGTGCGTGAGCCACTCTAAGCTCCTGCGCCTACCACTGCTGCTGCTACTGCTACTGCTGTCCCCAGAGCCCCGCCTGCTGTGCTCACTCGCCCCGTCGTCTTGATTGTCCCGCAAATCGAGCCGATACAAAAAAGCAAGGTGACCGCTCCGCAAAGCCTCATAAAAAGCCCAAAATCCCCCTAACCCAATCCCGTTATGGCGTAAATTCAGACGCTCCAGCCCACGAGAGGAAAAACAATCAATCACTATCATCGCTCCTTTGCTCGTCAGGTGATTATTCGATAAATTGAGTTCCACCAGATTGGCCAAAGTAGGGCTACGCGTTAAATGCTCCACCCCGTGATCCCCCATGCCATTTAAAGCGACATCAAGCCTGCACAAGCCCAGAGCGCCGGGAGCGCGCCCACTTAAACCAAACGCCAGGGCCTGACCAAAATCGTTTGTCCCGGGCTCCTGCTCGAGAAAAAACACTCCCCTAGCATCCTGCACCGATCGCAAATTGAGTTCAGACACCAAAGCCGGCAGATGTTGCAACAGATGCGGAAAAAAGCGTGAGTATGAGATATCAAACTGCGGCTCGTAACCCGGCTGCTTATTGCTCAACCAGGCATTCATATAATGCTGCACCACCAGTTGGCCATCTGCTTTGGGTAAGTAGGCTGAGAGCGCCGGAAAAAACTCAAGCACAAGCGCGCTTGGGGCCTCCAGACTCCCCGCCGCAAGTTCCTCCCGGTCATGCAGCCGACGACGACGACGACGAAGAGCCTGCAATCGGTTCTCAGGCAGCTCTAAAGCCGCCCCTCCCCCCGACTCACTCCCCAACT
>JAYTHP010000226.1:0-23136 GCA_043732485.1 Oligoflexia bacterium
AGGAAAAAGCGACTGGCAAGAGCAAGCCGCTTTTTCCTCTCCCTCCTCTCCTGCCCCCCTCCAAGAGCCCAAAGCGTGGCGCGAGCAGCACAAAAAAGCAGCAGGTGCGAGACCAGTAGTAGTAGTTCCCCTCCTGAACGCTTAGAGCGATTGCCCTGCGCTATCCTCATTGTTTGCTTGAGTCAATACTGCTGCTGCTGCTGCCTTCTTGCGTTTTTTTTAGCAGGAGGCGCCTGATCCATGGTCTGTATTTTAATCCCTCACGGGCTGCGAGCTGCTTTTATTGCGCAATCACAGCAATCGGGAGCTTGAGCGATAGTGTCTGTAAGCTCGCCTTTTGATTAAGTTTTGTGACTTCAGCCTTTGAAAGCCTCCGCTCCAAGGATAAGTTTTGACCGGGACCGCTTCGTGCTCGGTCCTCTTCTATTCGTTTCATTACCTTTTTTTTGTTATTTTTCCGGGGTCTCCTCTGCGCTTTCATAACCTTTCTTTCTCTTTTTGCTCTCCTCAGGCCAGGGTCTCTCGTGGCTGTCAACCCGAGAGCGCCCGCGCTCCACCGCGCTTGGAAAATACCGCCTGGAAGCGATGAGCTTGCGCATAGGAGCAGCTAGGTGGGGAGCTTGCTATTGACTTTTAGCGCTCTGCTCTTGCCTCTTGGGCCAGGGAAAAGTCCTTGCAAATTCGCTTGGCAAGCTGCTTCTGGCACCCTATCAGAGTGGCTATTTGGTGGGCATTGCCCACTTGGGTCTCAAGGGCCGTGATCACGTCAGCACGCCAGGTGGCGCCGTAAATCAGGTGATTGCGGTATTGCAGGTTGTTCCTCGCAAGCGCCGCAGGCTGCAAGACATCACTCAGACGAATTCTCGGAAACTTCACCGGCACCAGCAGTCCTAATTTTTTTAAGGCTTGGTTTGCGCCTTGATACTGGAGAGCAATTGCCAGCAGTTCTGGGTCAACTGGGATCTACGGATGCTGCGGATCCACGCGAAGTAGCTTTTGCCACTGCGGGCTGCCAGTAATCACAGCCTACCCGGCCATTAGAGCAAAAACCAAGTTGCGGCCGTCGGCACCGGCTGCTGCTGTGACTGTTTCCAAAGCGGCTTGCTTTGTGCCCAGTTTCTTGACGTTCACACGCCTACCGTGCACCGCTGATCCAGCTCAAGAGCACCGCAAGGATACGGAAATCGGATTGCGCCTCATAAGCCGCGTGGGCTAGCGTCTTCTCGAGATCCGCTTCTTGTAAAAAGCGTTGATGGATCGGCTGCTCGACTGCGGGAAAATAAATCCGGAAGCCGATCAGAGCTATTTTTTGATTAAGAGAAATTTTTCGGTTATGCATGCTTCATGTTCATGCTTCAGGGTCACAGCGAGCTTCTCTTCATTCCAGTCAGCGCAGCCAACACAAGATCTTTTCTTGCGAGCGCTAAATCCCCTCTGTTTTTTCTGCAACGTTGCCTCAGGAATCCGCCCAGTTCCAGGATCCTCACGAAATATCCTAAAGTATTGCTTTTAATAAGGCAATAGGCCAGGCGCGTTGAGGGGGGGGGGGAGTAGGAGTAGGAACGATGAGACCCTGGCTTTTTTAAAAAATAATCTGACAGTCGAGCGGTGCTGCCGCTTGCAGCTCCTTGCGCACCTCGGGGCTAATCCAGTTGCCTGAGAGATCAAGCACGCGCAAGGGACTTGCTGGGTTGCCACGTAAGGCCCTGGCAAGCGCGCGGGCGCCATCGTTGCCGATCCGGTTGCGATTTAAGTCCAGTTTTTGGAGCCGGCAGGGGTGGGGGAGGGTGTGCTCCAGTGCATGGGCTAGGCGCTGGGCTCCAAGAGAGCCGATCTCGTTACCGCCCAGCTCCAGCGTGGTGAGCTTACAGTGGGGGTGTTCGAGCGCTTCGGCCAGGGCATCACTGCCCGCCGCGCCTAAGCGGTTGCCTGAGAGCGCAAGCGAGGTGAGCCGGTTTTGTGGGAGTTTCAGGCTTGTGGCTAAGGCTTGAGCGCCATGGCGGCGGATCAGGTTCCCCGATAAGTCTAAGACCTGCAGCTGGTTGTGGGTGGGGTGGCCTAGGGCTGCGGCTAACCGGATGGCGCCGACATCGCTGATGCCCGTGCCGCTTGCATGGCCTGCCAGACCTAAAAACTGCAGCTGGTTCTGGGGATGCATAAGGCTGAGCGCAAAGGCCCCGGCAGCGTTATCATCCGCACTGTTGCGACCGACATCAAGCGCGCGCAGTCGGTTAGCTGGCTGCTGAAGTGCTAACGCAAGCTCAGTGAGGCCTGCTTTAAGCTGATTGTCTTTGAGGTCTAAAAAACGGAGGCGATTGTGGACGCTTGCGAGAGTGAGAGCGAGATTGGCTCCGTCTTGTGCGTTCAGCTCACTTTGGCTGAGGTGTAAGAACTCCACCTGGTTATTGGGGTGAGAGAGGGCTTGCACCAGTGCCTGCACGCCTTGCGCACCGAGTTGTGTGCGGCTGAGCCCCAAGGTGGTGACTCGGTTGGCAGGGTGCGTGAGTGCTGCAGCCAAGCGGATACCGGCCTTGGGGCCTAAGGTATTGAACCCTAGGCCTAGATTAGTCAGCTGGTTGGTAGGTTGCTCAAGCGCGCTGCCGATGGCCATCAAGCCTGGCTCCGTGATCCGGTTGCGATTTAAGTTGAGTCCTTGCAGGCGGCTGTGGGGATGGCTCACTGCTTGCGCCAGCTTGAGGGCGCCTGCATTGCCAATCCGGTTTCTGCCTAAGAAGAGCTGTTCGAGCTGATTGCCTGGTGCCGTTGCTGCTGCGGCAAGCTGCTCGGCCTCTGTGTTGCCAAGCCCGCTTTTTGTCAGATCCAGGCTCGTGAAGCGCGCCAAGAGCCCGAGTTTCGCAAGCTGCGCTAGGTCAATGACACCCTGAGTCTCGGGGGCGATGTCTTGGACTAGTGCGATGCGGTTGAATGCGGCTGCTTCGGGTCGCTTTAAGAACTGCTGGAGCTCCCACCACTCGGAGGCACTTTGAATCACCAGGTTTAAGGCATTGGAGGTGTAAGTGGCCTTGCGCACGAGTAACTGCGAGAGGCTCATGCGGGGTTGCTGCTCGGGGTGATCCTGAGCTGCGCGTCTGATACCTAAGAGGTGACTAGAATCAAAGAGCAACTCATTGAGTACCTGCTCGGCACAAGCCCGTTGCAGCCTGATTTGGTCAGCCTCGCTTAAAAAATCACGCATGAGCTTTAAGGCGTCAGCAGGCAACAGCGCGAGGCGCGAGGCGGGTGCCTGCTGACTGGCATCAACAAGGGGCTTTTGGCCGGCAAACTGAAACCAGCGCTGGGGTGTGAGCGCGAAGCGAGAAGAGGGCTGGGGTCTGACAGGAGAAGGCTCCTTTTCAGGGGTGAGGGGAGAAGAAGTAGAGTTAGAATTAGAATGAGAAGTTGAATGCGTCGTTGCCGTGTTAGTCTGACGGAGCGGGACGGTAGGGTGACTGGGTGTGACTGGCACTCTCCCTGGTCTTGCTGCTTTGCTCCCAAACAGCCCGCCTGCGGCAAGCTGCAGCGGTAGTCCAAACGCAACTGCTGCAATGAGCGTAGGCAAGATGAGAAATCGTCGAGCGCTACTGGTGCTAGTGGTGGAGGTCGCTCGGGACTTGCGTCGCATCGAGTTTAATTTTATCATATTATTGAATCGCAACACAAAATTTTTTTATTCTTAAAATGTCGATAGTTTTCTGCCGCTAAAATGCTAGACGCGGCAACTCAGTCAGCGGGAAAGTGAGAGGGGTGCGCGCGAGCGTGCATCGGCCTATGATTGTGGGTGGGCGGGTGCGTGGCTGGGTTATGAGGTCATTGTGGCTTTAAATAGTACCTGACGTTAATCACCACTTTGCGTGGCCGAAACAGCAATGCCGCCTGGATGAAAAACGCCGTCTGGTTGTGTAGCAGGCGATGGCGCCACTTGGGCGTGACAAACTCGGGAATGATCACGGTGATCAGCTCCTCGTGATGCATCTGCTGAATATCATCCAGGTATTCTAGCACCGGCCAGATGATCGAGCGAAAGGGTGAGCGTAAAATGACGAGCGGCACCTGGTGCGCCCATTTCTGCCATTCGGTGGTCATGTGCTCGGTGCGCTTGGGGTCGGTTTCCACATAACAGGCCCGGATCTCGTCTGAGATGGAAAGCGCATAGCGCAGTGCCTCAAGCACCCCTTCGTGCATGCCCGACACGGGCACCACCACGGTGTGTTTCAGTTTCTTGAGCTCGCCTGAGGGGTGCTTGCCGGTCAGGGAGAGTTGTTGTTTGACCATCATGTAATGTTGATGGATGTGCAAAAACACCATCACGAGCAGCGGGATGAAGAGAATCACCATCCAGGCGCCCAGTAAAAATTTGGTCGCGGCAATCACGACTAAAATACAACTCGTGGTCATCGCGCCGACGCCATTAAAAAAAAGCGAGCGTTTCCAGTTAGGCTCGCGGTGCTTGAGGTGATGGCGCACCATGCCAAACTGCGAGAGGCTGAAGGAGAGAAACACGCCAATGGCGTAGAGGGGAATCAGCAGATGGGTTTTCCCTTGAAATAAGATCAAAAGGAGGATGGCTGCAACACCCAAGCCTAAGATGCCGTTAGAATAGACCAGCCTGTCGCCAAGACTGGCCAGTTGCTTGGGCACATAGCGATCCCAGGCCAAGAGCGAGGAGAGCCTGGGAAAATCAGCGTAACTGGTGTTGGCGGCCAGAAACAAGATCAAGGCCGTGGAGATTTGCAGCAAGTAATAGCTGATGGTGTCACCAAAGATGGTGTGCGCAAGGCTTGAGACGATGGTTTCACCACTGTGGGGAGTGAGGCGGTAGTAGTGGGTTAAAAAAGTAATGCCTAAAAACAGCACCGCGAGGATGGTGGACATCCAGCTCAAGGTGATTTTGGCATTGCGCTGACCCGGGCGCTTGAACATCGGAATGCCGTTGGAGATCGCTTCAATGCCGGTCAGCGCTGAGCAGCCTGAGGCAAAGGCCCTGAGCAAGAGGAGGATCGAGACCTGAGGATAGAGCTCAGATTGCAGCGGTGACAGGAGGGAGGGCGCTGGGACTTGGGTCTGGGTCAGCACCTGAAAGAAGCCTACGAGGATCATTAAAAGAAAAGAGAAAATAAAGAAGTAAGTAGGAATGGCAAAAATAGTGGAGGATTCCTTGACCCCTCGCAAATTGACCAGCGTGATCAGGATAATCACGGCGGCGCCTAAAGCCACTTGGTAGGGCGCAAGCCCCGGGATCGCCGAGGTGAGATTTTCTACGCCTGAGGCGGTGGAGACGGCAACCGTCAGCACGTAATCGACCAACAAGGAAGCTGCTGCCACCAGGCCTGCGGAAGTGCCTAAATTCTCTTTGGCAACAATGTAAGCGCCACCGCCGTTGGGATAGCGGTCAATGGTTTGACGGTAGGAGAAGGTGAGGATCAGCAGCAGTAAGGCAATGGCAAGCGCAATCGGGATGGACCAAATCATCGCAGCTGAGCCTAAGGCGCTGAGCGGAATGAGGATTTCTTCCGTCGCGTAGGCAACCGAGGAAAGGGCATCTGACGAGAGCACAGCAAGTGCCTTCCATTTTGGAATGAGCCCGTGGGAGGCCATTTGGTTGCTCAGCGGTTCGCCAACTAAAAAACGTTTGATTAAAGACAACAGCATAGGTGTGTCTTTAGCTTGACCTAGATAGGCGATTTAGGCAATCCCTGGATTGCAAGCGCGCGATCAAAATGCAGAAAAGTCTGGCGGGAATCGTCCAGGAGTTTTCGTCCCGGGCAAAGGATCGCTTCGTTGGGGAAATCCAGCTCGCTTTCGGGAGGAGCAAGAGTCGGAAGTTTAACGCATTTTTGTGCCACTTCTTGCAAAACTTGGTCAAATTTCTTTTGATCCTTGGGATCCATCAGCTCTAATTCCGCTAAGCCCTCAGGCAGGTACTTGTAAAAGTTGGGAACCTCCGTGGACCAAAGAATGGGAGGCGAGAAGGCCGATTTCAAGAGCGGTTGCGCGTGCGGGGGTCTGCGGTAAGCCACACTGGTGTTCAGATCCACCACCTCGCCGAACTGGGTGGCCACCCAGAAGTAAACATGCTCACCCCAGCAGCCTGACCAGATCAGCGACTGGTCTTCTAAGACCTCAATCCAGGCGGCTTGCCCATACATCACCCGGGCTTCAATGCCATGACATTCCAGCGCTTTTACGCAAGCGGCAGCCACCATCAGGGGGTAATCCACGCGGTCGCCAGTCAAGTGATCAATCACGCGTGTGACAACGCGGGAGATTTGTGCGATAATGGGCAGGGGGGTCTGGGGGATGGAACTGTCGGGCATCTTGGTTCTAAGCCTCATGTAACCGGTAACCGCTCACCAGCTCGCTCTAGCTGCAGCCAAGCACCTAGCAAGTGTGGGACCGATGTTGGACAAGTGTGGGGTAACTGAGCTGGTTTTTACCCAAGCTCAATGATGTCACTTACTATCAAAAGGAGGTCAACTATGGAAGACCTGAAAACACCCCAAGGCATTACGCCTGCACAAGAGGCCTCAGTCCTGAAAGCCCACGATCATGCGGACCCGGGATACGCCGCAACCAACCCTGCCAGAGATGAGCCTAAGGTGACCAAAAGCTTTGCAATCAACCCCCTTGCGGGCTATCTGCTGCTCACGCTTGCACTTTTTGTCTTAATGCTGCTCGTGGGAGGCGTGGTCTCCCAAAGAGGGATCATTCCTGATCGTGGCGGAGGCGCTGGAACGTCCTCGCATCCTTAAGTCTCAGCAAAGTCAAAGCTCATCCTTTAAAGATCAACGCCTGATGAGACCGAGGTCAGCCTTTAGAAAATGTCAAAGGAAGCGCCCCCTGACAAAATCGGGCTTAGTTGGTAAAACGTGGCGTTCGGGTAATAGTGTATCCCGACGTGCAATCCCCGCCAATGGTGCGAGATCCCGACACCATAGAACTGGTAGGTGGTATTATAGCTGTATCCCATCGATAAGACGTTGCCGATGCGCTCTTCTTCGGGATGCGGTTGGTAGGCCCACGACAAATCGGCTTCTACTTCCGTGCCTTGCATCATCCCGGCGCCTAGGACCGAATTGGCATTGGGCGTCTGATTGGCTAAATAAAGCTGACCACCGAGAAAAAGCGCCCAGTGGGGAGCCACTTCAAAGCCTAGGGTGAGTTGCGGCAAGAGCGCGCTGATCACTTGGTTGGTGTTTTGTCCGGTTAAGTGGCTGAGTTGCACGCTTTGTAAGCCTAAGCCTGCTCCTACCGCTAGACCGGGCAGATCGAGCAGTCCTGAGCGCAGTTGCAGGTTGTAGATTTGTAACAAATCAGCAAAAAGTTGGGTAGAGACTTGCAAGTAATCGGTTAAGCCCACGGCGGAGGTCGTGCCGACTTGCAAACTACCGGCAGGCAAGGTGAAGGGGCTTGCGAGCTGGTGGGTGTATCCTAGGAGCGGATTTTCGATGCGGGAGGAGCCCCAGGCGGTCGGCAGGTGGCCTGAGCTGAAGGCGAGTAAGCCCAACATGGCGTGGGAGATCAACGCGCGGAGTCTGCGCCGTTTAAAGCTTTGCGTCAAAAAACCGCGCTGGGCAGTGCAGGGTGTTTGCGGCGGGTTTGAGGCTTGGTCAAGAGCAGAGAGTGGGTGGTTTTGCATTAAAAAATTCCTCCGTCGGTCGTTCGTTCATTCGTTCATTCATTGGGTTTGGGTAACACTTTAAGGGCTAAGGGAGCCGTTGGACCAGAAGGCTCCCCGGGGAGCAAGCGCGAGGCGAGGCTTCGTCGAGGCGGCTGGGTGAGCGGCTGAGGGTCACCGAGTTTCTGGGTTTTGCGTCTCAGGACCCAGCAATCCAAAAAAATTATTTGAGACTAAAAAACTTTAGGGTTTCATACGCAGCCAGTCAAGCACTTTTTTGGGCGATCAATGACCTTCAACCCGCGAAAAAAGCGGAACAAGCGCACAGGCCTGTGGGAGTGGGGTGATGGTCGTTATCGTCGCCGTCGGGCGCAAAGCTTAGTGCGCAAGCGGTGAGGCGGGATTAAAGGAGCTGAGCAGGGTGGGAGCAGGGTTTTGGGATAACAGCAGCACGTCAAAACTGAGGCTCACTTCCAGTAGCGGCTGAGTGTTTGGGTGGGTGGGCTGGTCAACGCTCGGTCGACAGGCCATCACCAGACGATGGGTGCCACTGTGGTGAATGGGGAAGGAACCAAAGCGAAAAACCGCTTTCATTTTGCGCTGATCGGCTGTCATGCGGATCTCGCCGCTTCCCAAGGCTAAGGCTGGCTGTTGCGGGGGGACCAGCTGGATCAGCAGTTTGCCATTAAAATCAACTGCTTCTTGTTTTTCTAGGATAAAAGAGGCGACCAGCGTTTGTAAGGTACAGGGTATCTGGGCGGTGCGGATCTCGTCTAGGACGTCAAAGAGCGAGAGGTTGCTGGTTTGGTGGTCGACTGCGGCGCCGAGCGAAAGGCCGGCAAATCTAAGGGCGATTAAAGGGAGGGTGCGGGAAGTCATAGCGGTTAAGTATTACCTTAACTGATTTTACCGTTTTTGCTTAAAAAAATCGCTTAAAAGTTGGCCACAAACCGGGTGGGGTTGCAGTTTGACCTCAAAGCGGTGATTGAGCCTAGCGTCCTGGTGCAAAGCGTACCCAAGTGATAACGCCCCGCCTTTGGGATCCGAGGCGCCGTAGATCAGCTCGGCGATTCGCGCTTGATAGGCTGCAGCCAGGCACATCAAGCAGGGCTCCAGGGTGACCAGCAACAGGCAGTCGGAGAGGCGCCAGGACTGCAGATGCTGGCTGGCTTTCGTGAGGGCGTTGAGCTCGGCGTGGCCTAAGGGGTTATGGTCTTTTTCCCGGGTGTTGGTGGCTTGGGCAATGATGTTCCCCTCATACAGAACGACGGCTGCCACCGGGACCTCAACGCCCTCGTGAAACGCTTTTTGTGCTAAAAAAATCGCTTGCTGCATTCCGTCTATGATATCCTGGGGGTTATGAATGCGAGACTCCTTTTTATGCACTGGTTTATGCACTGGTTTATGCGATGGCTTACGCACGGGTTAACGGTGGGCTTCAGGCGTTGCTTGCGGGTTTGCTCAGGTGTTGCCCGCTTTCAGGTGTTGGGCCGACTGATAGGGGTCGATTTATCACACTCCAGGCAGAGGCGGCAGGGTTTTCAGGTCTGCTGGCACGAACCTTACCAAAACTCGGTGGCGGCCTTGAGGGTGGTCGTGATGGCAACGATCACCACCGCAAGCTTCTTGGCCTTGACGGCGGGGGCTTGTTGGGGTGCCAATCGCAAGCCTGCAAGCGAGAGCGGCAGTCCGAAGCCCGCCCAGCCGTTTTTAGTGCTTGATCCGAAAATTGAGCGGCACAAGATCCCGGTGCCTGTGTCCGATCCGCTGTATTTTGAGCTGACCCAGTACAAAAAGACCCTGAGGCTTGAGCTTCATAGTCAGGCTGGGGGTAAAGCTGGCAGTAAGGCTGGGGACACAAGCGGTAGGCCCAGTTTATCGTTTCACAGGCCTTTTTTGATTCAATTGACCGGCCAAGTGCCGGTGACGTTAACCCCTGGGGTGATTACCGAAAAAGAATGGCTGCATGCCAAGGATCGTCTGGGTGTTCACGTGCAAGGCGGGCGGCCGGGAAAATACTCGCTCATTGAAGGCAGCGCTTTTTTTACTTACTGTTATCCAGGCCAGAAGGCCTGCAAGACCCAGCATCAAAAGTTTGATTTCTTGTTTGAAAATTGATTCATGCCCGCACAGGTACCGGAGACCTCTCAAGTTTCTTGAGTGAGTTCCGTGAGTCTTGGACCCTCTGCAAGGGGTGGGGGTGAGGGCTAAGCGGATTGCGCTTTCTTGGCAAGCGGTGGCGCAGCGAGGCTTTGGTTTTCTATTTTTTCCAGGTTTTTTAAGAATTCTTCTGGAGTGTAGAGGTAACGAAACTGCCGGTAAAAGAGCGCAAGTTTTTTCAGTCTACGGTGGATCAGTTTGAGCGCTTTGCGGTTTTCGGATGAGAGTAAGAAGAATTTCACCCCAATGCCAGCGGGGCGGGTGACGGTAGTGGCGGTGATCCAAACGATCAGGCCTTTGCATTGAATAGGTAAGCCTGCGTAAGTAAAGCGCAGCTGTACGACCTGGTTGAGAGGTAAGTCTTCCCGGGTCTTAATGAAGCAGCCTTGCGGGGAGAGGTCTAAGATAGTCGAAGCCAGTAGGGGTTTTGTGAGGGAGGTTTCAGGCAAGAGAGCCACCGGAATAGCCAGGCTATAGCGGGAGTTGTTTTCCCACCAGTGGATGCGGGGAAAAAAATAAGGCACACGGATTTCTTGTGACACCTGGAAGAGAAAAATGGCTTGAATCAGCCCGGAAAACAGCAGGGCCAACCAGGGGTGAGGGGAGTGGGAGAACTCCACAAGAAGTAGCAGGTTTTGATAAAAAATCAGCAGTTGCGAGAACACCAGCATCGGCCAGGACCAGCGCTTGAGATCCCAGAGTCCGTACGCGGCAAGCCACACCACGCCTGAGATCAGATACAGGGTGGGCTTGGCGAGCAGTTGCAGCCCATCGTCAAGCCGGATGTTAAAAAGCGCCAGGGTGAGAATTAAGTTCAAGCTCGGGAAGGTCAGGCAAAAGAGTGACAGCCCTGAGCGGATCCTGGAGCTGCTGTGTTTTTCAAAAATATTAGGCTCCATCTAGTCCCCAAAACCAAACCTCGGGGCACAGAGGGTTTGGAAATTTTTCAGTCAAAAACCCTAAGCAAACAGGCTCCCTATGCAACGCGGGTAGGCGAAAACCTGCTGCCGTGAGCCGTTGGAAGTGACGCGGGGTGCCTAGTAAACAAGCCTGCGGATCTTCCCGCAGGAGTGTTTGAAAAACTGTGGCCAGTCCCTCAGGGGTCCCGCCCCATTCATGAATGATGCTCCCTAAATCAATGCCTCGACCTATTGCAGCATAGGCCTCTATCGGTTGCGCGGGCAAAAAACTTGAGAGCCAGCGGGTGTTGCGATGGCTGGAAAACCAAGCCCAGTCGTGCGGCTGCAGGCATAAACCGTCCTCCCGGTTTTGCAGCAGCGCAAAGATTTCCTGCGTGAAACCGGCTTGCAACTCGAGTGCTTGCGGGAAGGCGGGGCATACCACCGCTTGCAACTCCACCAGCGCCTGCTCGCCACACGGCTGAAAACCCAGCCTAGCGTAAAGCTGGGGCCTACTGCTCCAGAGAAAAACCGCACAAGCGTTGCGGGCTAACGCCCAGGCCACGGCGTGCTGAATTAAGTGCGAGGCTAAGCGTTGGTTTTGCCAAGCGGGATGGGTGGCCACCGCCCCCAGTAAGGCAATCAAGCGCGTCGCGCGGGGCGCTAAAGGCTGCTGCGGGGAGTCAGTAGCAGGCACGTGGGCTAGCCTGATGCCGCAGCCAGCAATCAGCTGATTTTGCGGGGTAAAAAGCCCCCATAGGGTCCGTTCCGGCACCAAGAAGTTGGGGTCCCAGATGGGAAAATCACTTAAGAAAGACTGACCTTGCGGCACTTGAAAGGTTAAGTTGAGTAAATCGCTCCACTGATAGTCTGCGTAGGCAGGAGGGGCGTCGTGGAGAGAAGCTTGCTGGGCACTGGTGCTGGCAACAACGATCGGCTTGAGGCGCAGCTGGGGGTTGGCAAGCGGGTGCGAGACGGTGGGGAGAGGAATGGGGGGAGCTAAGTTCATGAAAAATTGAGCCTTTCTCGCAGTCGGCTGATGCGCTGGTCCTGAGGCGGTGTGTGAGACCACTCGGGGGGTGGGGGGGATGGGGTTGCAAAAAAATAAACGTTTTCGCCTCAAGAAAGGAGTGATGACGCCCGATCTACTGCTTGAAGGAGCTGTTGAGGATTTTTCTTACTCTTATTATGTCAAAAAAAAAGCACAAGTTTGATTTAGCGGCCATGGTTCATCTAGGTCTTTTGCAGGAGGGGCAATGGCTGTATTTCGTCAGTGATCCCGCCCAAAAAGCTCAGCTCGTGAAACAAGCTCATCACGAATTTAAGCTACAAGTAAATAAGGAATGCGTCACGCTGCATGCCTTTGTCCAAAACGCCTTAGGCACGGAGCCTCCGGATCATGCTACGAAATGGGTGAGAACCGAGCAAGGACAAATTGTGTTTGATTTATGGCGCGCGGCTGCCGCTGAGGACGAGGAAAATGCAGGGAAAAGAGCCGCTTAGCAAAATAGTTCTCAAGTCGCAGCTCAAAGCTCCGATTGGGAGAGTGTGGGAAGGAAAAGCTGAAGCCAGAGGAGTGAAAACCACGAATCATGGCAATGTCCCCAAGGTGAGAAGACCCCCCCGCTCCCCCGCTTTTTTTTCTAAGCCCATGTAAGGGCTGAGGAAAAAAACTTAGGGAGCGCAAGGCTGCAAGCTGAAAAAAAAGTGTTCTTGTAGATGACAAAAACCACAACCCTTCAAGGAGGAAGGCAATGGGATTGCGACTCAACACCAATGTTCCGGCACTCGTGGCCCAGCACCGGCTGCGTGCCACCCGCTCGAACTTGGACCAAACCTTAGAGAAACTCAGCTCCGGCTCCCGCATTAACCGCGCGTCTGATGATGCCGCAGGGCTTGCGGTCTCCGAAGCGATGCGAGCCGAGCTGCGCGGCTTAGCCCAAGTCGAGCGCAACGTGCAAGACGGCATCTCGCTTGTTCAGGTGGCCGAAGGCGCCTTAGATCAAATCTCACAAATTTTAATTCGCTTACGGGAACTAGGGGTGCAAGCCGCCTCAGATACCTTGGGCTCTGATGAGCGTAAATTCGTGGACATTGAGTTCCAAGGGTTGGTGGAAGAAATTGATCGCATAGCCAATGGCACCCAGTACAATCAAGTGCCGCTTTTAAAAGGCTCAAGCGGCATCTACGAAGTGCAAATCGGCACCCGCAATCAACCCGAGATCGATCGCATCAAGCTCTATGACCCCATGGCCACTGACATGAGTTCGGTGGCCTTAGGCTTAAATTTAGCAAATGTCGCGGAAAAAGTTAATGCGCAAGAAACTTTAGGGGCCATCGACGAAGCGCTGGCCCTAGTCACACAGCTGCGCGCCCGTTTTGGTGGCATGCAAAACCGCCTGCAATCGGCCACCCAGTCGCTAGGCACGCACCGCGAGAATTTGGCGCTCGCCAACAGTCGGGTGCGCGACATGGATTACGGCGCGGAGACCACGGCGCTGGCTAAGTATCAAATCCTCATGCAATCAGGAATTTCAATTTTATCGCAAGCCAATGCTAGCAACAAGGCAGTTTTGGGATTACTCAGCGGAGGGGCTGGGTAAGGATACGGGTCAGGATAAGACGATGGTGCGGGTGCTCTCGCCCCTTTGCACGAAGAAAGAGTTTTGAGGAGGTTTTTTTGGTGTTTGTAGGCCAAGAGAAAAGTTTTAGCCGAGGCGTTCCTGGAGCGGAAGCGTTGCAACTGCCGCTACCAAGGAGCTTGTTTCCTGGAAAAGTGGCCAGCCTGTGTTTTGGGGGGGTGGGAGGAAGAGCGAGCCGAAAAGGCAAATTCTGCCCCCCAAAGACACAGGCTGGTGCTTGAGGAAGAGGAAATAAAAAAAGGATGAAATAAAATTTTCTTAGTTTTTTTTAGGCAGTTTACAGAGAAAGGTTTTATAGTATTAAGGTTTTTGTTTTTTAGCTCGTTTGGTTGGTCGCTGACGAAGCGATCGGGCTGGCGGGGGGAAAGGCGTGGGTGGTCTAGTTGTGGAGGTGGTGGTGGTGATAGCGCACCCCCCCCCATCCCTCACTTTGCCTTTGTCTTGCTCGCGAGTGTTCGTCAGGAGGAAAAGTAGCAGCAGCAGTAGTAGTAGTAGTAGGTAGTAGGATTTGTACGCAAACCTCAGTTTTTTTTCATGGTGAAACTGAAACTGATGGTCTGAAAAACGCTGGCATGGAGGCCTAAGCTCACTCTAAGGAAAGAGTGGGGTAGCAGACACGGAATGGAGACTCAATATGGGACTAAGAATAATGACCAATGTCACAGCGCTCAACGCGCTGCGGCAAATGGGCGTAACGCGGAGTAATTTAGATCGAAGTCTAGAGCGTTTAGCCAGCGGCAGTCGGATTAATCGCTCAGGCGATGATGCGGCCGGGCTGTCGATATCCGAGAATTTGAAATCACAAATTCGCGGCATGCGGCAGGCCAAGCGCAACAGTCAAGACGGGATTTCCCTGATTCAGGTGACGGAAGGGGGCTTAAGTGAGATTTCTAACGCCTTGATCCGCTTACGGGAACTCTCGATTCAAGCGGCTTCCGATACCATCGGGGACTCGGAGCGGCAGTTTGCTGACCGCGAGTTTCAGTCGCTCAAGCAGGAAATCGACCGCATTGCCAACGTGACGGAGTTTAACGGCACGCCGCTGTTAAACGGTAAGGCCGGGACGGTGGAGGTGCAAGTCGGGACCCACAACAACCCGCTGTTGGACCGTATTGTCTACAATGGTGACCGGGCTGATGCCTCCTTAGATTCGCTCAAAATGGGCGGCGAGTCGGTGGCCACCAAGCAAGGGGCACAATTGTCGCTGTCGGTGATTGACGATGCACTCTCGAAGATCAACGGCATTCGCGCTGATCTGGGGGCGATGCAAAACCGCTTGCAGGCTACGATTAATAATCTCGCCATCACGGACGAGAACTTGTCGGCAGCCAATAGCCGTATCCGCGATACCGATATTGCTGAGGAAATGTCAGAAATGACCAAGCAAAACATCCTCATGCAATCAGGCATTGCGGTGCTCTCTCAAGCGAACAACATCAATACTGCAGCCTTGAAATTGTTACCGTCTTAAAAAAGCGCGCGCGCGTGACCTGTGAGTGAGCAGCAGCTCTGATCCCTTTGCGGTCAAGGAGCGAGCAGAAAAAGTGAGAGTCTGTGCTGGAAGGGCATGAGGGAGAAAGAATCTTCACTCCCGCTTCTCCCCTCGCACCCCCCCCCCTTTTTTTCTCGTGTCTAGTTTTGGGGCTCTGGTTGCTGACTGATTTTTGGGTGACTCATGTGCGCTTTTCTGACAGTGAAATGAATCACGCACCTGCGTTTTGGGTCCTTAAGTGAGATGAGGACCGCTTGCTTCCTTTTGAGCACTGGAAGGGGCACTAAAAAGTGCACTGGAAAGCGAAGTAAGCAGGCAAAGCGGTGCAAAAAAAATAAAAAAAAGGAAAACTCGTGTATGGGATTACGCATTCATCCGGCATCGTCCGAACTGTCCTCGTCCACTCCTCTCAAACTCTCTGAGGCAACTGAGCGGTCGCAAGACCTACCGCCTGGCGTGTTAAGCGAGCTGTCCTTTCTGGCGCTCGAGCTGCAGGAAACTTCCTCGACCGTCCAGGGGTTGGAGAAGCACCTCGGACAGTTGCAAAATCGCTTGCAACTGATTGTCATGAATGGAAATCTCATTCAGGAAAATCAAGAAGCGGCCCAGAGTCGCAGGCTACAGTGGTAGTCGGAGTCGGAGCCTTAGAATCGGCTACCGCCCTACACCACGGCTCGTCTTGCTGTTTTACTGTCGGTTTACGGCAGCAACAGGGGAGGCCAATACGGCGCAGGCCGGATAGGGGCGTTGAGCGCCACCGGGTGGTTCAATCGGTCTGGCGGGTGGGGTAAGCTCCATGGCGAAAACGATTTTAATTTTGGGTGGCAGCGGCTTGATTGGCACCCATTTAGCGCTCCATTTTCGTGAGGGTTACCGGGTTTTTAGCAGCCATTTTAAGCATTCTAGCCGCATCCCGGGGGTGACCTCCTTGCTCGTGGACGTCGATAACCGCGATTGGCTCAAGCGGGTCATGCACATTGTGGAGCCTACGGTGGTGATTTATGCCGTGGGACCCCATGATCTGCAGTGGAGTGAAGGCAACGTGCATAAGGCTGAGCTTTTGTACGCAGGCGGGGTGGGCACGATCTCCTCGGTTCTAGACTTGTATCAACCGAAAATCATTTATCTATCCAGCCCTTACGTCTTTGATGGCAGTCATGGCAACTACCGGGAAAGCGATTCCGTGCTGCCGCATGAGGTGCTAGGGAAGATGAAGCTGGGCGGTGAGAACTTGATTAAAAGTAAGTTTTTGAACTATCTCATCCTCAGATTTAGCCCGCTCCTAGGTCGCTCGCAGGGCTTTCGGTTGTCGTTTCTGGATCAGCTGCGCGTCCAGCTCAGTCATCAAAAACCGCTCAGTTTGAGTCAGCACGAAATCCATTCTTTTGCGCCGGTCTCAGGGCTCGTGCAACTGATTGCGTTTTTGGTGGAAAGTAGCCTGCGCAACCGGGTGTTTCATTATGGAGGCTTGAATAAAGTGTCTTACTTTGAGTTAGGTAAAGCGTTTGCGAGGCATTTTGCTTACGATGAATCCTTGATCCTGCCTGCCGCTCTCCCCGCCGCGCAGTCGCTGAGTTCCCATAAAAAAGTGCTTGATTTTTCCCTCAACTCCAGCCAGGTGATGCAGGAACTAAAGGTCCATCCCTTGCTCCTTCAAGATACTTTTGATTTGCTCCAAAAGCAGCTTGTTACCCCTTGAGGAGCGCTCTTCGCGCGTCATTTTTGCAAATTCAATGAAATAGAATTTGGCCACCTGCTCAGGGCTAATTTTTTCCCCCTGATAGCTCCAATAAATATCGCGAAAAGGACCGATTTGTGCGAGTAATTCCTGGTTTTGCCCTAAGGTCGGGGAGTCAGGGTTAAGCGAGGTGGTTTGCGCTTGTCCGTCGATGGCCAGTTGCGAGCGGACGTGATGAGCGCATGTCAAGGCAATGACGCCGTGGGCGGCATTGGTGAAAATCAGCTTCATTTGGTTGCGATAGAGCATGAAATCCGCTGCAGTTTGCGCTAAGGCGTAGATTTTAATTTCCTGAAACTTAGTGTTATTTTCCGAAAAAGCGTTGAAGACTTTAGCGTATTCTTGAAACAGCTCTTTCAAGGAATTGAGCCAAAAAATCGTGCTTTCCTCAATCAAGCGACTAGGATCAAAGCTAGCGCCACTCGGGTTGAGCAGGCGCTCAGCCTCCGGATGAACCTCTGAGCGAACCAGTTCCTGAATCCAGCTCGATGATGACGCGGAGCGATCTTGAAAGTGTGCCATAGTGTGTTGTGGTTACCCCCCCCCCTTTTTTCTCCATTTTTATTGGCAAAAATTCCCACAAAAAGGACTACAGAATCTGACAAACTCAAATGGAACCCAGAAAGTAACGTGGGCACCGTATGTTTACTTCAGGCTTCCCGATTGTAAACCGGGCATGCACACCATAAAACAGGCACAGCTCCCTGGGTCTTTGATTGTAGGGTCCAAATGCTTATTTTGTCAAACCCTGTAGCTGTCTTTGAGCATACTCTATCCGTGGGGGAAAGCAAAGCGGGAAAGCACTTCTCACGGATAGAGTATGCAACGGGGATGCCAAAAAACAATCGCTCGCCACACTGAGTCGAGCATTCTATAATTTATACAAAATTAGGATAATATATATTTACTTCCCGCGTAGAGGATGGGAAAATAAAAGAATACGACCAAAAAAAGGTCCGCTCCCCGCTTTTTGGCTAAGAGTTTAGGTCACAACAATGACCGAAGGCAACAAAAAAAACGGGAAGAGCCCCGGGCGCCGGCGGCGCGGGGGGTGAGGGCATCTTGGCTGAGGGGGCAGGTGCTGACTCAAGGGGGTTAACCTTCGTGCGGGCTAAAAAAAATGCGGCGCCCCTTCCCAAAGCGCGCGACTGGGTGTTGGTGTGGGTGGCAAATCGAGAGTGTAGGGGTTGATGATGGCAAAGAAATTGCTGGTTGCAGATGACAGTCTGACCATTCAAAAGGTGATTCGCTTAGCTCTGGCGCATGAGGGCTATGAGATTGAAGCTGCTACTGAGGGCAGCGAGGCGATTCAAAAGATCGCGATTTTTCGCCCTGATTTGGTGCTGTTGGATATTGTTTTGCCTGGCAAAAATGCCTTTGAAATTAAGCAAATCATCAATCAAGATGAGTCGCTAGCCTTTGTGCGCTTTGTGTTAATGTCGAGCGCATTTGAAAAAGTGGACCAAAACACTTGCAATGAACTGGTCTTCCATGGCTTTCTCACCAAACCGTTTGATCCCGCTTATTTAAGGCAGGTCCTCGTCCAAGTCGGACAAAACCCGGCCAAGGGGAAGCCCCCATCGCCTTCGGCAGTAGACTTGCAAGGTGCGGCGCCGTCACGGGCACAAAACCCTCTGGCAGACTCACTTCCGCAGGCTGCGGCGCGCTTGGCAAAGGGGGAGGATTCGTTTGGTGATCCGATTACTAATCCTTTCAATGCCCCTCTCCATTCTCTTTTCACCGACGTGGGGAGTTCTTCTCCAGCGCTGGGTCTTTCGCTAGGAGAGGCCTACTCCTTTTCCTCTTCCTTGCCAGCTTCCTCCCGCGCCAGTGCTTTACCGCCTGCTGCCGTTCCGTTACAAGACGCCTGGGGACCACAAGACTTGCTTGCGCCTTGGAGCCCGGGCGCGGATGAGGCAGCTCAGCAGGCTCAGCCACCGCAGGAGCTCGGTGCGGGAAAAGCTCCGGTCGCCCCGCCCACAAGGAGCGCACCCAGAACCAGCGATGGCTTGCAGGCGGGAGTGGGACCGGAAACTCGCGATCGCCTACGCAGCGCTTTGCCTCAGGTTGAGAAATCGCAAGTCACTTTACCCTTTTTTCTTACGCCTGAACCCCCGCAAAGCCAGACGGCCTTGCCTCGCCAAAGATTGCCCGAGGCTGACACTGACCTACTTGCCGCAAATCAGTGGGAGGAGTCTGGCACGGGAGGGGGGTCTCGTGCGCCTGATTCACGCTTTGAGGTCACACCCGATCTCAGTCGTCGCAGTTTAAGCCGCGATTTAGGGCAACAGGCTACCCTGGGCGGCGATCGCGAGTTTACGGAGCGAACCGCTTCGAGCTTCCAGATTGACCCTCCTTTTGACGATCATCACGACCACGACCACCATCACGACCACCATCACGAGCGCGATGACGCAAAGCGACTGGCGCAAGCGGCTGCTGGGGAGCCTCAGGCCAGAAGCGCGCATCAGCTTGATTTTGATCAAGCTCCAGGCCTTGATGTTCCAGGAGCGATGAGCGCTCGCGGGGGGGGGCAGGCTTTGTCACGTGGATCGTCGCCCGCGGCAGACGACCAGTGGCTGGCCGAGCTGACGATGAAGCGGCTGGAACTGGAGGATCTCACTTGGGATATCCATGAACCGATGCTCAAGCCGTTGCCAAAAATGGCTGGATTAGGGCCGCAGCGGCAGCAGCAAGAACAAGAGCAGCAGCAACAAGCCGAAGAAGACGGACAAGCGAGTTCTGCTAGTTTTTCTGGCGGGCTGAAGAGTGGTCTTCGCGGTGGTCGTGACGACGAGCTCTTTTTGATCGATCAAGCGCCTGATGAGGAGCCACAGGCTAAGTCGACCACCTCGTCGCCTACCCGTGCAACAAGCTCACGCGCGCAAGCCGCAGGCGGTAGCGGGGCAATCAGTGGGGTTACGGACGCAAAGCTTGAGGCGATGGTGCAAGTGGCGGTGGACCAGTTTTTAGCCAAGATGGCGCAAAAAACCCTTCCTGATCTTGCTGAAAAGTGGATCAAGAATGAAATTCATCGTTTGTTATCCGAATTGCCTTAACGCTTTCACTAAACAGCGCGCGCAAATGCATGGTGGATGAGCCTAGTTTTTCCCAGACTAAAAGCTCCCCTGAGGGCCCTAAGCCCTGCACTCTTCCTTGAAACTGACCATTGGACCAACTGAGCAGGGTGCCTGGGGTAAAAAGTGCCTTCATTTCATACTCTTGACGCAGCTGGGTGGTGGAGTCGGCGCTCTGGGGAGCTTGCAACACCCGGTACTCTGCCAGCACCGCTTGCAAGACGGGTTGCAACAGCTCGCTGCCTAAGACCAGCTCTCCTTGTCGCTTGGCAGTCAGGCTGCTGGCCGTTTGACCGAGCGGATGGGTGGCGCAATTCAAGCCGATGCCTAAGACAAACGCCGAGACAGGGGGTGTTGTTGCTGTCGTTGTCGTCAGGCGCAGTAGGGTGGGGGAGGAATTAGGGAGGCTTTCGGCGAGCAGTCCTCCAATTTTTTCCCGGCACCAAAGGTCATTGGGCCATTTGATTTGAATTTTTAATTCCGGAAAGCGCTCTTGCAGGACTTGGGCCACCGCAAGCGCTCCGCACAGGGGCACCCAACTGCCCAGCGAAGCGGTGATATTTCTGAGCACCACTGAGAGAAAGAGGTTGCCCTCTTGCGATTCCCAGTGGGTGCCTCTGCGGCCTCGGCCTTTCGTCTGCGTGCGGGCAGCCACCCAGGTGCCGTGAGCGACGCCCGCTTTGCCTAACGCTTTGGCAATTTCTTGGGTGGATTCACAGGAATCTAGCGTCTGATTGGCGAATTTATGGTAATCCATAGAACTTGTAAATTCTTAACACAAGAAGCGAGTAAACCGAAACATGCAAGAAACACTTTCTGACGCTCATTCCAGCCCTCAAATGCCGCTTGAGCGCGAACCTCTGGGACGACTGCACCATCAGCTGAGACCCTGGAGTCTAGAAACGCAAGTGAATCGCTATGCTGAGGGCTCAGCCCTGATTCGGGCAGGCTATACCCAAGTGTTATGCACGGTTTCTATCGAAGAAAGTGTGCCAGGCTGGCTCAGGGGTAAGGGGCAGGGTTGGGTCAGCGCAGAATACGCCATGCTGCCTCGCGCCACCCACACGCGCAGCAAACGCGACCGAGAAAAGGTCTCCGGGCGTACCCAGGAAATTCAACGGCTGATTGCGCGCTCCTTGCGCCAGGTGGTTGATTTGACCCAATTAGGTGAGCGCTCACTGGTGGTGGATTGTGACGTCTTGCAAGCCGATGGCGGGACCCGAACCGCCTCCATTAGTGGTGGATGCGTGGCCTTGTCGCTGGCTTTAGCCCAGTTAATTGCTCAGGAAAAAGTGCCTCCCAGCGTCTGGCGGGGGGTGGTTTCTGCCGTGAGTGTGGGCTTGAAAAACCAACAAGTGTGGGTCGATCTTGATTATCAAGAAGACTCGAGCTGTGATGTGGACATGAATTTCGTGATGAACCAGCAACAGCACTTTCTGGAGATTCAAGGCACCAGCGAGCGTCAGGCCTTCTCGCAGGCGGATTTGAGTCAAATGATTGCCTACGCTCAGCCTGCTTTAGCCGAGATTCAATCGTTGCAAATCCGGACGCTCAAGAACTTGGGCTTGCCGCTGGCGTTTTAAGCGAAGGTAGTAGTAGTAGCAGCAGCAGCAGCAGCACTTTTCCTCCTTAGCCTTGCTTCTTTTGCCTTGCCCTTTTGCACTCCACTGAAGGCGGGTCTGAGAGACTCACCTAGCGCTCGCGTGTTTTTCTTACGTCGCTTGGTGAGTGGCTTGGTTCGTCAGCGGGTGCAATCAAGCGCAAAAAAAAAAGGCGCAAAAAAATCGATTGCAGATCGGGGCAAGGTCATGCCAGTCTTAAAAAAGATTAACCCCCTCCCCCCCCCTTTTTTTTGTGGCGACTACACTCCCTCAGGCCCTGGATCAGGGGAAAGAGACCAGCAAGAGCGCAGAAGCAGAAGAAAAAGCATGGGAAAAACAACCAGTCAAGAGCAGACTAAAAAGTCGCAAGCAAAAAAATCAACCCCTAAAAAGTCGGCGGCTGAGGCTGCTGCTGCCTCCTTGCACCAGCAGCTTCTTGTCGAGGGTGACGGCGGTAGTAGGAGTCGCGGTGGTGGTAAGGGCGATCGCAGCTGGCGGCGTCTCACTGCTAGGGCGTTGCCGATGATCGCTTTTTTAGCGGGAATCACGAGCTTGTTTTGGCTCTTTTTCTTTGACGGTGCTTGGGATGCGTGGGAAAAAATGCACAGCCCGCTCATCACCGAAGGCGATCCGGTTTTTTATCTTGCCCTGATTAAAAGCTTAATTGAGAAGGCGTGGGTGCCTTTTTCCGTGATTCAACTGCCACGCCTGGGGGCGCCGGTTGGGGCAGGCTTGGGTGATTACCCGATTCCCGATCAGCTGGTCCTGGCGATCTGGGCGTTGATGGCGCGCTGGATTGACAACCCTTTTCTGATTTTTAACCTCTATTTTCTCTTCTCGTATTGGTTGGCGGCTTTGGCTTTTTATGGCTTAGCCAGGCGTTTGCGGTGGTCGCAATCGAGCGCGATGGTTTTAGGCGTGCTTTATAGCTTTTTGCCCTATCATTTTTTGCGGCAAGGGCACATCTTCCTAGCGAGTTACTTTTTCGTG
Organism: Oligoflexia bacterium; assembly: GCA_043732485.1. Classification (GTDB taxonomy): domain Bacteria; phylum Bdellovibrionota; class UBA1018; order UBA1018; family UBA1018; genus JAYTHP01. Next base: position 22,215 of record JAYTHP010000226.1, read on the forward strand.
CCCGCCATGACTTGGATCTTATTGCAGTTTTGGAGGAAAAATCCTCCAGGCTTTGCTTACCATCAGCCCACCGCGGCCCACCGGTTGCAACTCAGCTGGCGGCTAGTCGCACTTTTGGCGGCTTTTGGCGCTATGGGGGTTTATTACTGCTTCTTCTTTTGCTTCTTAGCCCTGATTGCCGGTCTCTCAGCGGGAGTCTACCGGAAGCGCTGGGTGCAGGTGTTTTCTGCTCTTTTATGTGTCGCACTCACCACCCTTTCCCTGCTCGTGTGCCTAGCGCCCACTTTCGCCTATCGCTTGCAGTCGGGGAAGAACCCTGAGGCTTTGCTGCGCAACGCCGAGGGTGCCGAGATTTATGCTCTCAAACTCACGAATCTCGTGGTGCCTTCGCGCACCCATCGGTTTGCTTTTTTTCGGGCCTTAGCGGCAGCCTATCATCCAGGCACTTTAGTGGTAGAAGGGCACAATGAGTCGTTAGGCTTCTTGAGTTTGCTGGGGGTGATGGCTCTGTTCTTTGAGCTTGTGCTGTTGTCGCCTGGCGCGACTCGCACCACTCGCAAGTTAGCTATTTTACTGATTTTTGCTTTTTGCTTAGGCACTATGGGTGGCTTGGGCTCCTTGTTTGCAAGTTGGGTGACGCCTGAGTTTCGCAGTCTCAATCGCATCAGCATTTTTATCGCCACCTTTGGTTTGTGGGTGGTCGGTATCGGTTTGGAGCAGGTGCGTAAGCACTGGGTGAGTCGCCAAACCTGGGGCTATCTCCTGGCTGCCGTGTTGCTGCTTGGTCTTTGGGATCAAACTCCCCAGGGCCTGAAGTTTCCGGACTGGACGGTGGCGCAGCAGAGCTGGGATCAAGAGTTTTTCCAGCAACTAGAGGCCCGCTTACCGCCTAGCGCTAACGTCTTGCAGTTACCTTATGTGG
>JAYTHP010000227.1:0-2532 GCA_043732485.1 Oligoflexia bacterium
TATCTTGAAAAAACTAGACGTACAATTTTTTAAAGCCTTTGTCGACGGAACCCTCAAAACACTCAGCGTGCAGTGTTCAGTGAACGCTGAGTGCGGCAAGCCCTTCATCAAGAATACTAAGCCGCAGCCAGAATTTGACCTCGCGGGGGTAATTAGTATTTCTTGTGAAGCCTTTAATGGGACCATTACCCTTTGCTTTCCTGAGAAAGTCTTTCTTGCGGTGATGAGCTCCATGCTGGGTGAGCCTTATACCGAGATCACCGCAGATTTGGAGAACGGTGCTGCCGAGATCTTGAACATCATCTTTGGTACAGCCAAGACGGTCTTAAACCAGCAGGGCTACTTGCTTGAAAAAGCCATTCCGACGGTGATTCGCGGCATTAATATCCGCACCTCGTCACTCTCCTCCAAGATGATCATGGTGCTTCCGTTTGCAACTGCAAGCGGAGAGTTCCACATTGAAATTTGCAGCGAAACCCAGCTGTCTTAAAATCGCAGCGCTTCGCAAAAGAGATCCCAAGCCTTCGAACGCACCCCTAGAGAAAAGGACGCATCCCCACTATGTTTACCCCTGAAAGCCGATTTTTAATTGTCGACGACATGTTAACGATGCGCAAGTTAGTCAGTAGACTTTGCCGCGAACTCGGCTTCAAGTCGGTGACAGAAGCTGCAGACGGCAACCTGGCCTGGGATCAGCTGACCAAAGCCGAACCGGCTTTCTCGCTTGTGATCTCGGATTGGAACATGCCCAACTGCTCGGGTCTGGAGCTTTTGAAAAGAGTGCGAGCTGATGAGCGCTTCAAAGGCTTACCGTTTCTCATGGTCACCGCCGAAACCGAACAATCGCAAGTCACCGACGCGCTGCTGGCGGGGGTCTCAGGCTACGTGGTGAAGCCGTTTTCAGCGGACACGCTCAAAGAAAAATTAGGCCAGATCACCAAGCCCAAGGCCTAAGCTTTCACAGTCATAGTTTTTGCGTCTCTGGCACTTTTTCTTCTCTTTTTCTTCTTCTTCGCTCACCTTAAGCCGCCCGTGCCCCCTTGTAATAAATCACGGCTCCGTCTCTGACTTCCGAGCGTAACTCACGCACCCCGCTTGGTGAGCCGTCGCCGCCACTGACCAAGCCGATCAAACTCTCCCCTGAGCCTAAGATCAAAAAGCCACCAGGCTTTAAAGCTCGCACCAGCTTCTCGAGAATCGCCATTTTGCCTGGGACATTTTGATAAATCAGTACGTTACGACATAAAATGAGATCAAACTTGCCCACAAACCCAAATTCATCGAGCAGATTCAGCTTTTGAAACGTCAAGCAGTTGATGAGCTCGGACTTAGCCACCCAAGTCTCGCTTTTCTCGTCCATCCCACCACCGACACCGCCGCCGCCGCCTACTCCCGGTAGCGGTCCTTCGTCCTTGGAAAAATAACGAATCAAGCGCGCAGCAGACAACCCCCGCTGGACCTCAAGCTGACTATAGCGAGCCGCACGCGCGCGCTCCAACATCCGCTCAGAAACATCAGTGCCGAGGATCTCCAGATCAAATGGCAGGGAACCTTTGCCCTGCAGCTCGCGTCCCAGCATGGCAAGCGATAACGCTTCTTGGCCTGAGGAAGCCGCTGCCGACCAGATCTCAAACGTGGGCTTGCCCCCCAACAGGGGCACCTGAGGCTGCAGTAAAAGCCAGCTTTGTACTAGCTGCTCGATTTGCTGAAAAACTTTGGGATCACGAAAAAACGAAGTTTCATTATTAGTCGCCACATCAAGCAGCAGCTGCTTAAACGGACCACTAATCCCTTGCGCCAGCGCATAGTCGTACAAGGCCTGCAACTCACTGCCTTGCTGTGGCTCATGCGCCACTGTTGCTGATGGCTCTAAAGCCAGTAGGTGCGAAATGCTCTCTAAACGATTTTGTAACTGGAAGAAATTTTGCTCATCAAAAATAATACCAATATTTTTTTTAATGTAATCTGCAAAAAACTTAAGAATCTCACTCGTTTTCATTACACCTCACCTCACTCCGCCACAGCCGCAGACGGCTGCAAGCCCGCGGAGGAGGTCACTTGTTGACGGACAAACTCTATCTTTTCCAGCAGGATATCTAGCGTAAAAGGCTTCATCAGATACTCAGCCACCCCCGCCTCAAGCATAGCGCCAATCTCAGCGGGGGTGTTCTTGGTCGTCATCAAGATCACCGGGATCTGGATTCCCCGCTTCTTCATTTGCTCAAACATCAACGGCCCATTCAAAACCGGCATCTCCCAGTCAAGCAAAATGAGATCTACGTCACACGAATTAACTGTAAGCAAATCGAGACCCTCTTGGCCATGAAAGGCACTGGTTATTTTAAACTCAGCTTGCTCGCGCAAGAGGGAGCGAAGGTAGGTGTGGACGGTCTTGGTATCATCAACTATCAGTAGGTGTATCATAATTTTTTTTTCTGAGTCATCTCAAGCGAGAGACGACTAGCCAGTCTTTTTTCTCCTGTCATTGACAAGCAAGCTCTTTGGTTTTCTTTGGCTCTCTCTCTCTCTCTC
>JAYTHP010000228.1:0-8520 GCA_043732485.1 Oligoflexia bacterium
CCCTGCGACCAAAGCGAAGATCAACGAGGTGATCGTAAAGAAGGCCGTCAGTTGCGGCCTAGCCGACCCGAGTGTGATCGACATCGACTCAACTGTCCAAGAGGCGAATATCAGCTACCCTACCGACGCATCAAATCTTCTCAAGTTGGCCAAAAAGGCTGCTCAGATTGCCGACGGACTTAGGCTAGAAGTGAAGGTTAATTTGAAGAAAATCAGCGCCCTTGCACGGGGTTACTTCTTTCGAGGAAAGTGTTCCAAAGAAGCCGGAGACGCCGCACTCACTCGCTACTTTAACCTTGTGAAAGCTGAGATTCTTCCCATCATCACCATTGCGGAGGACCGCATCAGGACAGGAGCCCTCAAGGTAAAGTGGAACTTGAAGAGAGCGATTAATCAGGTCGGTCAGCACGGTAGACAGTATCTGAAAGATGCCGGCTTCTACGTAAAAAATCACCGTGCCCAGCTTGGAAAAAGGCTTTCTTTTCATGCAGAGGAGGTGGCCTGGATTTCAAAAGGCAAGGCTGGCAAGCCTCATGAATTTGGCCGAGTCGTCCAGCTGATGAGGACCGGAGGAAATTTTCTTTTGGCGCTTTGCAACAACCAGGTAAATCTATCCGACAAGAAATCGATCAGGCCTTGACTCGAGTTTCATTCGAAGGTTTTTGGAGAGGAGAAAATCAAATCTCTGGCAACCGACCGCGGTTATTTTTCTGAAGAAAATGTAAAACTTGCCAATAAGGCTGGAGTAGAGGAAATTGGCATTCATCGGTCTGGCGTGGTGTCCAAGTTATCTGTCGAGGAAGTGCGTTTGCGCAATCGTCGCGCCGGTATTGAGCCGCTGATTGGTCATGTCAAAAAATTCGGCTTGGCCAGAAGCAAAATGAAGAGTGACGCAAACACCCATGGATCTGGATTTATAGCCATCTTGAGGTACAATTGTTCCCAATGGATGCGGAAAATTAAAACAAATAGGTTAAAAATATCTGCTTAGTTTTGCGGTAGCGACTAGATAGCCAAGACTCGCCTCGTGCTTTAGAGCGCAGACTGCAATATTATTGCAAACCCACGGTACTTGCTCTGGATGAGTTGGGTTATCTTTCCTTCGATAACCGCGTCGCTGACTTACTCTTCCAGCTGATCAGCCGACGGTATGAGGAAAAAAGCGTGATCCTGACGACCAACCTCAAGTTTAAGGACTGGCCAAAAATGTTCCCCACCGCCGTCTGCACCACTGCACTGATTGACCGAGTGGTGCATCGCTCAGAAATCATCGTGATTGAAGGAAAAAGCTATCGCCTCCGGGAGGCAGAGCGAAACCAGCCCTCCGAAAAACTAAAGCCCGCTCAAGTCTAGTGCCATCCGCCAGCCCAGGCTGGCCTCAGAATCCTGCAATCGGCTCCCGGGGGGACTCCAAAATGTCCCCCCGGTGTCAAAACTCCCTCGCACTCACCTCCCACAGCCCCCAGCCGGCTCCCTCAGCAACCCCCCATAGTCCCAAACCACCCCTCCCTGCTCCACCGCACCCTCACATCCTTAAACCTGGCCATGATCAGAAAACCGCGTTTTGTCATGCGCGCCAACAGCTAGTAGAAAGTGTGGGGCTACACTTCTCATATTATCAAGCGCGGGGCTCAAGTTAAACCCATTCGACGCCATAATGCTAAGCGGTGGGTTGTTGAACGTACCCATTCATGGCTCAATTAATATCGCGAGATTCGAACGCGACGGATTCACCGCCCCGAAGTCTATCGGGCAATGACATTTTTATCCTGCGCTTGTGTCATTTTAGCTAAACTATGATATTCGGGGTTTGCGAAACGGGCTCTAAGCCAGCAGCAGCAGCAGGATTGTGCCGCGGCGGAGGGGTGCAGTGATCTTGCCAAATCCCTCCCCGAAAAAAGCTGCAATGCCCCGGGGCGCGGCGGTAATGTCGAGGGCCAAGACGAAAACTGGCACAAGCGCATTTCAATCTCCTGCGCCACCGACAACCACTTTTCCTTTAGGTGAGCAGGTGTCTGAGATGAAGAGGATGCCTGAACGCGCGCACGCCTCAGATCTTTTAAGGGTAGGGTGCCGCAAGCTCCTTGGGCTCTGCCACCACGTCGGTCTCCGAACTATCAGCATGCACGGCTTGCGAAATCACCCGCTCCGTGGCCTCATCAAGGTAGGTCGCAAGCGCGCTTGACATTTCGAGAAATTCAGGCCAGAGCACTTCGTTACTGAAGCGCTTGGCAACCTTCACCATCACGGTCGTGTATTTTTGCCGAGCGTAACGATAAGGCCTTAAGTGGTAACGCCTGAGCAGGGCGACAAAAAGCTTGTTTTGATAGGAACTAGAAAAAGTAAAGTAATGCTCGGTGGCAAGTTCCTCTTGCCCCTCACGCTCCTGCTGCAAGCGCTCCTGAAAACGCGTAAACGCCTCGGCGGCTAAATCCTTTTCTCCGGGGGTAGCCGCTTGCGAGCGCAGGGCTTCAATCAGCTTGAGTTTCCGAATCAATTCGCTTTCATTCATGGGTTGAGGCTCTCTTTTTTTACTGTTTTTACTGTTTTTTATGATCTCTAGCTTTTTAGCCCCGCTGCCGTCAATTCTAAAATCTTGGTGCGCCTTACTCGCAAATTTTTCCCCCAAATTGCAGCCGATTTGCTAACTCCATCCCTTATGGCCATCTCTCACCGCAAGTTTTCTCGGCTCGCTTCTCAGCTCAGTTTTCCACCGCCTCCTGATCTCATCCCCGGTCAATCGCCTTCCTCTGCCCCTCAGCATCAGCCGCAAGCCAGCCTAGTGATCTATAGCGACGGGGCGTGCTCAGGCAATCCAGGGCCTGGCGGCTGGGGCAGCATTTTATTAGGCGCGGCGGCGGCGGCGGTGGTGGGGTCGCCTCCCTCCGAAACAGCCTCGACTCTTTTTGCCCCTTGGGTGCTTGAGCTGGGCGGGCATGACCCTGCCACCACCAACAATCGCATGGAAATGACCGCCGTGATTGAGGCCTTACGAGTCGCGCTCCAGCGTATCCAGCCACCTTTTGTGCCCAAGACAGGCACCCGCTTCAAGATTCAAGTCCACACCGACTCGAATTACCTGGTGCAAGGGATCAATGGCTGGCTGAAGAACTGGAAGAAAAACCAATGGCGCACGGCAGCTGGGGCTCCGGTAAAAAATCAGCCCTTGTGGCAGGCGCTAGACGAGCTCACCCAGACGCTCACTCAAGGCCACCATCAGCTGAGCTTTCACTTTATCAAGGGACATGCAGGCCACCCCGGCAATGAACGCGCCGATCGCATTGCCTGTCAGTTCTCCCAAAAGCGCCCTCCCCTGCTTTTTTCCGGTCTGCGCACGGATTACACGTTTACGCGCACGTAACACCACCCCCAGCAACCGACGACCCCATACCCTTCTCCCCCCCTTGACCCACCGCTCGGCTTTCGCTAACCTGAGACTTGATGTCAATGCCAGAATGGATTGCTGATCCGCGTTTACCCGCCTTGTGGGCTCAAATTTATGATCGTTTTCAGTGGTTTTTCCTGGGAGCGATCCTCGTGGTCTTGATCTGGGCACGACCGCGGACGCCCCCCTCGCAGTTCAAATCCAATGCCAACACCCCGACGACGCCCCCAGCGGACGAGGCTACAGACTACTCCTCAGGCTCGCCTGATATCGTTTTCGGTTTACCGCTGCTTGAACCAAAAAACCCCGATCAAGCGCGATCTCAAGCTCCACCGAAAATCCAAAAAGCCGCAAGCTTTGAGCCAAAATGGCGAGGGCAACCGCACGAAATCCTAGGCGTTTCGCCGCACGCCAGTTCGAGCCAAATTCAGAAAGCCTACCGTCAGCTGATGAAGCGTTACCACCCGGACCGGGTGGCAAGAGCGGGCACCCCCGCCTGGCATGCCGCCCAAACTCGCGCCGAGCTGATCAATCAAGCCAGATCCGAACTGGTCTTACGTCAGAAGCCTAAAAAAGCCTAAGACGACCCCTCACGCCTACTTGCCACCTTTTGTGCAAGCTTGGCGGCTGCCGCTTTCTCCCGACTAACCGTCTCACTCGCTTGCAACTGAAAATCGATCTGCCTGCGATCCAGATCCGCCCGCACCACTTGCACCTCCACCGTATCGCCCATGCGAAAGACTTGGCCGGACTTTCTGCCACGCAAAACCATCTTGACTTCATCAAAGACAAAAGCATCGTGCTCGATACTCTCAAGCGCAACCCGGCCCTCGATATAAGGGTCTAGGACATGAACAAAAAACCCAGAGCTCACCAGCCCCACAATCTTGGCTGGAAACACCCCTCCTAAGTACCGAAGTGCTAAGCGGACTTGCTTAATGCGTAGGGCCTCGCGCTCAGCCTCGGCACTCAAACGCTCCTGAAAACTGCAATGATCACAGATATCGCGCAAGTCTTTCTCAAACGCCTCCCCTTGCGGGCGTGGTTCACCTTGCAAGACTTTACGAATCAAGCGATGCACCACTAGATCGGGATAACGGCGAATCGGACTGGTAAAATGGGTATAGCCTAAGGAAGCCAGACCGAAATGCCCTCCCGGGTCCGGCGAATAGATCGCCTGCTTCATCGAGCGTAAGAGCGAGAGATTCATTAGCCCTTGCGCAGGATGCCCTTCCAGTGTTTGTAAAAAGCGTGAAAACCCGAGCGGCGTTTCCCACTCGTCGGCACCAAACTGCAACCCCACGGTGGCAGCCAGATCCTGAAACTTCTTCAAAGCCTCACTAGTCGGCTTCTCATGCACTCGAAACAAGAACGGCCAATTCTTCTCCACCATCCAGTCGGTGCTAGCCTCGTTGGCTGCAATCATGAATTCCTCAATCAAGCGATGACTAGCCACCCGCTTGCTTTGCTGAATCGTGATCACCTCCCCTTGCGCATCCACCCGCACTTCCGCTTCTGGCAACTCAAAGTCAATCGAACCGCGTTGCAGCCGCATTTGCCGCAAAATGGCAAATAAGTCATAAAGCGGCGCTAAAACTACCAGATTTTTTTGTGCTTCCCACTCAGCCTGGATCTCAAGATAGGTTGCACGCCGGTGACTGACAATCACCGCTTCCATCATCTCCGTCTTCAGGCGCACCCCCTTGAAATCCAAAGAGATCTTAGCCACTAGCACGAAGCGCTCCACCCCTGGCTTCAAGCTGCAAAGATCCTCCGATAACGCCGTCGGCAACATGTGAAAGGCGCGCTCAGGAAAGTAAACGCTCGTGCCCCGCCGCCTGGCCTCTTCATCCAGCAAACTGCCTGGAGTCACGAAAAAGGAGACATCGGCAATCGCCACCCAGAGATCAAAGTGCTGATCCTTGCGCTCAACAAAAATAGCGTCATCAAAATCGCGCGCCGTCTCTCCGTCAATCGTAATGAACGGTAAGTGCTTTAAATCGCGCCTACTACTGCTACTGCTACTACTGCGCTCCCCACTGCCAAAGTCTTGCGGCGCTAGCAGCTGCCTTTTCAGCTGGCGAGCCTCTTCAGTAGCCTGCTGTGACGGCGCTTCTTGCAAGCCAAACTCCGCTGCCACCATCCAAAGATCAGCTTTAGCCGGTAACTGTGCGCCATAGTTCTCGAGAATCTCACCCGTCACACCGCCCGCACCACCACTCGCCTTGGCGCCTTGCTTACCTGAGGTCGCAAAACTGAGTTTTACCCTGAGCCAATCGCCTTTTTGGGTGGATTCTGGCACATCAGCCAGAAAAATCGACTCAAAGATCTTCTTACGCTCTAAAATCACCCAACCCTGACCGACCCGGGTTGCTTTTTTCTGCTTTTTCCCCGCGCGGCCGCTACCGCCTCGTCCCCCTCCTCTGCTCATCGAAGAAGGACGCGAGGCTCCCTCCCCTCCCCCAGCGCCGTCACCCTCGAGAAAAGAAACGCCCTTTTCGAAGGAAAAGCGGCCGACCACTTCCTTTAAGCGCCGCTCCACTAAGCGCCAATCCACCACCCGGCGATCTTTCATCAAGACCTCCACCCGGTCGCCTGGGAAAAGCGCGCGGGCCTCTTCTTGCGTCAAATACTCGTCTTCTCTGAGCTTTTGATCAAAAATCAGGAACGCAAACCCCCGCCGGTTCTTATCCACCGTGGCGCGCAGCACTTGCTTAGGCGCCTTTTTGCCCCGCCCTGAGCGCGCACTGCTGCTACCGCCCTCAATTGCCTTTTTGCCGACCCTGGCGCTAGCTTTTTCAGGAGCAGCAACAGCCGTCGGAGCCGCCTCCCGCTTGATCACCAAAAGCGTGTTATTTTCTTTTTTCGCTGGATGCGGGCGCAAGCTTGGAGGCCTTGCGGTCTTTGGAGACCCCGAAGGCGAACCTGAAAGCGACTCCGAAGCCGGATGAGACGACCGCGATTTTTTTTTCTTACTTCTCATGATGGGCCAAACGCTGCCTCAAGCGGTGCGGGCGAGGGTGCAAGACGAGAGTCGTGCCCGACACTCACCTCAACACTCACAACGACGCTGACGATGACCAGGAAGAGGCTCAAGACTGCTTGCTGCTACTGCTGCACACACAACACTCTCTCTCTTTTTCTTTCTTCTTCCTTGATACGGTCAACAACCTTGCCGCCGCCGCCCCTTGCTTATGGCTTCCGCAATTGGCTCCCCCTTTCTAAAAACATTATTATTAAAAACTCTCTTGAAGATGCCAGTTCCTTCCAGTAAAACAAAGGACTGATGGACAGTTCCTCGCAAAAAATCGATCTTACCACTTTTTTCCTCTCGATTTCCTCTGCCGCCCTCATGGGTCTAGGCATAGTACCTTCGGCCCCCGATTATGTAGGCAAACCCGAACTTAATCTCGAGCTGACGAAACAAAATATCGAACTGCTGGAATTAATGGAAGAAAAAACTCGCGGCAATCGTACCTTGCAAGAAGATCAGCTGCTCGAGCAACTGTTTTTTGCACTGCGCATGCGTTATCTCGAGCATCAAAAGCAAACTAGCCTGGCTTAATCTAAACAAAGCGCTCTTTTCCAGGAAAAGACCCACAAAACACACTTCTCCCCCCCCAAGCCTGGTTCCGTCCTCAGCCTAAGCGCAGTCTGGCTTGCAATGCTCTTTTGCAGGTCCTCTCACACGTGTCTTGCGCACCGGCCTTTTGCAGAGTGCTCAGGGGCGATGGACGCTTTAGGTGCCTCTCTCTTTTTCTCTCGAGCTCCTCGGTGATCTCTGCCTGAGCCTACTTGCAATCCAGCTTTGCTTGGCTTCCCCCCGTGCCCCCAGCGCTCAGGCCCCGGTGGCTTGTGACTCTGAGCGCCCTCTTCTCAGGCGTCTGCTTCCTCCCGGCTGGCTTCTTCACCCTCGTCTTTCTCGTCTTTTTCCCCATCAGGCCCCTTCCCCCGCATGAGGTGCGGCTCGTTTTCGCGATACCTTTTGCAAAACTTGAGTGGAGGAGGAGGAGGCTGCTGCTGCTGCTTGCCGGCTCTTGTTCTCAGATCGCCTCAGACTGTTTCCCTTGGCCTCCCACTCCTCTCCCAGATCGGGCGGCACTGGGTTGTGCGGGGGCTTGCGTCACAAGTGTTCCCACGCCTGCCGCTCCGTCCGCTTCCCCCCTGCGCCGGAGCGCCTCACTCATCAGCTCCTGACTCCTTAAGGTCACAAGCCCCGTGACGATCCCTGCACTCCGGAGGCTCTTACCCTAGGCAGCGCTCTCCGCAAAACGCTCTAACTCATGGAAAGCCTCCAAACGGCCCAAAATCGTTCCCTGGGTTTCTAGACAACGCTTAGCTTAGCGTTGGCCCAAGATGAAGAGCCCAAGATGAAGAGCACAAAATCAAATCTTTTCTTTTGCTGCAAAGCCTCCCTCATGAAGCTAAAACTCTCACACGATAGCCCTCCACTGAGACCTTTGAGCGTGGGCCAGACTTGGAAGACTTTTTCAGCAAATTCCGGCTGAGACCCCTCCAGCCCGCCATCGCTTGATCCCACTGCGCAACGCTTGATCGCGCAGCGGGATCCCCGTCACCACTGCTCCTTGCATAGCTCAACGGTCCCAGCATTAAAGGTAACCTCAAGACGACGACCTTAAGACTTCTTGCAAACCCATTTTTACTGATCCCTTCCTCACGCTTCTCTTCACTTTTTTCTGTGACTCATGTCTTTGACTGTCTTTTTTGACGCTCGTCTTGCGATCTCTACCCTCAAATGCACTGTTTTGCTCTCTCCTTGACCCTGCACCAAGCGTAACCCGCCAAACGCGCTCTTGTCAGCCACGCGCTTGAGGCACTGAGCTGTGCCACGCCTTCATGGGTGTCTTGTGGCATCAATCACTCTCGTCTTGGGTCAAGTCAATCAATTCTTGCGCGCCCAAAGCCTGAGGTGGCGCCTGAGAGGGCAACGCTTGGGGCAGGGCGGGCTCAGCTCCCTGTGCTAGAGTTAAGGCCTGCTTGCAGCGCGGCCCCTTATAGCCTCCCCCTCATCTCCCACGGTTGAGGGCTCATCAGCCTTTCTTCCAAGCCGGGCTCTCAAACTCCTCCTCCAAATTGCCCACGCTCTTTTGGCCTTCTCGCGACCACCACCACCC
>JAYTHP010000229.1:0-8515 GCA_043732485.1 Oligoflexia bacterium
GCGATCCGGTTGCCCGACGATCTGCCAACCGGGAGTCTCAAGCCGCAAAAACAAGTCCCTCGTTTCCTTTACGCCCCCTACCCCTCCCGCTCCTTGCCCCTCCATCTTCCAGGGAATTGCGCCGCTGCGCTTCAAGTACTCAGCTTCTTTCACCAGAAATTGATTTAAGACTTTCAAAAGCTGACGCCAGATCGTCTCCCGCAATCTGACGCCTTGCAACAAGCCCCGCAGCTGAAAGCCTTGACTGGCTGAAGCTAACGCCTGCTCTGCCGACAGGTTAAACCCCCCTGCCGCGCCGTCCCAACTGAGCATCAACAAGCGCACCGCTTCGTGCAACAATTGCCCGCGCACCTCAGGCCAGATCTCAAAATCAGGCTCCCTGAGATCTGCAAGCTTCCAGCGATGGTAGGCCAACGCTTGAAAGGAACACCGACTCATGCGATCCACCAGCGTGGCACTTAAAACCGGTGTCTCTCCCTGTGCCCGCAAATCTTCCAGCCTGACCGTCTGAGGGGCTAGCGCCTGAGAAAGTGCGTAACTGGGTAAAAATCTTTTTTGTGCGCCCTGCTCTTGGGGATGGACTGCAAACTCAGCCTGGCAGTGGGCCCTCATCTCATAGAGCAAGAGCTCAAGACTTTCAACCTCCTTGCCGTCTGGCGCAAAGGTCGCCGCTAGAAAACTAATTTCACCGGCAAACTGGATCCACTGCGCCAGCAGGTTGATTTTTTCCTCTTTCGCAAAGTGCTGCGAGCGCACGAGGAATTCCCCGGCTAAAACCTCCCGCTCACGGTCCGACCACCACAAATCCCCCACCACCGACGACTCCAACCAATTGCCGGGAAGGCCTAGGATCCAAATTTTCTTCGCCTGTGAAAGCGGCGCCTGCTCAATACGGTAAATGCGCACCCCGCTTGTAGGCTGCAAACCGGCAATCACAGGAGTTTGTGAGCGCAAGCGGGCTTGCACTCGCTCCCACCAATGCTGCACCGGACTGGGTCGCTCGGTGTGCCCCGTCCACGCCAAGTCCGTCTGCAAGCGACTCCAAAAGTCCTCAAAAAAGGCAATCCATTCTAAGTCATGCGCCTGGGTCTGGCTGCCTACCCGCGCTGAAGACTGAGCCAGTTGCTCTCTGAGGATCTCGAGGTGGGCTGATCGCATTTGTTGGCAAGTCTTTCTGCCGCCCAAGCGCTCCTCAAGCGCTTTGAGTCGCGGGTAAATGGCCGCTAACTCCTGGCAATGATAGCGCTCCAGGCCATAACGAATCCCTAAGGCCGCAATGGTTTGAATGACGGGTAAGCCATCAGGAGTGGTTTGCCTCAGCCACTCCACCACCGTTTTCCTCTCAAAACGCAAAGCCACCACCTCTAAAGCTAGCAGCGCCCGCTTCAACGCTTCATCGCGCTTTAAGGCGGTCGGATCGCGGGGATCTTCAAGCGGCAGTCCGTGTCTGAGGAGTGCGGCGCTCAGCACGCGCCGCACCAGTGGGTCATCAGGAATGAGAATCGCTTCTTGCGCAAAGAAGCTGGAACCCAAACTGAGCCATTGCCTTTGAAAGTGCAGCGCTAAGGCCTCAGAGGCGTCATCCAGCGTATGCCACAAGTGCCAATGACAGGCTTTGGCTGAGCTGACTGGGGCTTGCACGCTTTCTTGCCATTTGAGCTTGCGCAACGGTTTGATCGCATGGCAGCGATCCCAGAACTGCGCCTCAAGACTCTCCATCATGCCGTGGGATAAGAGCCAGACCTCTTGCAACGCACTGCTGAACTGACCCATCCGGGTTGCGCCCTCACCCGCCTCAAGTTGCTCCAGCGCCACTTTGAAAAGCAACGGCAAATCCCAAGCCTCATTCGCTTTCAAGATCGCCTCATAGGCCACAGTTAAGATTTGTAACTCTTGGCGCAAGCTGCTCACCAGCAAGCCTTGTGACAGCCGCTCCTCAAACACCTGGGCTTCCGTAGCGTGGGCAAACGCCATTCTGCCTTGCTGAAGCGCCTGATCCACGCGCTGTAGGAATTGCCGCTTTCTGCGCTGCGAGCTGATTTTTGGTAAATGAGCAAGGATGTGAGCATCCGCTAACAGCGATCGTAAAATTTCAATCCTGGATTCTGCGCCTAGTAGGTTTTGTTTTTTTCCTCCCACCCATTGGAGTAAAAAATCATTGCGACTCAAGACACTATTGGCTGTAAAACCATCGATTTGGGTAAACAGCAGCGCTTTGACTTCTTCTCGCAAATACCCAGGCCCGATGATCAAACAAACCTGAGGCCGAAGCCCCGCTAACTGCTCAAACATGGTGTTGCAAAAAATCCTCAAGCGTTACCTGCTGAAACCACACCGTCAATCGCATCCCACCACCACCCCCTGCCCCTGAAGTCTGCTGCAGGTTGGCGACGCGCGCCCCTCCGCCTAACGCCACGGCCTCAGCCAAGACCGCTTTTAAGCCGATTCCCTGACCTGAGAGATCGTCGGCCTCAAGGCGGGTAGAAAATGACGGCGCAAAAACCAACTGCAGCACCTCTGCTTCGGTTTGCGGCAGCGCAAGCCCTAACTGGCTCGCCCTTCGTGCAATTTCAGCGGCGTTTAAGCCCCGGCCATCATCCAGTAACGTGAGAGTGTAGCTTATTACCCCGTTTTGCAACTCATTTTTTTGTAACTCAATCACCAAACGGGCTGTGTGCGGCTTGCCGCAAGCCGCACGCACCGTAGCGGTTTCAATCCCATGATCTAAAGTGTTGCGCACCGCGTGGATGAGGCTGCTCCACAGTCTGTGGTAAGGCGCCGGAAAAAGACGCGTCTCACCCCCAAACACCAGAGGATGCACAGGCTTATTGAGCTTTTGAGCAAGCTTCAGCCAACTTTTGCCTAGATCGCTGCAAACCACTGCCAGCGGCTCGGCAAGCAACCGCTCCCACGACTGCAAAAACACCGGGTAAACGGCAGGCTCGCGCTGAAGTGTTGCAAGCTCTCTTGCCAGTGAGTGCCAGGAGAGGTGACGGCAGCCTTCAGACTCCCTGCGCTCTTGCGCCACCCGCTCCCAGATTTCCGGAAAAGCTGCGAGTTGCTGGTGAAGCTGCTGCCAAAGCGCACGCATGCAACGCGAGAACTCCTGCGGGTCAAAAGCTTCAGCAAGCGTCGGCAGGTTCCAGCGGTTCTCCCAAAGCTGACAAAGCTCAACCACCCCGCCTAGCTCAAAAAAAGCTGCTTCCCCTTTCAGGGTATGGAGCGCCTGTAAGGCCCCCTGTCGATTGAAAAACTCAGCATCTCGCTTGAGATAGCCTTGCAGCGATTGACTGAAATGAGCAAAACTGGTGGTGGATTGTAAAATGCGCACGAGCGTTCGCCCCTGAGCTGCGACCGTCTCAGCTTTTTGCTCAAGCCGACGCAGCGGCGTGATGTCGGTCATCGTGCCTAACATCCGCTGCACTTCCTGACTTTCCACCATCGGCGTGAACTCCAAACGAAAGACCTGCTCTTGGCAAGTGACTTCAAATAAGGCAAGCTCCTTGACCATATCCCAGCGAATCTGCTCAAACACCAGCCTTGCAAAACTTTCAAAGACGTCAGGCTTAAAGGGCAGCAACTCGGTCAAGGCACGGCCTACCGTCTGATCCCCCAGCCACTCGGTGACGCGCACCGACGGGTCCGCTTCAATTTTCAAATCCCGCCCTAGGGTAAAAAAACCCTGGCGAGCGCTATTAAAAATGGCTTGCAGCCGATTTTTCGCGTGCTCAAGATCCTGCGTACGGGCGCGGACCTTGTCTTCTAAGACCTCGTAGGAGTGCGAAAGTTCCGTGATGTCAAAAAGTGTGATGAGGAGATAGGCATCAGCGTGAAAGTACAGTTTTTTCCCCAGTAGGTTCACAACGATTTCCCGGCCACTTTTACGAATCAGCGCTAAATGAAACTCGGAGCAAAACTCCAGCTCCACCCCCGCTTCCAGGCTAGCTTTGAGCCTGGCCTGATTATCCAAACGAAAAAGCTTAGGGAAAAAAAACTGATCCACCTCCGCTAGCCGATAACCACAGGTTCTAGCCGCAGTGCCGTTCATCTTTTGAATACTGAGATCCGAGCAGCCAAGCAAAAAAATGGGTGTTTGAATATGAGCGTAGCTCTCAAACTCCCGCAAAAAAAGCGGGGCGTTGGCGTTTAATCCAGCCTTAGAGGTAAGGGGATGACTGGGATGGGGAGAATGAGCGGGGTTTGGCGACTTCACCATTAAAAACCTCCTCCCGACCGCTAACTGCGGCTTGCCTCTTGGTAGGCATTTTCAAAAAACGAGAGACCCTGTCCCGGTGTGTTGGCGCGATTAGGCTGGAAACTCCAATCTGGATAAGAGGTCCAGCGAATAAAAGATTCGGGATGGGGAATTAAACCTAAAATTCTGCCAGTCGGATCGCAAAGGCCCGCTAAGTTTTCCTCACTTTGAAATCGTTTGTTTTCATAGTGCAAGCACAGCATCCCCAGCCGCTTCATCTTATCCATCGTCTCAAGCCTGCGGGTCGCACCAAAAATCAGTCGGGCCTCATCATGCCGCACCGGTAAGTCTAGGGTTCCTAAGCCCTTGAGCCATAAACAACGCTGACCCGCAGGTGTTACCTTAACCCACTCATTAAAGAAATTGCCCTGGGCATTGCGAGTCAGCGAAACGTCTGCGCCAAAAATATTGAGCTTAATCAAGGTTTTAAAGCCAGTGCCCACCCCTAGGATCATCCCCCCTCGTTGGGCAAACAACGAGAGATCCCATTTCAGCTGTAAGCGAATTTTTAAGGCCATGATCTGGCTCGAACTGCAGTTCCCCGCAATTGAATAACCCCCTGGAAAGGCAAGCACCGCATACCTTTTACAAAACTGATCAAAGGTGAACTTACTGGCTAAAATGTCACTTAAATCATGAATCTCGGTTACAAAAGAAACGGCCTGAAAAGCTGCCGCCATCTCCTGCTCCCCTTGGATCCCAGGTCCTGCTAAAATCATTGCCTTTTTCATAGCGAATCAAACTTTTCTTGGTGTCTCCAGGCTAAATACATTTTTTTGCAATTGACATTTAAAAGTGGCAAAAACTCCTCAGCCGCAGGATCATTTTTCACTGGGTAATAGACTTGTAAACAGTCCTCTTTCACCACTTTTCCTAAATAATAATAAGGAATCTTATGCTCCAGCCACTCTGCTTCTAGCTGACTCCCGTCTTCCTTGGTGGCACTCACGACAAACGTATGAAACCCCTCCCCGAAGGCAAACACCCAGGGATCAGCCTGAGGAGGAAAAAAGAGACTTGCCCCTAAACCCCGGGCCATCAAAGCTTCAGTGACCGCCACCAGAAGACCACCGCGGGCAAGATCATGAACCGATTTCATTTTAAAATCATTCTTACCCAAACTCCCACCCAGCCAGCTATACAGTCGCTGAGCTAAGGCCCAATCGGGCTGCGGCCAACTTGTTAAACCTGGCGAACCTGCTGCAAGCCCCTCTTCGAACTCCGAACCGCGAAGGCTGAGCGCCCCATAATGCCCCACCACATACAAAACATCTCCCACGCTTTTAAAATCAGAAGTTTTCGCGTGATTGACATCCTTCATTACGCTCACTGCTTGGATGAGCAGCTGTAAGGGGTGGTCTTGAATCGAATAGCGACAAGAAAGCAACGGCACCGCAAGCGCGAGTGCTGCTTCCCTCAGCCCGGCGCATGCTCTCACCCACTCTCCCATTTTGTGTGGATCGGTCACCGGCCGCGGTAAGCAAAAACTAGCGCTCACCGCAAGAACCGATTCCGGCGCACCATAAGCCGCACCCACACAAAGCGCATTTCGCAAGGCCTCATCAAACGCCATTTGACTCACCCAGTAGGGGTCGGGCTTAGCACTAGCGGGAGCCGCTGCCGGCGAGGGCGTATGAACGCCACAACTCAAGACAAGCCCTAAATTAGAATCAGCAAAAGGCTTCAGCACACTGCCGTCGTTCGCCCGGGCAATCGATTGCTTCGTGCCAGGATTAACCCGTTGCAACAATCCTAGGACGCTTTCACCACGAATCTCCTGATCCCATAAACAGAGGCGATCCTCCTGACTTGCTAAATTAGGTTGGGCTAGTAACGCCAGGAGCAAGGACTCAGCTGATTGTGCAAAGCGCTCCAGTTGGGATAAAGACAAAGAAGCGCCCTCTCCCCCCTCCTCACCGCCATGGCTCGCGACTAAATCAGCAACCGGAGGAGCGGGCTCCAGCCAACTTGCTGTGAGTGCCTGTTGAGGGGGCGAGGCTTGAGCCCGACTTGTCTTAGACCGCTCCTCCGGCTGGGATCCCTTCATTTCAAACAATACCGTCATCGGCAAACTCACTAAAGCCTTCTGATGATAGTGAATTTCAAGCCGCAAGCGATCTTGCAACATCTGACCCCATGCCTGAGCGTGCAACTCATATTGCCGCACCAGCGCTTGAAACGAACTCACTCTTGACTGCGGAATGACACACAAAATCGCTGCCCTCTGGGGCTTCAATAACTCAAGAATCCATTCTGATTGATGCAGATACGTCTCGATGGAGGGAGTTTTTTCCAGAAACGACACATCAAGCCCGACCCCTTTTTGCGCGCGCTGCATCACCGTGGCAATCGCACCTAAAAAACCGCCCGTCGAGAGTGTTGCCATGCTCAGACAAACTTTCTGTTGCGCTGCCGCCTTCAGGCAATCAAGGATCTTTTTATTCATGATCGGATCAACGCGGTTAAAATTGGACTCCAGTAAGCGCGTATCCTCGATGAAGGATTCACGACTCAGCATCCCGGATCCCTCTTTCGCGATCCCGTCACCGTAAAAGCCCTCGCTGGTGAGTAAGTACAACTCACTCAAGCCATCCTCCAAGTTATCCGCTGCGCTGTGACGAGGCAACTCATGATCAGGGCGGGGCGGTTCATTGCGGGAAGTGCCACGAGCAGTATTGTGCTCCTCACCCTCTACCGGGCTAGGTTTTGCTGCAAGACGATGCATCCCAAGACTGCCACAAAACAACAAGGGACTCACTGCTCCATCCATCCCCGTCCTCGACGACGACGACACACCCTCAGGCTCTTGCCCTGCGGGTTGAGAGCGTAAGTTTTCCTGCCGTCTCATCACGCTTTGCTTGACCGGGATCCCTAGGTAATGGCCCATCTTTTGTAGCCCCTCATCCACGGCTCCGATCCAAAGCGCTGAGCCCACCTGCCGCAGCACCGGCATGGCGTCTTCCTCAAAAGCAGCCATGGAAAATTCGTTAGGAGGCGACGATGCTTCAGGCAGGAGAGGGAGAACGGGCGGGAGGCAAAGAAAATGGGTAGAAGCTAACGGGGAGAGCCCATGACAAGTCATAAACATTTCTTGACTTACCGCCAATAAATGCTGGGCTGCCGCATCTAAGGGATCAAGACACAAAGGCCCTTGAGCAGCCTCAGCGAGTAAAAAAACCGCATTTTCTGGAGAAATCCTACAGCTGCCAAAATTTTGGCCAAACAGACCGCTCGTGTAGACCGGTTCCGCAGGAGGTAGGATCCAGGATTTCTTGATCTGCAGATCAAGAAATCCTGCAAGCGAAGCAATTTCCTGAGGAACAGCTGGGTGTGCAGCTGCGCCATCCCGCGGGCCTTGCGTTTGATAATTGATTGCAGTTTTTAGGATTTTATTCTGAATAAAATCTGACCCTAAAAACTCAAGGATGATCCACTCCCAGTCCGTCAAAGAGTCCAAGCCGAGCTCTTTTCGCACTTTTTTTTCCTCACGAGTTTCAACCATAGCGATTTTTTTTTGCATCCTCCTCAGCTGAGCGTCAGAAACTGACCGGCCAGCACTGCCTGCGAAGGAAGCAGGAGCAGGCGAGGCGTGCTGAGGAGCAGCGGGTGAGCTTACCAGCTGCTCGTTTAGTGCAAAAAACGGAGCCAGACGGGGTGAAGCAAAACCGCCGTTTCTGTCCCCACTCGGTCGCACTTCTGAGCGCAAAGTACGACCCTGAGGCAGAACATTAAGTAAGTCATTGCGAATGCGCTCTTGGTGGAAGCGGTCGTTTTTCTTAAGGCTTGCTTCAGGAATCAGCGTCCAAGTTTCATGAAAATCATTACACAAAACCTCTCTGGCGATAGTTTCCAGCAAGTTTTCGGTTAATTCGGGACCTTCGAGCAAAATCATACTCCCGCTGGAAGCGCGAGCGTGTTTAATGCGCGGTCCCAGGAGGATTTCAAATCCTTCAAGAAGGGTACGGGCCACCGGATCCACCGTTCCTGACCGCAACCTTCGCTCAATCGCCCAAAATTTACCCGGCCGATGAGGCGCATATTGCAGCAAATCCTCAATGCTGCCTGATTTTCCAGAAGCAGACGGGATTAAATTACCGGTAAAAAGCCAGGAAAGCACCGGGTCCCAACAAATCTCAGTCAACGCTGGCGTCAGCTCTTCGCGACTGACCGGCAAATCAAACCAATAAACTTCAAGAAACCGTACCCAACGAATTTTGTCGGCTAAAGAGGACCCCCCGGCTTCTGAAAAAGCACGCTGAG
>JAYTHP010000230.1:0-54584 GCA_043732485.1 Oligoflexia bacterium
CTATACCATTCGGTACGGGCAATTTCTGCACCACCCAGACGGCCAGAAACACGAATCTTAATCCCTTTTATGCCCTGCTTAAAAGCCGCCGTCATACACTTCTTCATCGCCCGTCTAAAAGCCACACGCTTTTCTAACTGACTTGCGACGTTCTCAGCAATTAAAGTGGCATTCGCTTCAGGCTTCTTGACTTCAATGATATTTAAGAATACTTCATTTCTGGACAGTTTCTGGACATCAGCCTTCAAAAGCTCAACGCCTGCACCTTTTTTGCCAATCACAATCCCTGGCCGAGCGGTGTGAACGTTAATCTTCACCTTATTAGCCGCACGCTCAATTTCAATGCGCGCGATCCCTGCACCACGTAACTTACTTTTCAAGTAACTGCGCAACTTGAGATCTTCATGCAAAAGGCGTGCGTAATCTTTTTTCGAAAACCACCGACTATCCCAAGTACGGGTGATCCCTAAACGAAACCCAATTGGATTAACTTTTTGGCCCATATTCTCCTCTTCCTGTCTCGCGTTATCGTTCCGCGAGCACAACGCTCACGTGACTGGTTTTCTTGTTAATCTTAAAAGCCGAACCCTTAGCCCTCGGACGAAAGCGCTTTAAGGTGGGACCCTGACCGACTAAAATCTGCTTCACATACAGCCCATCCACGTCAAGCTCACCTGCTTGCGTAGAATTGGCCACTGCACTCTTCAAAAGAGTGAGCAAACAATGCGCTGTGCGCTTGCGTGGAGAGAAAGTTAAGTAATCCAGCGCCTCGTTAATGCTCTTGCCTCGCACCTGATCCGCCAGCATCCCCATCTTTCTGGGCGTGATCCTCACGAAACTGACTTTTGCCGATCCCTCACCGTAAACTGACATATCTAACCCTTCCTTAGCTAGGCCGTTGCTTGGCCTAAACTCGTCATTTAACCCGATTTTTTACCCTGAGTCGGTCACCTCGTCCGCACTGTTGCGACTTATAACCTTAAACCTTACCCACCGCAGACCGGCCAGCACAAACCTACTTCTTTTCGACCATCTACTGCAACGACTCTCTCACACTTCGCTACTCCTAGCTTTTCTCTCAACCAACCTCACCCACCTGGTTAGGGGCTCGATCCCTGACTTAAGCGTGCCTACCCCTCGGTAGGCTTGCAGCGACCTGAGACAGAACCTATTTCCCAGGCGCAGCCTTGGCTGCAGGAGCACTCGCAGCTTTCGCTGCAGGCGCACTCGCAGTTTTCGCCGCAGGATTGCTAGACGCCTTGGAGCCGCCGCCTGAGGAATCTGCAGAACCTTTTTTATCAGCAGGAGTATGTCCGTGAAAGGTCCGCGTGGGGGAAAATTCACCGAACTTGTGCCCGACCATGTTTTCGGTTACATACACGGGAATAAACTTCTTTCCGTTATGAACCACAAACGTCAAACCGACAAAATCAGGCAAAACAGTTGATCTGCGGGACCAAGTCTTTATTACTTTACGATCCTGGGTTTGTCTAGCAGTTTGCACTTTTTTCAACAAATGTTCGTCACAAAAGGGACCTTTTTTAATTGAACGAGCCACGCTTGAGTTCTCCTTATCGACGACGCTTCACAATGAAAGCATCTGTACGTTTGTTATTTCTTGTCTTATAGCCTTTTGTGGGAACACCCCAAGGAGTTCTTGGATGTCCTCCCCCGGAACTTTTTCCTTCACCCCCACCGTGAGGATGATCGATCGGATTCATAGAAACCCCTCGGTTAGTGGGCCTCACCCCAAGCCAGCGATTTCGCCCCGCCTTCCCTAAACTGATGTTTTCATGATCGGTATTGGATAATTGCCCAATGGAAGCACGACAACGGGCATGCAGCAAGCGAATTTCACCGCTAGGCATCTTGACTTGGCAGTATTCACTTTCCTTGGCCATCAGCTGGGCATAATTACCCGCCGAGCGGGCAATTTGTCCGCCCTTTCCAGGCTCATTTTCAATATTGTGAATCAGGGTCCCTACCGGGATCACCGATAGCGCCAAATGATTGCCAGGCTTAATGTCTGCCGTGTCACTGGCCACCACCGAATCTCCGACCTTTAACTGCAAGGGAGCCAAGATGTAACGCTTTTCGCCGTCTTTATAGTTCAACAACGCAATGTAGGCAGTACGGTTAGGATCGTATTCCAACGAAGCTACTTTCGCAGGAATCTCCTTCTTATCTCTCATAAAATCGATCACGCGGTACTTGCGCTTGTGACCGCCGCCAATGTGGCGCACCGTCATTTTCCCTAACTGGTTACGACCACCGGTCTTGGAAAGACTTTGCGTGAGACAACGAGGCTTCTTAGGCTGCTTCTTTTTCGGTGTCAGCACCGAGAAATCAGCTACATTTTTGTAACGTTGCGAAGGAGTCTTAGGCTTAAAGGATTGAATTGCCATGATGTTATCCTACTTTATGAAAATCGATTTTTTGACCGGCTGCAAGCGTCACGATCGCCTTTTTCCAGTTGGGCCGCTGCACCGGAGACCCACCCACGCGCTTAACTTTACCATGCACAATCAGGGTTCGTACCTTTTCTACCTTGACGTCAAAAAGTCGGGTCACGGCATCGCGAATTTCCTGCTTGTTCGCATTAAAACCAACTTCAAAAGACACCTGGTTCCCCAGAGTGGTTTGCACGATGACTTTTTCAGTCTGCAAGGGACGCTTGATCACCTCATAAATAGTTCGCATTATCAGTTACTCCTTGTGAGAAGCCAAAGCAAGCTTGGCATCCACGGTTTGTGCAGCGCGCTTCGTCAAGACAATCCACTCGTTGCGGATAATGTCATAGACATTCAGCCCTTCGGTTCTCAATACTTTGACTCTCGGCAAGTTACGACCAGAGAGCTCCAAATGCCGATTATGATCGTCAACGATCAAGACCTGATCGACCTGTAACTGCTCCTTCAAGATGTGATGCAACTTCTTGGTCGCAATCCCTTCCAGCTCAAAATCCTCCAGAATCAACAGTCTTTTCGAGGCTAAACGATCTGATAAAGCTGACCTCAAAGCACCGCGCATCATCTCCTTAGGAGTCGCTTGCGCATAAGAGCGAGGCACTGGCCCGAAAGTCTGACCGCCGCCTGGCTGTAACGGCGAGCGAATCGACCCCTGTCTCGCATTCCCAGTTCCCTTTTGCTTAAATGGCTTACGGCCGCCCCCGCGCACTTCTGATTTAGTCTTGGTCTTGGCAGTTCCTCTTCTGCGCCCCGCAAGCTGCGCCTTCAGTACCTGGTGCACGAGCGGAACGTTCACTTTCGCGCCAAACACTTCATCGCGAAGCTCTAAGGTGCCTACCAGCTTCTTTTCCTGATTCATCACTTCTAAAATTGGCATAAATTAACCTGTATTTTTAACGGTACGCTGCACCGTCACAATGCCACTGCGTGCCCCTGGAACGCTTCCATGCACCAACAGTAACTGATTTTCAACGTCAACCTTGATCACCTTCAAGTTCTGCAACGTCACCTGGCGATTCCCCATTTGCCCGGCCATTTTCTTGTTCTTAAAGCACTTTCCTGGATCAGCGCGATTCCCAATCGATCCAAGTGAACGATGGGACAAGGAAGCTCCGTGCGTCTTCATACCGCCTGCCATGTGATAACGCTTCATCCCGCCTTGAAAACCCTTCCCTTTGCTCACTGCCGTGAGATCCACAAAGTCGCCGACTTTCAAAAACTCAGGCGAAAGCACTTGACCCACCTGAAAGGCATCCAGCGAGGCGTCATCGGCCAAACGAAACTCATGATAGTGATAAAAACCGAAGGCTTCAGCCTGATCCGCGTGCCCCTGCTCTGGCAAAGTCGCTTGCTTTTGTTTTTTCTCTAAAAAACCGACTTGAATAGCCGTGTAACCATTATCCGCCTTCTGCTTTAGCTGTGTAATCACGCAGGGCTTTAAATCGATCACCGTTACGGCGATGGCGTTGCCCTTTTCACCGTAAACTTGGGTCATCCCGGCTTTCATCCCTAAAATGCCACCCCGGCCTTGTGTGATGGCCACAGGTTGACGGGGCTGCTTTTTCCACTGGGCAGAACGATTGAGCTTTTGAGCGACAACATCTGCTGCAGGTGCTGCCGCCGCTTCAACCGCTTCTTGCGACGAAGAGGAGGACTCTAGATTGGTTTCGGGAACTTCAGACGATTGATTCATATTGACATCTCCACAGCATCACCGCGCTCATTATAAACACCTTCTAAAACTCTTCTACTCAAGGACACAAACCCCTGAGGGATCCCTAGCAAACAGGATTCCTGGTGGCGAAGAGCGATATAAGGCGCGGATGCTTTCATGTGACTATTTTTAGAAAGTGACTTTCCTGCTGGGATGTCCCAAAACTGGCCAATGATCAGAAAATGACCGCTCACCGGAGCGGACTTTTAATAGACCCATGAGACTTTTTTTAGTCTCTTCTATCCAGTTTTTAAAGCTCAGATTTCAAGCTCTTCTCGCAGAAACTCTCTTGTAAGAGGTTCCTACAAAAACTAGGACATGCAGCAAGGAGTTTCACTTCCTAACGAAGCTGAGGATTTGACGCTCAAACTTCTTTTTTACGGTTAAGACCTGATCATTAGCGAACCTGAACTCTTATTTCAAGGAGAAAAAGCTAAAAATCGCATTTTTCTCGCTTGCACTCCTCAGCACGCCTGCCTGCAGGCAAAAAAAAGGTCTGAAGCGGTCGTGGGCGACCGATTCAGACCTTGATAACTCTTCTCTTGAGCAAGCTCGTTCACCTACAAAATCAGCTTGACATGCCCTGAACCCAGTAGAATCCGCTCAGAGTTAGGGAACCTAGGACTTAATTTCCACATCAACCCCAGCGGATAAATCAAGTTTCATCAGGGAATCGACCGTCTGTTGAGTGGGCTCTAAAATATCTAGTAAGCGCTTGTGAGTTCTCACTTCAAAGGCCTCGCGCGACTTTTTATCAACGTGCGGTGAACGCAACACGCAGTAACGGTTAATCACGGTCGGTAAAGGAATCGGACCTCGCACTTTAGCACCAGTGCGGCGCGCGGTGTTCACGATTTCCCACACCGATTGATCCAAAACCCGGTGGTCAAATGCTTTTAACTTAATTCTGATCTTGTGCTCAACAGTAGCCATAACTCATCCCTTTCTGATTGATAAAAGAGCAACCACCAACGCAGGCATCACCTACAAGCCCTTTGAGAAGCCTCTTTGTCCTTACTCACTGGCCTGCTGTGCCGATTTTTTGCGCTGACCCTTACTCCCTAGTTTGCTCCACACCCTCGCCCCACCGCTAGCAACGTCTCAGCCCAACACTGTGAACGGGCCGCCTGCCGTGCGAAGTGGAATCGATGTGCTTGCAAAAGTTCCCCTGCTTGCGAATGGATGTTAATGCAGGCAGGCAATCTTTTTGGAGCAGATTTTTTTAGCTTTTGGACCCTAACACCGTTCCACCGAAAAAACAAGCTTCGCTTACGCGTCATTGTCTATTGCCGGATTCAAGGCACCTTTGAAGCGCTAAAGGACTAACACCCCGGCTTTTACCTTGATCTCTTGTTCAATCTGCGGCGGCACCACTTCATAGTGGGCAAACTCCATACTATAACTTGCTCGCCCCTGAGAGAGTGAGCGCAACTGAGTGGAATAGCCAAACATCGTCATCAAGGGTACGCTGGCGCGAATCACTCGCAAATCGCCCCGCTGGGTCATTTCCAGGATCTTACCCCGTCGACTACTCAAATCGGCAATCACCCCACCCATGTAATCTTCCGGGCTCACCACCTCAGCACTCATCAACGGTTCTAAAATCGCCGGACTGGCCTTTGCAACCGCCTCACGAAAAGCCATCGAGGCTGCAATCTTGTAGGCCGCCTCAGTCGCCTCTTCTTCACGAAAACTGCCACCCGTTAAGGTCGCCTCGACGTCAACCACCGGATAACCCGCCAGAATCCCGCCTAGCATGACCTCGCGAATGCCTTGTTCAATGGCCGCCACAAAAACCGCCGGAATCACCGATAAGGCGAGCTGATTTTTAAAAAGATAACCCTTGCCGCGCTGGGCAGGGCGCAACTCAATCACGCAGTGCCCAAATTGCGCTCGACCGGAAGCTAACCCAGCTGGCCTGGCAAACTGCCCCTCACCGACCCCAGTACTCCTGAGCGTTTCCTTATAGGAGACTTGCGGCCGACCGACATTGGCCTCCACCTTAAACTCGCGCTTCATGCGATCGACGATAATCTCTAGATGCAACTCGCCCATTCCACTGAGCAAGGTCTGACCGGTATCCTCATTGACTTCCACCCGAAAGGAAGGATCCTCCGCCGCAAGCCGCACCAGCGCCAACTCCAATTTCTCTTGATCACCCTTAGTTTTAGGCTCAACGGCAATGGCGATCACCGGCTCGGGAAAATCAATCTTTTCCAGCAATAAAGGCGCCGACTCATCGCACAAGGTATCACCCGTCGTGGTGAACCTCAGCCCGACGGCTGCCACAATCTCTCCCACCTGGACCGTTTCTTTTTCTTCGCGCCGATTGGCACTCATTTGGAGAATGCGCCCCAACCGTTCGCGCTTACCCTTGCTAGCATTAAAAACAGTCTGTCCCACCCGGGCTTTGCCCGAATACACCCGGAAATAAGTTAAATTGCCGGTAAACGAATCACTCATGACCTTAAAAGCCAGTGCCGCAAAAGGCTCATCCAGCTCAGGCTTGCGCACCTCAACCTGCGCTAAATCATCAGGACGCATCCCGCGTACCGGCAATTGATCTAAAGGTGAGGGTAGGTAGCGTGTCACCGCATCTAACAACAACTGCACGCCTTTATTCTTAAAACTCGCCCCGCAGAGGACAGGGACCCCTTTGCCCGCTAAACAAAGAGAGCGCAAACCCTGGTAGGCTTGACTCACCGTCAGCGCGCCACTGGCTAAATAAGCATCCGTCAAACTTTCTTCCAACGAAGCAATCTGCTCCATTAGGTCGTCTCTGGCTTGTTGCGCCTCTTGCTGCCAATCGCTAGGCACGCTCTCGAGCACAAAGGCGGAGTCCACTTTCTCCGACTCCCAGCGAATCAGCTTCATTTCAATGAGATCAATGATGCCTTGAAAGGTCTCGCCTTCTCCCCACGGCAACTGGATTACCAGCGGATGCGCCCCTAAGCGCTCTTCTATCTGCCGCACCACGCCACGAAATTGCGCCCCCACGCGGTCCATCTTATTGACAAAAGCAATTCGTGGCACCTGGTACTTATTGGCTTGCCGCCAAACCGTCTCAGACTGCGGCTCAACACCGCCTACGGCACAAAAAACCGCCACCGCACCGTCTAACACTCGTAACGAGCGCTCCACTTCAATCGTGAAATCGACATGCCCCGGAGTATCAATGAGATTAATGCGAAAGCCGTCCCAATAACAGGTGGTTGCAGCTGAGGTGATTGTTATTCCCCGCTCCTGCTCCTGCGGCATCCAGTCCATGACGGTCGTTCCCTCATGCACTTCGCCTACTTTATGGGTTTTTCCACTATAGAAGAGGATGCGCTCAGTCGTCGTTGTTTTACCAGCGTCAATGTGAGCGATAATACCGATATTTCGAGTCTTGAGAAGCTCTTTTTCGGCTAAGGCAGACTCAGTTACCATCGATAATGAGCGAAAGCCTTATTGGCTTCCGCCATTTTGTGAACATCTTCACGCTTTTTCATCGCGCCGCCTCGACCATTGGAGGCTTCAATCATTTCAGCAGCTAAGCGCTCAGACATCGAATGTTCAGGCCTACCTCGTGCTGAGTCAATCAGCCAACGCGAGGCTAACGATTGCCGGCGCGCAGGCTTCACTTCAATGGGTACCTGGTAGGTGGCACCACCTACTCGGCGCGACTTGACTTCTAAGAGCGGCTTAGCATTTTCTAAGGCCTTCTTAAAAATCTTCAAACCATCCTCACCCGTGCGCGACTGAATCACGTCTACGCAATGGTAAAAAATGGACTCAGCCGTCGACTTTTTGCCCTCTTTTAAAAGGCTGCTGACGAACTTAGCGACCACCACGTCATTGAACTTAGGATCAGGAAGAATCTCGCGTTTTCGAATGAAACTTTTTCGGCCCATAACTCACTTACCTCACTGCGTTGAAACTTACTTAGCCGCCCCTGCAGCTGCTGTTGTCTTTTTAGTCCCATATTTGGAACGACTCTGTTTGCGATTCACCACCCCTTGAGCGTCCAGCGTTCCACGAACCGTGTGGTAACGAACCCCTGGCAAATCCTTCACCCTGCCGCCACGAATCAAAACAATCGAGTGTTCCTGCAGATTGTGACCCACGCCTGGGATGTAAGACGTCACTTCATAACCGTTCGTCAAACGAACGCGGCAAACCTTCCGTAAGGCGGAGTTAGGTTTTTTAGGAGTAGTGGTGTAGACACGGGTGCAGACACCACGGCGCTGAGGACAACTCTGCAAAGCAGGAGACTTGGTTTTCCACTGCTTGTCGGAGCGACCTCTGCGAATCAGCTGATTAATCGTTGGCATGAACTGGGATCCTTTCAGTAAGGCTTTTTAACGTCAAAAAAACTAGCAGAACCTACAAAATTTTTTTACTCAAGCTGGTAATCTCTCTAGCAAACTTTTTTACTTTTATCAAACGAGAAGAACCCACGAGCAAAATTCGCGAGTAAACCCTGCGAGACCACTTCACTCTTTTCTCTTCGTCTTTTTTGAGGCCCCTTTTGAGGCTTTTAGAATGCCATAAACGGAGAGCAAAGCACTAAAAATTGAGCAAGAAACTGAAAGATAGACGACCTTGGCTACCAGGTCAAGCAGAATTGAGATCCCCGTCCTTTTTCTCAGCCACGAATAGGCCTAAGCTCTCTCGCTCCCCTCCCTGAAGACTTCAGCCTCCTCCGTTTTGGCCTGCTCTTTTTTTTCCTCGGACTTCCCAGGTTCTTCCCAATTTCTTCCCGCCTGCTTTCCTACCCTTGTCTCCGAGCCCGGTTTCCTATTATGATGAACAAGCAGCAGATGAGTGGCTGTGTAGCAGATATGAGGGCAACGTCAGGGGCGCTGCCCCATGGTCAGCCTCACAGCAAGACACTCAGTCACTTCTGAGAAGGCTCCCCTTAGACTCCCTCAAGCCCTGCGGTGACTCAAGTAAACCGCATCCACCCCCCCCCCTTGAAGACCCATCAACCCACGAAAGGTCCCCCAGGCTTTCCCATGCAAAACCCCACGCCCACGCCCGTCCCCCTCTTCTCTTAC
This sequence comes from Oligoflexia bacterium, assembly GCA_043732485.1. Lineage (GTDB taxonomy): Bacteria > Bdellovibrionota > UBA1018 > UBA1018 > UBA1018 > JAYTHP01. The sequence goes on from JAYTHP010000230.1 coordinate 9,222, forward strand.
CAGCGCGCCCGAGCGTCTTTGGCTCTGGCTTTGACTCTGGCCCTCGTTTTACTCACCACCCAAATTATCGCACCCGCACGCTTGCACGCGGATGGCACCCCGCTGCAGGAGCCGAGGCCTTCAACGTCCGCCGCCTCCCACCCCTTTGAAGTCTCCGGCGCTTTGGGCCTCGGTTTAAGCTATTTAGCCGGATTTCAAAACCAAAGCGGAACCGCAATCGGGTTGCGAGTCGCTTATCGTCCCACTGCAACGCTTGAGCTTGGGGTTTCAGGCTCTTTTTTTCCAAACCTGCGCTTTTCCCCCTCCTCCGCAGCCTTGCCAGGCGCCTCACTCGTGCTTGATGGGTGGCTTGCTGACTTGAGCTTCCATCCTTTTTTGCCCGCAGACTCCCCAACACTCACGCACGCGCCTGACTTTCGCTCGCTGCGGCCTCTCAGCCTAGGCGTCACCTTAGGCCTGCTTCGCTATGCTTTTCTCGCAGCTCCCAGTAATCCGCTTTTTTCTGACTTGCAAAACCGCTCTTTTAGTTTTTTTTGCGCCGCTTTAGGTCTCAGGGTTGCCTATGACTTTGCTTACTCAGATCGTCTCGCTTGGGGGCCCGAGGTGCGAATCACCAGCGCGCTTGCTAGCCGCGAAGTACTTTTGCAAACCCTGGTGCTGGCGGTCATGCATTTTACTCTTTAAAAGCAAAAAAATGCCGTCAACTGGCCTCCCTCACTCCTCCCCTTTTTTGTTCTGCCTGATCACTTTGTGCCTGCTCCCACAAGCGACGCCGACCAAGCAGCAAAAGACTAGCAGCAGCAATAATGTCATTTACACCCGCCAGCCAGTCATGCTCCAATCAAAAGAGAAGGAAACTGATGAGCATGCGCTCAGGAACAAGCAAGAGAGACCGCACGTACGCTCCCTGCTTGCTCTCGATTCGCGGCGGTCGTCGTCCCGGTGCTTGGTTCGCAATTTTGACAAGGGGCCCAGCGTGCACACCGATCCGTAGCAACCCCCTCCCCGGCCCCTGCGCGAGTGAGACCGTTAGCCAGCAAACCACCCTTACCCAACGAAAGGTCCGCCACCCATGAAACCTCAGCCTCTCAAAACCCAAACTTTGCCTTTAAGCGGTGCCAGAACTCAAGCCCGCGCTCGCCTGACGCGGCTGCTGCTCGTCCGCGTACCCCTGATGTTGCCCCTAATGTTGGCCCTAATTTTTGCGCACTCCGCTGCTACTGCCGGCGCGGAGGAATCCGCCGCCAACAACCCGTCTTTAAGCCAAGCGGGCGCAAGCCTTCAGTTTTGGTGGCCAAAACGGCTGGATCTTTCGGTCTTGCGACAGCCTGCAGCCAGCAGCAATCCGAGGGGAGCTCACTACGATTATGCGACTCACTTTAAGAAGCTCAATCTCCATCAACTGAAAGCAGACCTGACGGCAGTCTTAACCCACTCGCAAGACTGGTGGCCTGCTGATTACGGCACCTATGCTCCTTTTTTCATTCGCATGGCCTGGCACAGTGCTGGCACCTACCGCATTCAAGATGGTCGGGGTGGGGCAGGACATGCGCAACAACGCTTTGAGCCGCTCAACAGCTGGCCTGATAACGTGAACTTGGATAAAGCCCGCCGCTTACTCTGGCCGATTAAAGCAAAATACGGCGCGCAACTCTCCTGGGCGGATTTGATCGTGCTGGCAGGCAATGTGGCTTTAGAATCAATGGGTTTTCAGACCTTGGGTTTTGCGGGCGGCCGGGAGGACGACTGGGAAGCGGATTGGACTTACTGGGGACCTGAGCACACTTGGCTCGCCAGTGAGCGTTACCAGGAAGACCGCACCTTAGAAAAGCCGTTGGCTGCGGTGCAAATGGGCCTGATTTATGTCAATCCTGAGGGCCCCGGCGGCAATCCTGATCCTTTAGCCGCGGCACGCGACATTCGGGAAACTTTTGCTCGCATGGCGATGAACGACGAAGAGACCGTTGCCCTGATTGCAGGCGGTCACACCTTCGGTAAAGCCCACGGCAACGGTAAAGCCGATTGCTTGGGTGCGGCTCCAGCAGGCGCCCCCTTGGAAGCCCAGGGCCTCGGCTGGAAAAACCACTGCCCAGGGCCTGGTCACGGCAAAGACACCGTGTCAAGCGGACTGGAAGGGGCCTGGTCCGCAAGCCCTACCCGTTTTACCACCCAGTACCTGGACAATCTCTTCGCTTTTGACTGGGAGCAAACCAAAAGTCCGGCAGGCGCCACCCAGTGGATCCCGAAAAACGGCGCAGGCGCAAGCCTGGTGCCTGACGCCCACGACCCCAGCCTCAGGCATGCTCCCATCATGTTCACCACCGACTTAGCCCTAAAAATGGATCCGCAGTATCAGCTGATTGCTCAGCGTTTCCATAAGGACCCGCGTGAATTTCAACTCGCTTTTGCCAAGGCCTGGTTTAAACTCACGCACCGCGACTTGGGCCCAAAAAGTCGCTATCTCGGAGCCGACGTCCCCCAAGCGTCCTTCTTGTGGCAAGACCCCTTGCCGCTGCCTACTCCCCATCAGCCGCTCACGGCAAGCGAGCTTGCCCAGCTGAAAAAAGCCATCCTCGCTGCTGCAACCGAGCTCAAGCCCGCCTGTCTGATTCGCACCGCTTGGGCGGCGGCCGCAAGCTTTCGTGGTACGGATTGGCGCGGAGGCGCTAACGGTGCCAGGCTCAGGCTTGCCCCCCAGAAAGACTGGCCAGTCAATGACCCCGCAGAACGGGCCCAGACTCTCGCTGGTTTAGAGCGCCTGCAAGCGCAATTCCAGCGCACCCGCCACAAAAAAGTTTCACTTGCGGATTTGATCGTCCTAGGTGGCGCCGTGGCTATTGAGCAAGCAGCCCGAGCAGGAGGCTTGCCCGACTTGCGGGTAGATTTTAAGCCGGGGCGAGTCGATGCCACGCAAGCGCAAACCGATGTGGCTTCTTTTGCCGTGCTGGAGCCGAAAGCCGATGGGTTTCGTAACTATTATGACGTCACCGCTAGCAAGCTTTCTCCCACAGAGATGCTAGTCGAGCGCGCCAAACTCTTGCGCTTAAGCGTGCCTGAGATGACCGTGCTGGTCGGAGGCCTGCGCGTACTGAACGCCAATGCCGGACAATCCCAGCACGGAGTTTGGACGAAACATCCGGGGCGCTTAAGTAACGACTTTTTTGTCGAACTGCTAGATATGTCGACCCACTGGCAACCGTCTACGACCCAAGCGGGGCTTTTTGAGGGCCTAGACTACAAAACAGGAGCAGTGAAGTGGACGGGCACCCCGGTGGATCTGATTTTCGGCTCGCACGCGGAACTCAGAGCGTTAGCTGAGGTTTACGCGGCTCAAGATGGCAACCAGAAGTTTGCCACCGACTTTGTGGCAGCCTGGAACAAGGTCATGAACCTCGATCGCTTTGACTTAACTGCACCCTAAGGGACGCAAGCAGCCCCATCGGGTTTCTTTTTTTTTTAGTTTGCTTACCCTCCTGACCCAAAAAATCGACCCAGCACCGTGACGCGGGTTGAATTTTTTGGGTAGGTGCGGTGAGTTAGCAGGGCAGCCACCACCTCGCCGCTTGAAACCTTCTCAAAACGGCTTTTTACTCCAGTCAGGGGTTGTTTTTGAGCGCGCGCGCTGCCGCAATCGTCCGGCGTAAGAGACTCTGAATCAGGCGATGATAAAGAGCTTAGAAAAAGCGCGAAAAAGCAAGCAAAGCCCCTACCGACTTGAAGGCGAGTCATTCCTCGGGTCACTGGACTCGGGTTACTGCTTCGGACATGACCCTTGAACGCCACCTGACAAAAAAGACCGTTGATGCGAAGCCGTAAGTGCAACCAGCGACGTTGCCTCCGCAAAGACACCTGCTCGCGCCGCCACCCATCCCCTTCAAGTTAGTGCTTCACCGCTCCGTCGTGGGTCGGCACTTTCACTTCCTCACGCACCAACTCGACTGGCGGTGGTAACGGCAGAGTGTCCGAGCCGCGTGCCACTAGAAACTCTTCTGGATGCGCCAGCACCAGCGCGATGCGCAACACCTGATCGGCATGATCAACCGGGATGATGGCCATTCCCTCTAAGATCTCAGCTGAGACTTTTTTCAAGTCAGGCACATTTTGACTTGGGATCAACACCTGCTTGATATCAGCGATTTTTGCAGCTAGCAGCTTTTCTTTCAAGCCACCAATCGGCAACACTCGCCCACGCAAAGTGATCTCACCGGTCATGGCAATCTCACGCTTAACCGGAATTTGTAACAAGGCGCTGGTAATCGCCGTGGCCATCGTGATCCCGGCTGAAGGACCATCCTTCGGCACCGCCCCTTCTGGCACATGCAAATGAATGTCGATGTGCTGATAAAAATCCTTATCCAACCCCAGCAACAAAGCACGCGAGCGCACGTAACTCATCGCAGTGGCAGCCGACTCCTGCATCACATCCCCGAGCTTACCAGTGATTTTGATTTGCCCCTTACCCGGCATCACCGTGACCTCAATTTGCAGTATCTCGCCGCCCACTTCCGTATAGGCTAAGCCGTTGGTCAAGCCGATTTCGTTTTGATTCTCCAGCCGATTAGACAAGTATTTAGCAGGCCCTAAAAGCTCCTCAAGCTCGTGCGAGGCAATCACCAGCGGTGGCTTTAACGCTAAAGCCTGCTCCCAATTGATCAGCGCCGGGGTGTCACCTTCACTCGCTCGCACTCCCGCCCGCCGCTTGCGGGTTTTGCTCAACCCGACCGGCTCCTGCCAGGTCGCCGCAGGCTCTCTTAAATGACCTTCCACCAGTTTTTTTGCCGTCTTGCGCGCCAACGTGGCAATCATCCGCTCCAGGTTTCTGACTCCAGCTTCGCGGGTATAGTTACGAATCAGCTCTTTCATCGTCGCATCGGGAATCTCAAGGTTACTGGGCTTCAGGCCATGAGCCTCCAGTTGCTTTAAGACGAGGTACTTTTTCGCGATATTGAACTTTTCGACTTCGGTATAGCCTGCAATCGTGATCACCTCCATGCGGTCCAGCAGCGGACGAGGCAAGCCATGCAAGGAATTGGCGGTTAAGACAAACAAGACTTGCGAGAGATCGTAATCGACCTCTAAGTAATGATCGCCAAACGCCAGATTTTGCTCAGGATCAAGCACCTCAAGCAAAGCGGAGGAGGGATCGCCGCGAAAATCCATGCTCATCTTATCCACTTCATCGAGTAAAAAAACCGGGTTCGAAGAACCGGCCTTCTTCAGTGATTGAATGATCTTGCCTGGTAAAGCCCCAACATAAGTGCGGCGATGACCCCGAATCTCAGCCTCATCGCGAATCCCGCCTAGCGAACAGCGCACAAACTTTTTATTCAAAGCCTTGGCAATTGATTTGGCAAGCGAGGTCTTGCCAACGCCAGGTGGGCCTGCAAAACAAAGAATCTGGCCTTTGGAGTGATTAGTCAGCACCCGCACCGCGAGATACTCTAAAATTCGCTCCTTCACTTCCTCTAAACCATAATGGTCTTCTTCTAAGACCTCCGCTGCCAACTTTAAGTCATTACGATCTTGCGTGTGCTCGCCCCAAGGGAGACAAATCAGCCAATCAATATAGTTTCGCACCACCGTGGCCTCAGCAGACATCGGTGACATCATCTTTAACTTCTTTAACTCGCGGGTGACCTTGTCCTTGCACTCCTTGCTCATCACTTTGGCCCGAATCTGCCGCTCAATGGCTTGCAATTCCGCCTTAAACTCGTCTTTTTCCCCTAGCTCCTTTTGGATCGCTTGCATCTGCTCGTTGAGATAGTATTCTTTTTGCGAGCGCTCCATTTGCTTCTTCACCCGCGAGCGAATCCGCCGCTCCACTTGCAAAATCTCAATCTCGCCTTGCATCAAGTTCAGCAACTTCTCCAGCCGCTTGGCTGGATCAGAGACCTCCAAAATGTTTTGCTTGTCTTCTAACTTCAAATTCAAGTGCGCAACGATTAAATCAGCCAAGCGCGAGGGGTCTTCAAGAGTATTCACGCTCATCAGCATCTCAGGCGGAATGCGTTTGTTGAGTTTGACGTAATTCTCAAAAGTAGCCTTCAGCGAGCGCATCAAAGCCTCAAGCTCCACGGAACTCTCCAGCACGTCATTCAGCTCTTCCACCTCAGCGAGGATCATACGATCGGTCTCAAAATAGCGGTGAATCTTCGCCCGCTTTTTGCCTTCAATCAATACTTTCACGGTGTTATCGGGTAAACGCAGAATCTGCAAAATCGTCCCCAAGGTACCCACTTGAAAGATGTCCTCTTCTCCAGGACTCACCGTGGTGGCTTGCTTTTGGGCGACTAAAAAGAGATCTAATTTGCGATTGACGCATTCTTCTAAGGCGTTAATCGATTTTTCCCGACCGACGAAAAGAGGCACCACCATGTGCGGGAAAATAATCACGTCGCGCAGCGGCAACAAAGGGACGGTCAACTTGCCCGTTTTCCGATTCGCTTCACTTTTGGAATAACTCATTCGCACTGTGCTCCTTTTTGAAATTAAATGCTAAGGCTTGGGCAAGAAATAAAGATGCAAGAGAAGAGCAAAAAACCCGCAAACAAAACCATGATGAGCTAAAACACAAGAGAGAGAGCAAGAGGAGAGGCAAAAAGCTTAGGCTGAGGTGTCGGCGTTGTTGTTTTAGGTTGTTCGCTCACTCTTCAACATCATCTCTTAGTTCGTCAAAAGCGGCAACCCCCCTTTGCTAAGCACTTTCCGCTTTCTTGGGCTGCAAACTAGGTCCGCTGCTGGCTGCCGGGATATCAATTTTTTGCCCATCAGCATTTTTGTCGAGTGGTTCCACCGAACCATCCGCCAACAAGAGTAACGGGCGCTCACCTTTGAGCACGGTGTTTTGGGTGACAATGCACTTTTTCACGTGCGCTTTTGCCGGTAAATCATACATGACCTCGAGCATCGACTGCTCTAAAATAGCCCGCAACCCCCGGGCTCCGGTATTACGCTTAATCGCTTCTTTGGCAATCGCTGTCAGCGCGTTCTCTTCAAACTCTAACTGGACGTTATCATACTCAAAAAGCTTGGCATATTGCTTGACCAAGGCATTGCGCGGCTGCGTTAAAATCTCCACTAAGGCCTTCTCGTTGAGCTCCTCTAAGGTGGCAATCACGGGTAAGCGGCCAATAAACTCAGGAATCAGCCCGAATTTGATCAAATCCTCGGGCTCCACTTGGGCCAACAACTGCGAGATGTTTTCATCGGCGCGCGAATTGATATTGGCATGCAACCCCAGGCTTCTTTTTCCCTTGCGCAAGGCCACCATTTTATCTAAGCCTACGAAAGCGCCACCGCAAATGAACAAGATATTGGAGGTATCAACTTGCACGAACTCCTGCTGCGGGTGCTTACGCCCCCCTTTGGGAGGAATGTTGGCCACCGTCCCTTCAATAATCTTCAGTAAGGCCTGTTGCACTCCCTCACCACTGACGTCGCGCGTGATGGAGGGATTTTCACTTTTGCGGCTGATCTTGTCGACTTCATCAATATAAACGATCCCCCGTTGGGCTCGTTCCACATTGTTGTCACAGCTTTGCAGCAAGTTTAAGATAATGTTTTCAACATCTTCCCCGACGTAACCTGCTTCGGTTAAGGTGGTGGCATCGGCCATCGCAAACGGCACGTTGAGGAGTTTAGCCAAGGTCTGAGCCAACAGCGTTTTGCCGGAACCGGTGGGCCCGATGAGTAAAATGTTGCTCTTTTGCAACTCAAGACCGTCTTTACCGTCGCGACCTTTCTTCTCAGTTTGATTTTGAATGCGCTTATAATGGTTATAAACTGCCACCGAAAGCACCCGCTTGGCCCGTTCTTGACCAATCACGTACTGATCCAGGGTGTTTTTAATCTCAAGCGGCTTGGGGATTTGCTGCGAAGCTCCCTTAGGAGAGTCTTTTTGCCCCTCCTCCACGATAATATCGTTACAAAGCTCGATACATTCGTCGCAGATGTACACCGTTGGGCCTGCAATCAGCTTTTTCACCTCACGCTGGTTTTTCCCACAAAAGGAACAACAGAGATTACCGAACCCTTCGCCGTATTTTTTTCCATCCATAGTGTCTATCTTCCTTTTTTCACTTCGTTGCTCAGCCCGTCAAAATGACCGAAAAAAACCCAAACACTGCCTCCACTGCCCCACGACACCCTAAAGACGACACGCATGCGCGCGCTCTTTTAAGCTCCCTGCCGCCTAGTCATTGCAGCCTCAAAGCGTGCCGTTTTTCTCGACCACCTTATCAATCAGCCCATAAGTCACCGCATCCGCCGCCGACAAGTAATTGTCACGATCGGTATCTTTTTTCACCTGCTCGAGCTCTTTGCCCGAATGTTGCGCGAGAATGTGATTTAAGCGATCTTTTAAGAAGAGAATCTCACGGGCCTGAATTTCAATATCCGAAGCCTGGCCCTTGGCCCCGCCCAGCGGCTGATGAATCATAATGCGACTGTGCGGTAAACTAAAGCGCTTGCCATGGGCGCCTGATGCCAAAAGCAACGCCCCCATCGACGCCGCCATCCCAATACAATAGGTTCTCACATCACTCTTAATATACTGCATGACGTCGTAAATCCCTAAGCCGGCATAGACCGAACCGCCTGGTGAATTGATATAAAGGTGCACGTCTTTATCGGGATCCGAGGACTCTAGAAAGAACAACTGGGCGACTAAGAGGTTTGCCACCGTGTCGTTAATTTCCGTTCCTAAAAACAAAATACGATCGAGCAGCAGGCGAGAGTAAATATCATACTGCCTTTCGCCGCGAGGGGTTTGCTCAATCACAATCGGGTTGGGGATATAGTTGGCATTAAAGCCCACCACCTCAGGCTGAATCAGATGATCAGGAATTTGACGCCCCTGCCAAGCTCCCGCCCGCCTGTCGCCCAACGGTGACGAAGACGCCCCAGACCCGCCCCACTGAATCCCGAGTTGCCGCTCACTGCCCATGCTTGTTCTCTCCATAGTTTTAAGACCTTTCTCGTCGACCACGGCCTCTCCTGCTGCTGCGCGAGCAGAGAAGGCTGTTTTTTGCATCCAAACTTTTGACTCAGACTTTTGACTCAAACTTTTGACCAAGACTTTTGATCAAAAATTGCCAAACTGCGCCTTTTTTTTGACCCAACTAGCGCCAAAAAAGGGGCTCGCTCCAGCCCCTGGTTGTTTTCCTACCGCTGCCGCCACCTCGTGTACTGTTTTTCTTGCAGCACCCGCCGCTTGCCTTGCCTCAAATCAGCCGAGAAACCCAAGCCTCAGGTAATCCGCCTGAGGCCTACTGGACTTTCGTAGACTTCACCGCCAAGATTCTCCACCTAACGCAGCTTGACGTAGGCTTCTTCTTCGACGATAACACCTTTTTCTATCAAATCTGATTGGGTTGTCTCTAAGAAAGCAACAAGGACCTCTCTTAATTGAGCTAAGGTGAGTTTCTCTGGCCCTTGACCAACGTCGTCCCCATACTCCTCAAGAACTAGGTCCAATTCCTGCTTCACCCAAGACGGGTTGAGGCCTGTAAAAGTGATGATTTGCTGCAATAAGGGCTGACCGGTGAGACTAAACTGATTTTCGGAGACTTCCATTCCCCCTCCATACTTATAAATATAAAGGTATGTGTAGAAAAACTTCAAGTGAATTTCACTCGAATCTCGCGGGAAAAGCAAGTAGACTCCAAGAGTGAGTTCAAAACACCCCCCACCCCCTGCCGTTCCTTTGACGCCATCCCCCTTCGTGACGCCTTTACTCACCCCACAAGCCAAAACCCCGGCACAATCTGCCGTCATTATGACCCAACTCGTCTTACCCTCCGACACCAACCAGCTTGGGACAATCTTCGGTGGCACTGTGATGTGCTGGATTGATATTGCAGCAGCGATCGCCGCAGGCCGTCATGCCAGACAAATCGTCGTGACCGCCTCAATCGATGCCCTGCACTTTCTAGCACCCGTGAAACTAGGCTTTGTCGTGCACATTAAGGCCTGCGTCAATTTTGCGTCACACACCTCCATGGAAGTGGGCGTGCGGGTCGACTCGGAAAACCCCCTCACCGGAGAAATGACCCACACCTCGACGGCTTACACCACTTTTGTCGCCTTAAACGAGCACGGAAGACCTACCCCGGTGCCAGCCTTGATCCCCGAGACGGAAACCGATCAAAGACGCTGGAAAGAGGCGCAACAGCGGCGCGAAGCTCGGATCCGTCTGGCAGGCGACTTGAAAAAAACTCACGGCGCACAAACCCAACCCTCAGGACACTAGCGGCGCTAAGCCCCGCTTCTTGCTCGCTTCAAGACGGCAGGGGAGCAGTACTGAGGGTGGTCGCTGTTGTGGTCAAAGCATGATTTTCTGCAATCCACTCTTGGGCAAACGCTGGCACCGCTTGCGGGTCGGTGAAAATCCACTCTACTTGCGGTGGCTGACCCTGATGGTTATGAGAAGAAGCAGGCAGCTTTTTTTTACGCACCCTTGCCGCTGCTGGGGCCAGCTCGTGGGACCCCCCCCCCGGTAAGCCCTGCAATTCGGCTGCCACCGCCTGCGCCGAATTCACCACCTGCCAGCCCGGTAAAGCGGCCTCAAAAACCTCTTGGATCCAAGGGTAATGGGTGCACGCCAAAAGCGCGACCCCCGGCGCATACTGCTCCAAATAGGGGGCAACGTATTCTTTGACCACCCGAGCCAACAAAGGGTGCTTCACCCACCCCTCTTCAATCATCGGCGCCAACAAAGGACAAGCTTGCTCCACCACTATGCGACTCTTCTCATGCTCGAGATCAAACTGCAGGCCCTTCCTAAAAGCCTTGCCATAGGCGTGGCTCAAGACGGTGGCACGGGTTGCAAGCACTAAAATCGGTCGCGGCCGTGGCCGATCGCTGTCGCTGCTCGCCGCTGATGCTGGCGCCTGTTGATCATAAGCGCGCAGCGCCGCCCTGACGCCTGGCTCCACCACCCCGTAGACCGGCGTCGCCCCCATCACCGCCTGGATCTCACCTAAAGCGAGGCTTGAAGCGGTATTACAAGCCACCACCAGGGCGTCAATTTTCTTACGCTTGAGCTTTTTGGCGCACTGAGTGGACAGGCGCAAGATTTGTGCGGAGCTTTTCGCCCCGTAGGGCACATGGGCAGTATCACCCAGGTAAACGAATTGCGCCTGCGGATGCACCGCCTGCAACTCCCTTAAAACGGTAATACCGCCGACCCCCGAATCAAAGACTCCAATTTTTAACGCCATAAGTTGGCTCATACGCTAACTCAAACCCTCACAGTTAGCAAATAGAGCTTTCAAGGAACGACAAAAGCAAAGTGGCCCAAGCACAGCAAGCCGCACTTCCGGACAATCACTCTAGGTGCACACAACCGCTAGCCATGGCCCCCTTGCAAGAACGGCTCAGCCAAGTAAGCGAGATTGCGGATCCCAACCTCCTCTTGCCTAAAAAACTGTAACGCCTCCACCCAGAAGCTTTCAGGATCGGTGAGCTTAAAGAGTCGCGCGCGAAACTCGCTTGAGTGCGCAAAACCTGACGAATACCAGGCTAAAAACTTTCGCGCTTGCACCATGGCTTGTTGCGGCGGAAAACGCTCCAATAACAGCTCTTTTTGTTCCAGAATCCATTGACTGTAAGCCTGCTCGCACAACACCGGGACCTCTTGCCCTTGCCAAAGCGCTTGCGCTTGCTCGAAAATAAAAGGATTGCGCAAAGCTCCCCTGCCAATCAACACCCCATCCACCCCAAAGGTCGCCAGCCGCGAGACCGCCTCCTCGGGCGTCAAAATATCACCATTACCTAAAATCGGAATCCCGACCTTGGCCTTCACCTCACCAATCAGCTCCCAATCCGCAAGCCCACTATAGCCTTGCGCCCGGGTGCGACCGTGAATCGCCACCCAGCCCACCCCGGCCTCCTCCGCAACGCGTGCCACCAAGGGGGCATTCATCGAAGCAGCGTCCCAGCCCGTGCGAATCTTAATCGTCACCGGGATCTTCACCGCTTGCACCATCGCAGTCAGTAGCTTGCCTAACGCCACCACATCCCTGCACAAAGCTGCTCCCCCGCCGTTTTTTACCACCTTGGGGACCGGACAGCCCAAGTTGAGATCCACAAAATCAGCGCCCACCGCTTCCACCGCCTGAGCCGCCTGACACAACAGCTCCGTGGACTCACCAAAAATCTGCAAACCCACTGGGCGCTCTTCTTCATGAAACCGCATCAGCTCGCGCGTGCGCTCACCGCCATGATGCAGCCCACTGGCCGAAATCAGCTCAGAAATCACCGCGGCACTTTGATGCCGGCGCATTTGCCGCCGAAACGACGAATGGGTAATTCCTGCCATCGGTGCTAAGATAAAAGGATGCTCCAAGCGCAAAGGCCCGAGCTGACCCGTCCAACCACCCAGCAACGACGACACGTCCTTGACCTGGTTCACCCAAAAGCCTTTTCCCGCAAAGCTTCAATCGCTTCCCGCTCTTTAGCAGCCGCACCGGTGAAAACCTCACACCCGTCCTCGGTCACTAGAATGTCATCTTCAATGCGAATTCCCATCACGGGGTAACCCGCCGCAGCAGTAGCCATCGCCCCCCCTTCACCACCCGCGCCGTGCCGCTGCTGCACGTAAAAACCTGGCTCAATGGTGAGCACCATGCCAGGCGCAAGCACGCGCGGCTTGCCGTCAAGGCCATAATAGCCCCCCACATCGTGCACATCCATTCCCAACCAATGACTGGTCGAGTGCGGATAAAACGGCCGATGCGCTGCTTTTTTCACTCGCTGACTGATCGTTTCTTGCACCGCACTAGCCGCCGACCCCGCCTGCTCTGCCTCCAACAATCCGAGACTGCAAAAACCTTCCACCAGCACCGCACACACCGCCTGATGAATGGCCGGCAAGCTGCTGCCAGGCTTCACGAGCCCGATACCGACTTTTTGCGCTTTCAACACTAGGTCGTACACGGCCGCCTGCTGCCGGGAAAACGTCCGCCCCACCGGAAAGGTGCGGGTAACATCCGAGGCGTAATACGCCGCCTCGCCTGCTGCATCAATCAGCAACAAATCACCCTCCTGCAAGCGGGCCCGGTTCCAGCTATAGTGCAAGCACGCGGCATTTGCCCCGCCTGCCACAATGCTGCCGTAAGCCAGGCGATCACAGCCATTTTTCAAAAACTGATACTCAATGAAAGCTGCCACCTCGGACTCGGCCATCCCGGGCCTGACAAACTGCATGGTCGCTTGATGAGCTCTCGCCGTAACAACGCTGACTTGTCTCATCCAGGCGATCTCTTCAGGACTTTTAAAAATCCGCAGCTCGCCCACCAGCCCGCCTGGATCGGCAAGCTGCGGTAACCCTTGCGCCTGATGACGCATTCGCTGCGAGCGCCCTGCCTCAAGCCAGGCAAGCACGCGCTGGTCCATCAGACTCGGCACCGCGAGACCAAAACCACCTGACGACGACCTCGCCCCGTCTGCGCAACCCCAGCGATAATACCACGTCTCAGCGCCTCCCAGCAACGACGGTAACTTCTTGTCCATCTCGCTCGGCTCATAGGCTTCATCAGCGCCAAAAACCTCAACCGCACGCTCCGTTCCGCAACGCTCACCCTCCCACAGCTCTTTTTCGCAGTCCCGCGGGCGCACAAAAAGAATCATGCGGTGATTCTTGCCAGGCACAGGACTGCCTGCAAGCAACACCAAAAAGGAGCCGGGCTCTTCAAAACCCGTAAAATAGTAAAAATTACTCTCCTGGCGATAGGAATGATGAACATCTGGATTGCGCAGGCTTTCAAGGGCCGCAGGAAACAAAAAGCAAGCTTGTGCGCCTTGCAACGTACTCCCTGCTCCCGCTGCCTCTAACGCTTGAAATAACGCCTGCCGCCTTTTGACAAAAACTGCCAGGCTTGCGCATTGAAAGCGGTCGCTCTGCGCAAGACTCTCTTGCGCCCGCTTGCCGCTGCTTGCTACAACAGGGTCGGTCGTGGTTACAGCTACTGCCGGTTCTTGCTGCATCATCAGCTTTTCACTCCAACGCCTGCAACCACCTCACTGAGGACCTCGGGCAGTAGGGCCGCGGGTGTAGCAGGTGAAACTTTTCCCTGCCGCTCACAATCGAGATAGGTATAGCCATGCAAGACTTCCTCATAAAAGTTCTGCAAATCCACCCCTTCTTTGGGCTTGATGAAGCCCTCACGCACGCGAGCCTCAATTTGCTCTTTCACCCGTTTTTCTAGGTCCGTGGTGCTGTATTGGATCCACGACAAGACACCCGCAATATTATTGCCCTTAATCACCTCTTCAATGTAATAGCCACCCGGTTCGGTCTCATCTAAAAAGACATGCACCTCATTGACTCGCCCAAACAAATTGTGCAAATCACCCATAATGTCTTGATAAGCACCCATCAGAAAAAACCCTAAATAATAAGGCTCAGGCGGTTTGAGAGGATGCAACTGTAAGGTCTCTTTAATGTCCTTAAGATCAATGAACTTTGAGACCTTCCCATCCGAATCACAGGTGATATCCACCAGGGTGGTGGTTTGGGTTGGCTCCTCGTCATGGCGATGAATCGGCACGATGGGGAAGAGCGCTTGAATCGCCCAATGATCAGGAATCGATTGAAACAACGAGAAATTGCATAAGTACTGATGCGCAAGCTCACGCGTCAGCGCCTCTACGTCGTCAGGCACGTACCTCAAGCCTGAGGCGTTTTTATGGATCGACTTACAAATCTCCCAAAACAGATGCTCCACCTTAGCGCGGTCTTCAAGCGACAAAAACCCCAACTGAAACATACTCAACGCTTCTTCCTTACGCTGCAAAGCCGCATGAAAGTGCTCCAAGAGATTCTTGGTCGATAAGTGCTGCGACAAATAGCGCATCTCTTTCACCACGTCATGCTCAGTCACCATCTCTTCCAGAGCCATAGGAGCGGCTCCCACTTCAATATCACCAAAGACATTGACAATCAACACCGAATGATGGGCAACTAACGCTCGACCACTCTCTGAGACGATATGCGGCTCGCGCACCTCTTCCATACGACACACTTCTTGAATCGCATAGACCACCGTCTCAACGTACTCTTGTAGGGAATAATTAATCGAACTATCAAAACTGGAGCGTGAACCGTCATAATCCACCCCCAAGCCGCCACCAACATCCAAGAACTCAAGCGACAAGCCCATCTTACAGAGTTTCGCGTAAATGCGCGCCGACTCCGTCACCGCATCCTTAATCGTCGTGATGTTGGTCACTTGCGAGCCAATATGGAAGTGCAATAACTTGAAACTCTCTTGCAGCCCCTCCTGCCGCAGCACGT
This sequence comes from Oligoflexia bacterium, assembly GCA_043732485.1. Taxonomy (GTDB): domain Bacteria; phylum Bdellovibrionota; class UBA1018; order UBA1018; family UBA1018; genus JAYTHP01. Next base: position 24,517 of record JAYTHP010000230.1, read on the forward strand.
TGACCGCAAATAATAATTCAGGCGTGGTGAGGCCAAACTTGGCGTTTTCTCCTCCGCTAGACTCCCACTTACCGCTGCCCTTGGAATACAGCTTAGTCCGAATCCCCACCAGCGGGACCACTTGTAACTCCTTAGCGACGTTGATGATCTGATAGAGCTCAGATATTTTCTCAACAATAATAATCACCCGCTTGCCGAGCTTTAGGCCCATCAAGGCGGTCTTGATAAAGCTATAATCCTTATAGCCATTGCACAAAACCAAAGACTGCGGGGGCGTGTTCATGGCAATCACGGCCGCAAGTTCCGCCTTCGATCCGGCTTCTAAGCCAAAATTGTACATACGCCCGGCATCAATAATCTCTTCCACTACCTCGCGCATCTGATTGACCTTGATCGGATAAACCCCCTGATAGGTGCCTTGATAACCGAACTCAGCAATCGATTTCCGAAACATCTCATTCAAGGTCACTACCCGGTGCCGGATGATGTCTTGGAAACGAATCAAGGCTGGCAGTTGTAGCCCTTGCGCCAAAAACTCATTCACCACCGAAAGTAAATCAATCCCCGGACCCTCACCGCGCTTGGGATGCACTGTAAGATTACCACTCGGGTTCATACTAAAGTACTGATCGCCCCAGTTTTCAATGTGATAAATTTTCAGGGAATCAGAGACGCTCCAGTTTTTCATATTTTTTTACCCACTTTTATTCAAAATCCTAAAATTCAGTACAATACAGTACAACGCTGTCAGTAGTGTCCGTACAATTCATACTATCCCACGTCATCTAACATCATCCTGCGCCACTTTGCTTACCACTCTTTGCGCTTGCCCCAAGCAGCCTTCAGGCTAGAACTCCACAAAAAGCCTCCACACAACCCACTCTTAAAAAACTAGCGCGAGACTGTAAGCCGGGTTTTGTCTTCATAAGAAAAGCTAAGACCTTTGCAAAAAACCCCTTGATCTGCCTCAAACCGCAAGCAATCACCGGTGACGATTCCTGCCTACGCCTTCGCGACAAACCGCAAGGGGGGCTGTCTTGCAATACGCCTTCACTCAGCCTCATGGAGGTGACCATTCCTCTAGGAAAGCTGTTACCAGCTTCCTCCAGCAGCCTTACCCGGAGGCATGGGTCAAGCTGACCTAACGCCTCCCTATTTGGCCTTGCTCCAGGTAGGGTTTGCCGTGCCACTGCCGTTACCGTCAGTGCGGTGGGCTCTTACCCCACCGTTTCACCCTTACCTTTAAAGGTGTAAAGTGGCATTCAGTCATCTCTGCTATTTTACACTTCTAAAGGCGGTTTATTTTCTGTTGCACTTTCCGTCACGCCTCCCAAAAAACCCCCCGTGCAACGACGACGCTTCTTAAGCCAACGTGCCTGGTCGTTAACCAGTACCTTGCTTTATGGAGCCCGGACTTTCCTCTCGCTTTTAGACGTTGAACTTTTTTTTTCAAAAAAACCCACCACCAAAGCCAGCGATCACCCGTCTCGCGCTAACTCGTTTGCTGCACCGCCCCTTGCCGTCTTCAGAGCGACCTTCTCCTGATCCCACGCTAGTGTGAGAAAGACCAGACAGGCCATGAACGTACGGAGTAACGTGCAGCTTGATAATTTTTTTTAAAATGACGAAAATCTTCCCCCAAGAGCCCCGCTGCAGCCCCTTCCCTTATGCTGGCTCCTTGAGGCGATCAATCTTGTAGGGGACTCACCTGCTCTCAGGCCCGGGGCCTGATGAGCGCTCACTCCGCTGCGTCAGGAATAAACAAAAAACGATGACAACTCGGGCAGGAATGCAAGATCACCCCTTTTTTAATTTCATTAAATTGCTGCGGCGGGACCATCATGTTACAACCCTGGCAACGCCCCTGTAAGGCAGGTACAATGCCGATACCACTGCGGGCTGCACGTACTTTTTCATACTGCTTCAAAATCCGCAGCTCAATTCCCCCTAAAATCGTTTTGCGCCCCACCTGCAAGGAATCAATATCACTATTAAATTTCTGTTCTTGCCCCGATAACACCCCAAGCTGGCTTGCCCGCTCCTGGACAATCGTCTCGCGCTCAGCAGTCATGACTGACAACTTTTCTTGCAGCAAGTCGACCTCTTCTTGGGCTTTTTTCGCCTGTTCCTCAAGCGACAAATTCAATTTCTTGAGCTGCTCGATCTCTTTATTAGCCGACTGAAATTCCTGAGAGTTTTGCACACCCTCTAACTTCGCGTTAGCCCGGCTCATCCGGTCTTGATTGAGATCCAGCGCCGCCTGGCTTTGTCGTTTGGCTTTGAGCCATTCCTCTTTTTTCTGCTCCAGCCCCACAAGCGACAAAGCCAAACGGTGCGAGGCTTGATCAAGGCTTTTTAAGTTAGCAGGCAACGACTGACTTTTCTTTTGTAAGGCATCGATTTGAAGATCGAGATCTTGCACTTGCGCTAAATTTTTCAACTGCTCTGGTAATGGTCGCGACTGAGGCACTGTTTTTTTCTCCTAGCCAATTTCTTGAATTGGGGTTGCTGCCACATGGCAGACTAGTTTTAAAGCTGTCAGCCAACTCTTCATCGTTTCGATAAAAAATCGTTCACTTTCACGATGCCCTAACTCAATGACTGCCAGACCTGAAGCGGCAGCCGCTAGCGCTGAGTGATAACCCACCTCACCGGTGACCAACAAATCACACTTTTTCTGCACAGCAGACTCAATGAACGACGAGCCTTTCCCCGCAATAAAGCCAATACGGGCTACTTCTTGCGGGGTAGCTTGAGTCTGCCAAAAACGCTGAACCTGAAATAAGCTTTTAACATCTTTTTTCAGCGCTGAAAAGCCCTTAGGTGGAAGAAAACTGCCCCACACCCCATATTGCGCCGAGCCGCTCCCGAAGCGTCCTTCCGCCTGAAAACCCAAGCCACAGGCCACCTGCTCCCCCACCGTCACGGCGCAGTGGTCAAAATTGGAATGAACCGCCACCACCGCAAGCCCCTGTTGGATAGCAGCGTAAAGCGGCGTCCCAGCCTGAAGCCTCAGCACACCACCACTGCTGCTGCTGCTTTCTTTACGCGCGAACAGACAAGGATGATGGGTGATGAGCAGGCGGGCCTGCTGCTGCTCCGCCAGGGCTAGGGCCTCCCAGGTCAAATCAATAGAAACAACCACGCTTGCAGTCTCGCTCCTCGCATCTCCCAACAAAAGACCGACATTATCCCAAGTCTCGGCGCAACTTTGAGGTGCCTTAGTCTCAAGAAAATCAACAATTTCGCTTACTTTCATGGTTAGCCGAGCTTAACCGACTGTCAGCGAAAGGGCAAAGAGTTTCGCCTTGAGTTTTTCTTAGTTTTTTCCGACACAGTCTCTATGATTCTTGGGAAACGTCAACTGACTGTCTTAAACCAGGCACTCGCCGCAGAAAAACAGGCCCGAGTGCGGGCAGAAGCGGTGCTCGAGAACGAATCGAAACTGCTCAGACTCGAGCACGCCGAGCTAGTGCAGCGCAACCGCGGCGTCGAGCTGCTTCACTCGCTTGATGAGATGGTCGGTGCTGACAACAATCTCATCACCATCTTACCGCCCTTTTTGACGATGGTGAGTCGTTTGATGCGCTGGCCGATTGCCCACGCCTACTTGCCGCAAATTAACGCCGCCGAGGAGACCATGCACCTGGTGTCAGCTCAACGCTGGCCGGTGGAGAACAAGGAGAAAGTCACTGCCTTTAAAGCAGCACTCGAGTCGATTGTTTTAAACCAAAAAACGGGAGGCCTCCCCCTCAAAGTTTGGCGCGCGCAAGAACCTGCCTGGTGCCAGAACCTGGCGCAAGCTGAGCCTTGTGTGCGACAAAAGATCCTGCTGAGCCTAGGTATTCAACAGCTTTATGTGGTGCCCGTTTTCATCGGCACAGAAACCATCGCACTTTTGGAGCTGGCCCACGACAAAAGGGAAACCAATGAGAATTATCCCTTTAATTTAGTGACCTTAGGCTGCCGCTATCTCGGCCTGCTCCTCACCCAGAGCCAAAATCGTCAACGCATGCTGCATTCCGCCAAAATGGCCACCCTAGGACAGATGTCAGCGAACATCGCGCACGAGATCAACAATCCGCTCGCAATTATCCACGGTAAAATTGACCAAATCAATCAGCAAATTAAAAGTAAAACCTTTGACCCTGCCTCGGCCAGTCGCGAACTCGAGAAGATCACCACCCATTTAGAGCGAATTGCCAAAATTGTCCAGGGCTTGAAGTCATTTTCCCGCACTGGCGAGCAGGTGCCGTTTGAGTCGGTGGAGCTCGCGAAATTGCTCGAACCGGTCTTAGATATCTGCGCGAAGAAGTTTCAAAGCCTGCAAATCCAACTGAAAATCGGCCCGCTGCCCAGTGAATCGCTCGAATGCCGACCGATCCAAATCGAGCAGGTCTTGATGAATCTACTCAATAACTCCTGCGATGCGGTTGCGCAATTGCCCGAAAAATGGGTTACGCTTGACTTCAAGAAGCTTGAAATCAAGAACAACTTCTCGTCAGGGCAGTTTTTGCAGATTCGCATCACCGATAGCGGAACAGGCATTGAGCCTGAGATTCTCGATCGCTGCATGCAACCCTTCTTTACCACGAAAGAAGTCGGCAAAGGAACCGGGCTGGGTCTTAGCATTTCTAAAGGAATTTTAGAGGACCACCAGGGTCAATTACTTTATGAGTTGATTCATTCCCACACTTGTTTTATTATTATATTACCACTCTCGCAAAGTCCCTACACAGCTAACCGCACAGAAGAAAGGATCAAGCTCATGACCGCCGATCCCATCGGCCCACCCCCCGGCATCCCTGCCTCCGGACCAAAATCGGATTACGTTGGCATCAGTCTCTCGACCCTCAGGCAAATGGGGGTGATTCCGTATGATCTTTTTATCAGATTATCAGAAGAGCGCTTTGTCAAGATTTCTAAGGAAAACAGCAAATTTACCGCCGAAGACAGCGCCAAGTATCTAGCCAAGCGAATTCGCAGGCTGTACTTACTGGAAGGGGACGCCAAGGAGCTGTTCTTAGAGAACCAGACGGTCACCTCACAAGATCAGGAAAACAAGAAAGAAAGCATTCAAGCGATTGTCGATCGTCCGCCTTTTCATGCTAGCCCGCTATCTAAAATTAGCCCTACCGCGCAGCTCGTCTATGACCTTTACCAGGCCTTTGGTTGGAGTGAAGCGGTGGCCGATAAGGCTAAAAGCAGCATTCAAACCGCGCTTGACGAGGTCTGCACGTCACCCCACCTGATTGACTTAATGTCTGGGCAGATCAGCCAAATGAACCATTACGTGCCGGACCATTCGCACGCCCTGATCTTTGTCGCCTCAGGGATTGGCCGCAGTTTAGAGTGGCTCTCGGAGTATAGCTTCACCAAACTGAGCATGGCTGCCGTCTTGCACGACTTAACGTTGACCTGGGAGCAAGGCGATGCCATCGCCCGCCTCAACCTCGAGGCCAACCAATCCTACGACTCTGAGAACGACATGAGCGAGGACGTGAAACTCTATCGCAATCACCCCTTGCTCAGTGCCCAGCTCGCTAAAAACCTAAAATCCTTTCCGGATGTGGACATCATTATCGAGCAACATCACGAGAAGCCTGATGGCTCGGGCTTTCCATTTGGACTGCACGCCGCTAAGATCCATCCCTTAGCAGCCCTGTTTATCATCGCCGAAGATCTGGTGAACTTCCTCATGGGCCGCAAAGATCTTGCAATCGCAGCCCAGGAATTCGTCGACTCTCGCAGCGACCTCTATAAGGCGGGCTATTTTCGGGAAATCCTAAAAACCATTTCCCCGAGCAAAGCCGAAGCGGAAAAACTGTAAGAAGCTCAGAAGGGACGACGTCTCAGCGCGATGGAAAAACACTTCTGCATCCTGATCATCGATGACGAAGCCGACTTACGGGAAACCTTGCGCGAGCACCTGCAAAAAGCCTTCCCCGCGGTGAAAGTGAGCGAGGCCAAAGACGGTGCTGAGGGCATGGAGCGCATCTTGCATCAAAAATTTGACTTAGTGATTACCGATCTGAAAATGCCGAAGCTTTCAGGCGGGCACATCTTACGCGATAGCGAAAGCTTGCCTGATTCCATGCGGCCCCGGCACCTGATGGTAGTCTCAGGCGAGTTACATCCGCAGCTCAGCCCCCTGATTCCTGAGCAAAGCCGCAAGCGCTACGAATTTTTTACCAAACCCATCCCCTGGAAGCTGCTGCTTGAATCGATTGCCGCCAAAATAGCGGAGTAAGGCGGCGGCGCAACCCGCTAACGCCCGCCCCTTAGAGGCTTGCGGAAAGGGGCCTCTTTTGTGGGTTTTCAGCTAATTGCCGGCTGTAAAAGAGTAGAAAAAGCAGCCAGCAAAACGCTACGCCACCGACGAAGGCCACAGGCCAACACAGCAACCCCCGCAACACCCCCTCTTGGCGCAGCGGGGTGTCAAACACCCAGACCTTGAAAAAAAAACTGACGGCCACCCCTAACACCAGGTGGGGCAGCCGGCCTGGTAATTGCGCCAGGCAGCCCCCCAAGAAAAGAAAGAGCAGCGCCAGGGTGGCGTAGGAGCCTTGATGCGGCACGGTGCTGCGGGGATTAAACATCAAGACAATCCACAACAACAGACTGAGCGCGCTTAACCCCACAAGCCACCCCGACTGGGGCGGCAACAGGCAGGAACGCTTGGGCGCGACTAGCAGCGACCCGGCAGCCAGGCTTTTAAACTCGGAAACCAAGGCCTGCACAGCGGCAAAAAGTGCCACTAGCCAGCCCAAATTACAGACCCCCAGGGCACTGATCACCCCAAAAAACTCCGCTTCCCGAATCATATGACACTCAAAAAAGCCGCCTGACAACGACGCCCATCCGCTTTGCAGCTGCGCAGCCTCTTGCGCTAAGCTGATGATCTGGAGCAAATTTTCCTGCTTGTTGTGCCAAATTTGCGCCCAACTCAACTGCTGGTAACTCTTGCGTATGGCTTGCAGCGCGCTCTCTGCCACAATCGGGTCCACCCCGGCCAGATGCATTTTCACCAATCGATCCCCGGGTGGGTCATAGAAGCTTTGATAGGCTTTCCAAGGCGCACCCAGGGCTAGCAGCAGAGCCACAGCCGCTAGCCCCTGCTTGAGGGACATGCGGCGATAGGCGACCACGACTGCGGGTAAAAGCGCAGGGAGCAGCGTGAAGATCACCCCCGAATGAGACAAAAACCCGAAGCCAGCTGAAAAAACACCTAGGACGATCACAGGCGTTATCTCAGCACTACTCCGCTCAGCAGATTCCTGAGTGGCATGAGCTCGTAGCCGGAACACCGCACTTAAAAACCCTAAGGTCAACGCCGAAGCAAGCAACTTCGGCCAAGTAAAGGTGGCGTTCAACAAAAAAGTGCCAGAAAATAGACTGAGTGCCAGCGCAAACTGGACCGCGCGCCTGGGCCAGCTCAAGGCTTGCAGGAAAGCAAGTTGCGCCGGCACAATCAGACACTGTAGGAGCGTTTGTAGGACCTGTCGCCGCACGACATCATCGGAATGCCCAAAAAGCGAGATATGTCGCAAAAAACAAAAATGACTCAGCAAAAACCCCGCCTGCAAAGGTGGACGATCACTGCTGCGCCAGGACCCTCCCATATCGCGTGGATCTACACCCGCAAAAAGTTTCTCCGCTAACCCGAAAGGCAGTCCATTATCAGAAGGCAAGTCAGTTAAAAAACGACGATTGATCATCCAACTTTCCGAAAAACCATAAAAATCCTGCCAACCATAGACAATCGACAGGTAAAATAAACTGGTACCCAGAAAGAGTAAAACATGGGGCTGCAAACACGGCGGGAAAAACTTTCTCAAGTCGCCCTTGCGCAGGAGCATAAACGCCGTTGCCAGCAAATAGCCATTCCACATCACCATCACGATATTTGCCGTGCGAGGCGCTAGAAAAAAGAAGAAAAAGAAACCGTAGGCCACACAGGCACTGCCGCAGCAAACGACGAAAAACTGCAGACAATCCTCCATTTTCCACCTCTCAGCCACCCACGCCCGGATCAGGAGACCGGGAGCAAGCAGGAGAAAAGAAAAAAACAGCCAATGAGGTAAAAAGCCTAAGTTTAGCCACTGAAAACCCAAAACCTCCAGAAAACTCAACTGAGCAGGCACGCCCACCCCCAAAAGCAACTCAGGCGCGCGCGCTATTAAAACGAAGCGTGCCGGAACCCCTTGCCACTCAGATGGCAAATGCCAATGCTGCAAAGTCCAACCGGCATCCGGTCCGTTAATCACAAATAAAGCGAGTCGGTGCGCACCCCCTTGGGGCAAATTGCCAGGCAAAGCCTCAGCACTGTTGGCCCTACCCTCTAAACTCACGTCCCCGCTTTGCACCCGCTCTAAGAAGAGCGCCTGCTGGCTTTCCAACTCAGCCTCAGGAAATCCGTGCTCTAAAGACCCGAGCGTCGCTAACTGCAAATAAGCCGGCGTGAGGAACGGCCGGGAAACAAGCTGGGCGGGCTCAGGTGGGTTTGCGGCACCCAGGTCGGTCTTCGCTTGCGACTTGCGAAAATACTGTAAATCCTGCGGGTGATCCCGCAGTGCGGGGTGTTGCTTAAAAAGGCTTGCTTCAGACAGCGCAGGCTTGAAATCAGTGACGCCAATTTCTTGAAAAAGCGCGCTCCAATCCCCCCCCCCACTTTGCCAAACGGGCAATGAGCCCCTCAGAGGCTCATTTTTTACAACCGAATCACAAATTTTTCCCGCCTGGCAAGGCATACTAGCAAGCAGTGCCCACGCCAAGAGCAGGGGCAAGAGCAGGAGTCGTCGTGGCAATCGACCAAGAGCACGCCCTTGAAGACCTGTAACCAGTACAGGCGATTGAGAAAACTGTTGAGAAAACTGTTGAATTAAAATTATTTTTTGCATAACGTTTCGACTTACTTTCTTAACCTCAGCGCCGTCAAACGTGTGACTCTGACCCATTCACTGTGTAGGTATTTTTTTTCTACTCCCGGGGTGCTGACAACCCCACCCCCCTAGCTCGCGCCAGGATCCCGGGCCACGCAGCCCTTAAATGTCGCACAGGAGTCCGGAAAACGCCAGCGGGTAAACCTCCGCAAAAGAGGACTGATTTTTTTAGCGATTAAAGCTAGTTTTTCATTCCGACTTTTACCAAACTGAAGAGAAGAGTCAAAAGCTTTGACGGAACAAACCTCAGCGGTGAACCGAGACGTCCAGAGACCTCAAAATCAGTCGGTAAAAGAACAGCTAGGGCCCACGCCCCCGGTGCGTGGGAAATTTTTTGATGCTTTTTGTGATCCTAAAAAAGCATGGGAAAAGCATCATCAAAAAATGCTATAAAAAACGCTCAGGAAACGACACCTGGCTGTCACCAGAGCGGGAATTTTTCTCGCTAACCCTTTAACCCGAACACTCACCCCGAACACTTACTTTTGACAGCAACGCACTGAAAAACCTCTCAACCCCTTTGGTATCCGAGTCTTTTCAGTGGAAAAAACTGCGCGCCTCTGACTTCTTCACCTTGCTGGCGTTTTTAGCGCTTGCCACTTTGATCCTTTATTACCGCAGACCGGATCAGTTCCTAAACTCTTACGTTTGGGCCGAAGAAGGGGAGTCTATCCTCCCTCGTCACCTCACCTCAGCGCTTACCTCTCTCTTAAGCCCCGTGCAAGGCTATCTCATTTTCCCCCCCAAACTGATCACCGCTCTTTCTTTAGCCTTATCCTGTCGTTACTATCCAGAATTTGCGGCGCTAGGAACCCTTCCTTTTTACCCTGTTTTGCCTGAGCGCCATTGCCTATAGTCCCACCACGTTGCAACAGCCAAAGCTCTTGACCTAGCCATTTTGCTGGTTCCTACCGACTCAGAGTGCTTCATGGTCTCACTTTGCGCCTTGTGGTGGGGCTCCTTGCTGATTTTGCCGGCGCTTTTTTGGGCTGGCAAACCGCAGCATCCTGGGCGCCTGAGTCTTGCGCTGATCGCTGGGTTATCGTCCCCTTGGGCCATTGCACTTTTGCCGCTTTTCCTGCTGCGGGCGCTTTGGAAAATGGACTAGCGGAAATCCCTATTCTTGGCCTGCTCGGCGTGACGTCCTGGATCCAGGGCTTTTTTCTATTGAAAGATCATCGGCCCAGCCGACTACAGGAAGCTTGGGCGAGCCCGGCTTTTTCCCTCCATGACTGCGAAAAGTTCTTCGGTCAGTTCCTGCTCATGGAGCGCAATCACTGGAGTGAGCGCGCAGTCACGCTCTTGCTTTTTTTCCTCATTTTTTTAACCTTGAAGAACTGGAAAAAAATTCATTTTAACTTTCTCCAAATCGTTGCCGCTTTACTCGCAACCCAAATCCTATCTTTATCTCGGGTAGGCTGGTTTGCTGATCCCTTTTTAGCCGCTGGTCGCAATTTTTCCCTCCCGTACATCCTGCTTGCTTTACTCCTCCTCAAGACTCAGCCCTTGGTGCAAAAATTTTCCAGAATCCTAGTTTATGAGCCGTTTTTTATAGGGATTTTTCATGCCCTCCCCGATTACTCGCGACACCAGGTTGCTGCAAACTGGAAAACAGAAATAGCACCCTGCTTTCAAGCTCACCCCCCAGAGCAAGTGAAAGTCACCTATTTTACAGACGGAACGCCCGCCAGCATGAAGAGGATCCCAAACAGCTCATTTTGCGGCCAGCAGACTGCAAAAAACTGATTGAGCATAGCTGGTGGGACTAGTAGTTGGCTTCAGGGGCTGAATAAGAAGAAAGAGACAACAAGGAAAGAGGCTGACGATGCCTCGCTGGCAGAGATCCACTCACGCCTGAATCTCGCAAAAGGCCCCTTAGACCCGGTCAAAAGATCCTGTCAAAGTGGTGCGCCCTGTAGGACTTGAACCTACGACCTATCGGTTATGAGCCGACTGCTCTAACCAGCTGAGCTAAGGGCGCGCTAAAAGGGACTAATATAGGTTCAAATTAGCCTCAAGTCCACCTCAGCTCAATCAGCTCAAGGCAGAGCGCAGGCCGCCGTTTGCGGTTTTGCACCGCTTTTAGGGAAAATACTAAGAATCAATAAACGCTTTTAATAACTTCGCCCGAGAAGGATGGCGCAATTTTCGCAGCGCCTTGGCCTCAATTTGGCGAATCCGCTCGCGGGTGACGTAAAAATCCTGCCCCACTTCTTCCAGCGTATGATCCGATTTTTCACCGATCCCGAAACGCATGCGCAAGACTTTTTCTTCCCGCGGCGTTAGCGTCGCCAAGACCTTGCGGGTTTGCTCCGACAAGTTGATGTTCATCACGGCGTCTGCCGGATTGATAATCTTTTTATCTTCAATAAAATCGCCTAAGTACGAATCTTCCTCTTCCCCAATCGGGGTTTCAAGCGAAATCGGCTCTTTCGCAATCTTGAGCACCTTGCGTACCTTATCCACCGGCAATTCCATCTTGACGGCAACTTCTTCTGGCGTCGGTTCACGACCCAGCCGCTGCACCAACAAGCGTGATGTGCGAATCAACTTATTGATCGTCTCAATCATATGCACCGGGATACGAATCGTTCGCGCCTGATCGGCAATCGCCCGCGTAATGGCCTGCCTGATCCACCACGTCGCATAAGTTGAAAACTTGTAACCGCGACGGTATTCAAACTTATCCACAGCCTTCATCAACCCAATATTGCCTTCTTGAATCAGATCCAAGAACTGTAAGCCGCGGTTGGTGTACTTTTTAGCAATCGACACCACCAGCCGCAAATTAGCCTCGACCAGCTCACTTTTTGCCTGGTCAGCCTTGCGCTCACCAATCGTTAAGGTGTTGTAAATGCGGTGTAATTCTTCTAACGAAATCCCGGCTTCGCTTTCTAAACTGACAATACGACCGGCGATCTCCTGCTCCGAGCTAATCAACTGAGTGAGCTTGACTAAGCTGACATCATACTCCCGGCACAAGACCGAGCGCTGATCGACCTTCGTATGGAAGATCTCAGCCACTTTTTTCATCATCGAGGCGTCTTTCACCCCAAGAAAATTGAAAACCTTCCTGCGCTCCTCAGCCACGTCCTTGCCACGACTCCAAAAACCCTTAATCTTGCCCGACAGCTGATTGATTGTCTTGCGGTTAAAAGCAATGTCTTGAAAGGCCGCTTCCACTTCTTTTTCCTGCAGCCTGATCTGCTCTTTCAGCTTAGCCTTACCCCGCAAGCCTCGCTTCGCCTTCACCGCCTGCGCCCCAGCGCCACTCCCGCCACCACTCGTGCTGCTGCTGCTGCTACTTTCTAAAACCAACGCACCTGCAACTGCCTCAGCCAAGGTCGCAGTTTCCCCTTCGCCCTCGACCGCATGGAGCGCGCCTTCTTGGATCGTCACCAAGGCCTTCACCTTAGCAATGGCATTTAAAACCTTATCGAGGTATTTTTTCTCATCATCGAGCGAGACTTCTTCATCCACCCCGCGAATGACATCCTTCACTTTGGTGCGAGCTGACGACAAGCGCTCACCCAAATCGACAATCGCAAGCGTGCCCAGGGTTGAAGCGAGGAGCGCTCGTAAAATCTCCACTTCCCCTTCCTCAATCCGCTTCGCAATTTCCACTTCCCCTTCGCGGGTTAAAAGCGAAACACTGCCCATTTTTTTGAGATAGAGCTTAACAGGATCAGCACCCCTCACCACATCACTGGGCGGAGCTTCTTCGCCGTCCTCCCCTGCAAGTTGCGATCCCACGCCCAATCCAGACTCTTCCGACTCGTCTTCATCATCCGAGTCTTTCAGTCTTTTAATCGAGTCGAGGACCTCAATTTCGTTTTCTTGCAAAAGGTGCAGCACTTCATCGATGACCGCTAAGGAAATAAAATCGGGTGGCATCAGCTCATGGACTTCTTCAAAAGTCAAATAGCCCCGCTGCACTCCCATATCTAAGAGTTTTTTTATCTCTTTATTTTTATTTAGATTTTGGCCACTGTCAGATTTCGGAGAGGAGGAATTAGAGTCCTTATTCTTCATCATACAACTGTTTAAGATCGTTTATTTTTCTCTGAACGTCAAGGTAATCTTTCATTTTCTTAGCCTGCCACTCAAGCTGGCGCGCCCGTTCAGCCTGTGCAATTTCTTTGCGAATGGCTTGAGCCACCTGCCGCCATAACCGGTGCAAGGCTCGGTGCAAGGCGCGCTTAAACTCTTCTTGCACCAGCTCACTCTTCATGGCAGCAGCACTGACGAGCGCGCGAATCTCTAAATCCTCAATCATTTCAAAGTCTAAGCGCTCAAGCACGCTTGCTTGCTCCTCCGTGCGAAAGCCCGCAGGAAAGAGGATTTGCACCCAGTGACGCAAAAAAGCATCCTCCCACAAGGCGGTCCAAGAGAGCTCCGGAGGCATTTGCGCCACCACTTCCTGCCAGTGCGCTGCAACCTGCTGGGTGTCGGCAAGCAGGCCTTGCAGCAGGATGCGATCGGAGGCACCAAGCTTGCCGCGGCGCCGCGCGCCGCCCCACCGCGTCGCTTCACCTCTTGCGACCCCACCACCACCATCACCATCACCACCAGGATGAGGAGGAGCCTGAGGAGCCTGAGGAGCCTGAGGAGCCTGAGGAGAATGAAGAGGAGAGTGAAGATGCCGAGCCGGGACCGGCAGGGTTAAAACCGCAGAAGGGTAGGAAGCAGCAAACTGCGCTTGACTGGGCGCTGGCTTAGGGAGGATTTTTTGCACTCCCTGCCCCTGGCGCAGCTCCCGCATCAGCTCCTCACTGAGCCCCAGCCGTTTGGCCACCTGTTGCCAGCGCACTTTACTGCCAATCGGGTCTTGCAGTCGACTCAGCCACCCTTTGATCTGCTTGAGCGCTTGCACGGCGTGCTCGGAGGATAGGCCAAAGCCTTGCCCGTCACTTTGGCCGTAACTCTTGAGAATGATTTGCACTTGTGCTTCAATCTTGTGATCCAGCAGCGGCTGAGCTTGCGCCAGCAGCTGCTGCAGCTGGAAAGCGCCGTCTTTTTGTGCTAAAAACTCATCCGGGTCCAGCCCGGCCGGTAGATGCGCACCCCTGAGCACGATCCCTTGCTCTAAGCCCACTTCCATGGCCCGCTCGGTAGCAGCTTGCCCGGCTGAGTCGCCGTCAAACAGCACGATGATGTTTTCTGAAAACCTGCGCAGCAGCTTCAGATGATCGACGCTCAGCGCCGTGCCGCAGGTGGCTACCGCATGTTCAAAGCCATGGACACTTAAGGCCAGGACATCAAAGTAGCCTTCCACCAGCAGCAGCTCGTCTTTTTCCCGGATCATTTTTTGCGCTTGATACAAGCCAAACACCAGCTGACTTTTGTGAAAGATCAAGCTCTCAGGGGAGTTCAGGTACTTGGGATGTACGTCACCCGTCAGCGCCCGGCCGCCGAAGCCTGCAATTTTACCGCGTAAATTAAGGATCGGGAAAATGATCCGGCCGCGAAAATGATCGTAACAGTCTTTCAGCTGCTCTTGAGCACTCTTTGGCACCGGCAAAGTTTCGGGTAAACTCTCCACCGCTAGCGCCAGTCTTTTGTGCGCGCGCACTAAGCCAATCTCCAGCGCTAGATCAAGCGGCGCCTTGCTTTTGGCGAAATAGTCCGTCAACTCCCCCCAATCGTCCAACGCCGCCCCTAAAAAAAAGCGATCCACTTGGGTCTGTGGCACCTGTCGCTGCCTGAGATAGCGTTGAAACAACCCCTCGGTCTTGAGATTTTGCTGAAAGTGTACCAAAGCAAAACGATTGAGCTTGAAGGCAAGCGCGATTTTCTGTTGCTGGGCTGAGAGTTGCTCGCTGCCTTGCGCACGAAAACCGACCAGCGGAATCTTGGCGCGCTCTGCTAACTCCTCAATCGCCTGTGCAAAACTCAACCCCAGTATCTCCATGACGAAGCTGACGCTGTCGCCGCCTTTCTTACAGCCATAGCAGTGATACAGTTGCTTGACTTCATGCACACTAAACGACGGCGTGCGCTCGGAGTGAAAGGGGCACAGCCCAACATAATTGGCCCCGACCTTGCGCAACACGACATGCTCGCCCACCAGCTCCAGCAGATGGGTGGCATCCTTAATCTTCTTGAGTAATTCGGGTGGGATGCGCGACACGTCCCTCTCTTTCTCGCGGCACTCCTTCCAGCCGCGCGGAACCGATGACAAAACGCCACGGCAGGGTGGACGCCACCCCGATGCGCGAGGTGACTTGAAACTGGGGAACGTGAAAGCCATCGCACAAGACCCGGATCCGGAGGGCGGGCTTTGGGTCTTGTTGTTGCTGCTGCCTTTTACCACAAACACGCAAGCCATTGGCCACTAGCCCCACCCCCAAGGCCTGACTCAAACGAGCTGGGCCAATGACGTTCCCCTCGCGGCCATCACGCCCACCCCGACGCTTGCTCATCAAACACGGGTTCAGCAGCGGCTCTAAGGCTCGCAACAACACCGCACCCGGCTGTCCTTCAGGCTCAGTCACGAGGTTCAGCAGGGAATGCAAACCATACACCCAATACACGTAAGCTCGCCCCGGCGGCCCAAACATCACGCTTGAGCGCGGCGTCCTCCCGCGCGCCGCATGCGAGGCTGGATCGTCGGCCCCACGGTAAGCCTCCGTTTCCAGGATCCTACCAGCGGACACCCCTTCCGAGGTTTGCACCCAGATGATTTTCCCCAGCAAATCTTGGGCGACTTGCAGCGAGTGACGCTCGTAAAAAGCCTGAGGCAAATCCCGCCACCGCTTCTCGTGAGCCACCCCACCACCACCACCACCCGACGTCGTCGTCGTCAAGCTAAAGTCCGCGAGCCCCACCCGCCGGGGCTGCCACCGCCGCTAGTTTGGCTCTCACCCTCGCGTTCACCGACTTCCCGTCAGCCCGCCCCTGGGTCACCGCTTGCAGGCGCTTCATCAACGCGCCCTGGTCTTTTAAGCTCAACTCGCTAACCGGTTTTCCCTGCTGCAAAGCTTCAGCAAGTACCGCCTGCTCGACCGCCTGCTCCAGCTCCGTTTCGCTCATCTGAGCGGGCAAATAGCTGAACAAAAACTGTAACTCAGCCTGCTCAGCTGCCACTAAATCGGCGCGCGCGGCTTTTTGAAATTGCTCAATAGAATCGTGGCGTTGCTTCACCAGACTGGCCACAATTTCTTGCACTTCGTGATCGAGGAGATCTTTTTTTTGGTCAATTTCTTTTTTGCGAATCGGCGCAAGTAAGTTGCGGGCAAACGCCAGCGTCTGGGCGTCGCGGGCCTTCATCAAGCGGGTGATTTGTGCCTTCAAACGCTCCTTGAGTGAAGCGTGCGGGGGCAGAGAGGCCGGAGTCGAAGTCAGCTCAGAGCCGTTGTGGTCGGTCATCAGTCACCTATTTCTTTTTTGTTGCCTCAACGACGAGGCAGTTTTTTGAAAAAAAAAGGAAACCCGCAAGGGTGTGCGCTTCTTCTCAGAGGCGCACACTTACTTTGCACAGTTTCCTTTTTTCTCATTTTTAGACTGAAGCCCAAAGTCTGAAGGCTTCATGCGCACCCCTCGCTCACCCAAAGAGGAGGGGTGAGGGCGGGGAGTTTAAGCCCGCGCAGGACGGCCTTTTTTCACTAATCGTTTGCGCGCAGCAATGGCCTTCTTTTTTCGCTTCACAGAAGGCTTTTCATAGGCTTCGCGTTTCCGGACTTCTGATAAAATTCCTGCTTTTTCACATTGCTTCTTAAATTTTTTCAGCGCCGCTTCAAAAGAATCGCCTTCACGAATTGCAATACCTGGCATAGTTCACTCACCTCCTCGTCGTTTTTGCCTGAATCACAAGAGGTCTCGCGAATAGTCTCGCGGAGGTCTCTCATGGATCTTTATGGGTCTCTTGGGCGTCTCGTGTCCCCCTTGTCATCATCATCAACATCCTACGACGACGTCAAGACCACCCTGTTTTTTTCATTTCCAAAAATTTCTATGAGTTTAACCGACTTTCGGCTCTAACGCCACTAAAATTCCACCCCGGCCCCCCCCGGTCAGTTTCACCGCCTCAGCCCCCCCTGCCAGCAGTTCCTGCTCCAGCTCAGCGACCTGGCTGGGCACTAAATCCCAATCATAGAAGCACTGCCTGGCGCGCTGGATGGCTGCAATCAGCTGCTCCCGACCGCTTCGACCGCGGGACTCAGCAAAAATGCGCAAGCCTGCAATGGCTTGCTCGGAAGCAAGTTGCATACTCTCATCGATCCGCTGGGCCTTTTCCGGTTGCTCGGCCACTAGCTGCTGGACCTGGGCGACGGCCTCCCGGGTGCGGGAGCGCAAGTGGGTGTCATGAAAGGAGAAGGTTGGTAAATCCGCCCCTGCCACCCCGAGCAGGCGCGCCCCGTCCCGGATTGAGAAAATAATGGGCGCCTTCAAGGCAATCACCGCCACATCCAGCCCGCTGCTATGGCCATGAAAAAAGTGCTCTAACTGGGTGGCAAAGGCAATCAGGCGATTGACGTCCGTCAGGCGCGCCTCTTGCGCGCCAAACACCCCTTGCTGCACCAGCCACTGCGTCAGTGCCACGCACAGCGCCGCCGACGAACCAAACCCTGCACCCATCGGCACCGAACTGGTAATGGCAAGCGAGCCTTTCACCAAAAGCGGCGCCAAGCCTTGCCTGATGAGTAACTCATTCATGTACTGAAACAAGGCTGCAATCATCTGAGTCGATTGTTCTTCCTGCTGCACCGACTCAGCCCCCACAACCTCGCGTAAGCCAGGCGTTGCTGGGTGACTGGAGAAGACCCGTAAGCCCGGTAAGTCCTGATCCTCTTGAAAACTGAGCGTCAAGCCGCGCCCGACAAGCGGTAAAGCCACGGCCGTCTTACCGCGCAGTACCGCGTGCTCCCCCGTCAGCACCCACTTCCCAGGCACTTGGGTTTGAAACCGTCCGGCGTGATGAGACACCTGATGAGACGCCTGATGAGACGCCTGATGATGCAGGCTTAGGTCAGTTTGACTCATAACAGCGCTAGGCTTGCGCCCCTCCCCGCCTCATCTTCTAGCACCAGGAACTGCGGAAATTGGCTCCGCAAACGCTCCTGCCAGCGCTCTTTTTCCTGGGCTAGCACGGTGATATGGACATTGGCGCCCGCATCCAGCGTGACAATCACAGGCTGAGGCTTGCCCTGATGCTCGCCCGTCGACGACGCGTCGCCCACGCGAGCATCACCACCCTCACTGCTGCTACTACTCGTGCCTTGCACCCAAGGCCTTAACCACTGCAACACAGCAAGCGTCCCTGGCTCAAAGTAAGAAAAATCCTCTTGCGCGGTATGAAACAAACTATGCATCTCCCAAGCCTCAGCCCAAGCCAGCCGCGCTAAAGACTGCAGTTGCCCTTGCTCCAGGGCAACTCTTGCCGCTTGCACCCGACTGCAGGCCCGCGCTTGTCGTCCTTCCCACAAAGGTGAAGTCTTCACCCGCAAGTGGGCGCTTGAGGACGACACGGATTTGGGTTCCTGACTCACCAAAACCACAAAATGGGCAAGCGGCGGACAGCGATCACTGGCAAAGCCGTGGGCGTCCGCACCCGACCACACCACCCAGGGACCGGCAAAAGAGCGAATCGCACTGCCTGACCCCCGACGAGCTAAACGCCACAGCGCCTGCCGCAATTCCTGCGGCAGTAGCAAGTGCTCATCCGCGCCAAAGAGCTCGGGCTTCTCGCACAGCGCCGCCACCGCTGCAAGCGTTAAGGCGGCAAACGCCGAAGCACTTGAGGCAATCCCGGCTGACGGCGGAAAGGTGTTGGCCGAGCGTAAGATCCAAGACGTGGGCTGCCCCCCCCCTTTTCTGGCCAAAGGCAGGCCGTAGAGGGGGAAAAACTCAGCCACCCACTCCTGCACCCTTGAGAGATGCCGCGTTATTTTTTCTTCCCCCTCCGGGGCAGGCGGGATCCAGCGTGCCAGTCGCTTTTGCTCAGGCGTAAGCGAAAGGGGGGCCTCGCGCACCCACTGCCAGCTGCTACCCCCACTTTCCGGCCCGGGCGTGAGTTCCATCCAGGTTTTTAAGCGATTTAAGGTCATAGACAGACTGTCATTCCAGGGCAAGTTGCACGACGCATCCCGCTTCCCCATATACTTGACCAGCGCAATATTGGCGGGCGCTTGCGCCCGGATGATTAGTGCGTCGTGGGATGCCATGTCACACCTCTGATCGGTTCTAACAGCGAAAGCGTCCACTCCGTCATCGCCAACGACTTCATGTCGGCTTGGACTCGCTCACGCACCTGCGGTCGGTTTTCAATCAGTACTAACAACACATCCGCTTGCATCGCACCACTGCCTTTCACCCCCAGCACGCCTGGGATCCTACGCAACCGCTCCCGCTCCGACGAGGTGGCGGCAATTTCTAAGCCCCGGAGGGCTAATTGATCACCAAACTGGTTCATGCAGTGCCCCAAACGCTGCCAATCCCTGGTCTCTAAGGCCTTTTTCCCCTCCTCCACCCACTGCGCCAGCTGCGCAAGCCATGAGGCTTGTAAAACGCCTGCGCCACTACCACCGCTCCCACTGCCTGTCACCCAGCCGCGCAAATGCTCGTGCGTGACCACCTTCCGCGAGGGCTCGCTTGGCGCAAAAATTAGCAAGCAAGCCGTATCACCTGCTGGCCCTTGAAACGCCGCTTGTAAATTCTCTACCCTGCCGCGCTTCGCATCAAAGTAAGTCAGCCCCCCCTGCCACTGAGCCACCAAATCCGCCCCGCTTGGGGTCACGCCCGGGGGTGAGGCCTGCAACAACTTGCGGTAACACTGCCAGGATGCTTCCCAGCCGGTTTTCCCAAAAAAAGCGCGGTAACCGAGCGCAAATTGGGCACTCGACGCGCCAAACCCGCCAAAAGCCTTCAAAGCAAACGGGTCATGAAACTGATACTTCCACGATGAAAAGGGCGCGGCGGCACCTCCTTCCTGCTGCTGCACATCCCCCAGCAACAACCCCGCGGCTGCTGCGCCTTCCGTGGCCAATAACCTCCCAAACGGTGAGTCAGGATGCGGGCTCCAATCGTCAGGCGCGCTTTTTTGGCTAACTTGCAACTCAAAGCGTTGGTTGAGGGTGACCAGTAACGCCGGATCGCCTTGTAAAGCCGCGTACTCGCCTAATAAAAACACCTTAGCAGGCACACTAAAGCGCGCTAAAACCGAAGGTGATGGCGACAGGAGTGAAGAGGACGGGGCTTCGGCATCAAGTTCCTCCACGGCGCAACTCCTCTAAAATCGCTTGCGCCTGCTGCGCGTGAATCGCTTGCCCCTGCTCCACCCGTTTTTGCAACTGCGCTTGCACCCAAGCCAGCTCCTCAGGGCGCGCCCCCGAGGCAAGCGCTAAATTGGCAGCATGCAGCTTCATGTGCCCTTTGACAATCCCGCCCGGGTTGACTAGCGCTCTGAGCGCCGCTAGGTTTTGCACTAACCCCACGCCCACGCAGATCCTGGCTAAATCACTGGCTTTTTTTACCCTAAGCATTTTTAAGGCCACCTGCGCCACCGGATGCACCCGCGTCACTCCGCCTACGATTCCAACGGAAAGCGGCAGCTCAAGCTGACCGCGTAACTCACCACGTTCGGCGTCGTGCGTCCAGCGACTGAGCGCTTGATAGTGCCCCGTGCGCGCGGCATAGGCGTGCGCCCCGGCTTCCACCGCCCGCCAATCATTACCCGTAGCCAGCAACACCGGATCAATTCCATTTAAAATGCCTTTATTGTGGGTGGCCGCGCGGTAAGGATCGAGCTGGGCAAATAAACTGGCTTCGGCAATTTTTTGACTCAACTCACGGCCGACCCCCTGTAACTTCACCTCCGCGGTCGCCAATTGCTGATCCCCGAGGTTCGAGAGAATACAAAGCCCGACTGTTTCCTGAGTGAGCCGCTCCAGGACCGGCCTGAGACTTTCACACACCTGATTGACGCCGTTAGCCCCCATCGCATCCACCGGATCAAAAAAGAGATGCACCACCAGCATCTCATCACCCTCAGGGCGCGCAAGCCTACGAATCTCCCAGTCTTGCACCCCTCCACCACGCTTGACCCAACTCGCACACGTCTGATTCGCCAACGCTAACAGCTCACTTTTTTGTGCCTCAAGCAAACCTTGCGTCTGCCTGGCGCTCTTGACCCGCGGAAACTGAATTTGCCCAATCAGCCAGTTGCGCCGCATCGCCGTGGTCAGCGTCCCGTGGGCCGCCACCCACTTGGCAGTCGCACTGGCAGCCGCAATGATCGAGGTTTCTTCCACCACCATCGGGATACAAAAGTCCTGCCCATCAATGCGAAAACTGGTGGCCACCCCAAGCGGCAGCGTAAAAGCCCCCACCACGTTCTCCACTAGATGCTCTAACACCTCCCAAGCCACGGGCTGCGCGCCGCCTAACACGGCTTGCTCGCTTGCCGTTAGGTCACAAAACGCCCGCACTGCCTCCAGCCGCTCCTGCCTGCTTAAGCGATGAAACCCGGAAACCAAGGGTGGGTGAGGGGCAGAAAGGTCGCTTCGTGTCATTGCTTTTTGCGCTCCTTGGACCCAGCTCGTTCACGGTGAGCGCGTGGCGGCGTCGTTATTTTTTTTAACCCACGAGCAGCAGCACTCGGTTGACCAGATGCTGCAGGTGCTTGGGCGAGTAGACGCAAAAAACTATGACGCTGCCGCAACTCGCCGAGCGTCCTGGACCCAGTGCAAAACAAGGCCACTTTGAGTTCAAATTCCTGCAAGGCCATCCAATGCAACAGCGCTTGCTCACTTTCTAGCGCCGCACTAAGCGCCGGCTGAGCGTAACCCACCCGGTCCGCCCCAAGCGCCAGCAACTTCGCAGCGTCAAGCCCCGAGCGCACCCCGCCTGAAGCCCAAACGGCGGTGGCTTGCGCGTCAGGCGGCAAGACGTGCGCGCCATCACTTGCTTGCTGCTGCTTGAACACCGCTACCGCCGCTTGCACGGAATCGTGCGTGGAAATTCCCCAGTTGGCAAAGGTCTGTGCGGCTGCCGCTTGCAGTGAGCGTTGCGGTGCCCGTCCGCCTTCGATCCTCCCCCAATGCGTCCCCCCTAAACCGCTCATATCGACTGCAGCAAGCCTGAGCGGTTGTAAGCGCCGCAAGGTGGAAAGCGAAAAACCACAGCCGGTTTCTTTCACCACAAGCGGGGTGGCCAGTTGCTGGGCCACGGCGCGAATCGCAGCAAGTGCCCCTTGAAACTGCGGCGTGCCTTCCGGCTGTAAAACCTCTTGCAGCGGGTTCAAATGAATCACCAAAGCATCAGCCCAGCAAGCCTCGATTAAATCCTCAAGCTCACTGATTTGCGCTGGGATCACTTGGGTGATGCCTAGATTAGCAAGCAAGATCAGCTCAGGGGCCTCACGGCGCAAACGTGCCCAGTTGTCCAAGGTCTTGACCGTCCCAGTCCGACTCGGCTTGGCCCGCAACTGCTCTAAATCCCGGCGCTGAGAGCCCACGCCCAACACCCAGCCTCTTTTTTCGCAGGCTTTGGCTAAACGGTGATTAATCGCAAAGGCCTTAGCGTGGCCTGCCGTCATGCCTGAGATGTAAAAGGGGGTTGGCGTGACGCGCCCGAAACAATGACTCGTCAAATCGACCTCTGCGAAGGCGAAATCGGGTAAGGCCTCATGCAGCAACTTAATTTGCGCAAGACCATGGCACTCCGCTGCCGCCTGATTACTGGGATGCAAGGCCTGCTCAATGTGCTGACGCTTGCGCTCCTCAAACTGCTTGAACTGAAAGCTTTGCCTTTTCATCGGTCTTTTCCTTGGTTTGCGGACTTCTCACTGATAGCTGAAACGAAAGCTTTTTTCACGGACTTTTCAGTCGGTGCTCGCTGCCCCCCCTCATCCCGCTTTCTTGCAATTACACCACAAATCCCGCGCGAAGCCATCCCCCAAAACCGCTGCGCTAAGTAAAAAGCCTCGCAAAAAATGCGCAAGCGGCAGAAGGGACCAAAGGCATGAGGGGGTGAGGGCAGAGAGGGGAGGGGCGTCGGAACCGCTTGAATAATTTTTTCGGCTGCACACCAAAGAGTGTTAGGCTAGGAGAGGTGGGAGAACCCCTCAAGCTTGCTCAGTTTTTACAACCTCCAGAAGAAAGCACAAAAAAGTTCAAGCCGCGCTAGGCCAAGACGCGCAGGCTTTAATGAAACAGAATGAAAAGGGCAGAGCAAGACAGCGGGTGGGTGAAAATCAAACGATCAGCACCACCAGGAGCCAAAGAAAGCGCGAGGTGAGAGAGCACAAGCCATGACCCAAGAACCCCTAGCCCCCTCCGCATCGTCTCCTCACCACCAGCAGCAACACCAGAGCTCCGCGCCCAAGCGCTTTTTTACCCGCACTGGCGTCTTGCGATCCCTGGCTCTGTGCGCCCTTTTCACTGGGGCTCCGATTTTTCTCTGGATTCGCAGTGAATTCCGCCAAGAGGCCTCCCCCCCTTCGTCGACCCTTTCCAGCGTAAACTGGCTGAGGTCCACCGCGAACTTGGCATGGCAGGAGGCCAGCAGCCGGGCTGCCAGTTTTTTCAAAGCCCAAGCGCTTGCCCGTCTGTTGAACTTGCCTAGCGCCAAGATTTTGACGAAAACTAGTGCCATTGATCCCAAATCACTCATTACCCAAACGGCCACCACCACGCTGGCCCCGAAAATCCCTACCGATCGGCTCGCTGAGTACGACATTCGTGAGCTCAATTACGTGTCGATTCATCAAGGAGAGAAGCAATGGAAAATTGAAGCCGACTCAGCCAACCTGTTTCAGCAAGAGCGCCTGGTGCACGGCCGCGCGATTCGCGCTTACTTGTTTGACCCAGGCAATCTCACCACCCGAATTGCCGGGCAAGAAGCGAAATACTTTTTAAACGAGCAGGACTTGGAGGTTTTTGGTGCGGTTCAGACGCAATTTCCTGATGGTTTTGAGACCTTAAGTTCCTATTTGCGCTATCAACCGCAACAAAAACTAATCCTCATCCCACCCACCTACCAGGTCAAGGGCGACAGTCATGAAGCACAGGGACAAAACTTCCATTTTCAATCCGGTGGACTGCGTTACGGCATGGGTGAGGAGAGGATTATTCTCTCGTCGCGTGCCAAAGTTACCTTACGTCACCCGTCAAGCGCTCAACCGCAGCCGCAAGACCTTGAGGCCGGCGTGCCCTCTTTTACCACTATTGAAGCGGACCAATGCTTGATTGATCGCGCCCAGAAAATCGCACTCTTTACCATGCGCGCTGATCGTCCGGCCCATCAACGCTTCGTGCACATCACCCAACCGACGCTTTACACCCAAGCCAGGCGGGCCACCCTCCATTATGGTGACTTTTCACAAGTTCTGCAATACCTCACGGCCTATGACGAGGTCTTTATCAAGGAAATAGGGCCTGACGCAAGCTCACCGCTCCGCTACGCCACAGGTGGTGAAGCGAATTTTGACACCCAAAAAGACCTGATCACCCTCACTCGCTTCCCCCAGGTCTACCAAGACCAAGACACCGTCACAGGCGAGCAAATTATCCTACACCGCAACTCAAATCTGATAGAAATCCAACACAGTAATGCCTTTAGCAATGGAGCGGAGCCGCAATGATCTTCACACCCCCCCCTTCCTCGACCCCTCCCCCTTCCAAGATTCAAGCCTTTAACTTACAAAAAAGCTTTCAAGGCCGCCCAGTGGTGGCAGGCATTGATCTGGAGGTGACCGCAGGCCAGGTGGTTGGTTTACTGGGGCCCAACGGCGCTGGTAAAACCACCACCTTTTATATGATTGTCGGCCTGATTGCCCCCGATCATGGCAGCGTGCGTTACCAAGCGCAAGACATCACGAAGTGGCCGATGTATCGCCGGGCCCGGCAAGGGATTGCTTACCTCCCCCAAGAGGCCTCCGTTTTTCGTAAAATGACGGTGGCTGAGAATATTGTTTGCGTGTTGGAGACCCTTTACTTGTCGCAAAGTGAGCGAAAATCGAGACTTGCACGCTTATTGGCTGATTTTAACATTGAAAATATTCAAAATCAAAAGGCCTTCACTTTATCCGGCGGCGAGCGTAGGCGAGTGGAGGTGGCACGCGCCTTGGCCCTCAACCCCAAGTTTTTACTGCTCGATGAGCCTTTTGCAGGAATTGACCCGATTGCCATCCAAGATATTCAAAGAATGATTCAAATTTTAGCCAAACAAGGCATCGGTATCCTGATTACCGATCATAATGTTCGAGAAACTCTCGAAATTTGTGATTTGGGTTATTTGCTCAATAATGGTAAAATTTTAGAAAAGGGTACACCAAGCGAAATCGTCCAAAGCAAAACCGCCCGTAATACTTATCTGGGAGAGCACTTTAAACTTTGAAGGAAATTCAGCATCATGGCATTTGAGATCAAACAAAGTCTAAGACTCAGTCAACAACTGGTCATGACCCCGCAGCTTCAGCAGGCAATCAAGCTGCTCCAACTCACCCGGATGGAATTACAAGAAGTGGTCACCCAGGAAATGATGGAAAATCCCATCCTGGAAGAATTAACCGAAGCAACCGAAACCACCTCACTCACTGCCAGCGACGACGGCCGTGACCCGGAAGCTGAACAACAGCGCGACGAAGACGCCTTCCTCAAACCAAAATCGACCGAAGAACCACTCAGCAACCCCCAGGATGACCTGAATTGGGAAAACTACATCGAAGAATTTAATTCCTCACCCAGCTCCAGCGCACCGATGCGGGAAGTCAACGAAGAGCTGCCGAGCTTTGAAAACGTCCTGACCAAGACCACCAGCCTGGAAGAACACCTGCACTGGCAACTCTCGATGATCACCCTGACGCCTGCTGAAAAAAATCTTGGCGAGCTGATCATCGGTAATCTCTCCGAAGACGGCTACTTGAAAGCGAACCTGGCTGAGCTTGCACAAGAAGTGCAACTCGAGCTGGAAGACGCCCAAGAGCTCCTAAAAATCATCCATCACTTTGACCCCCTCGGAGTAGCTTCGCAAAACCTGCAAGAGTGCTTGCTCATTCAAGCCCGGCTACTCATCCCCCGCCAACCCCTCGTGGAGCAAATGCTTGATTCCCACCTCCCAGAATTAGAGAAGAAAAACTACGCCGCCATTGCCAAGGCCCTCGCCGTGCCGCTAGAGAAAATTATCCAAGCCACCCGTGTGATTCTAGACTTTGAACCGAAGCCGGGTCATTTGTTTAACACTGGCGACACGCAGTATATCACGCCTGATATTTACGTCTACAAAGTGGCCGAAGAGTTCATCATCGTCTTAAACGATGACGGCATGCCAAAACTACGCATCTCACCCTATTATAAAAACATCTTAGCGGGCATGCAAAAAAACCAAAACAAGATCACCAAGGAGTATATGCAAGAGAAGCTCAGATCAGCTGTCTGGCTGATCCGCTCGATCCATAATCGGCAAAAGACCATCCACAAGGTCACGGAAGCAATCGTCAAAAGACAGCATGATTTTTTCGAAAAAGGTGTACAATTCCTTAAGCCCTTAGTGCTTCGCGAAGTCGCCCAAGACATCGGAATGCACGAATCCACCATTTCCCGCGTCACCACCAATAAGTTCGTGCACACGCCTATGGGGATCTTTGAGCTGAAGTATTTTTTTAACTCCAGCATCCACACCGCCGACGGGAGCGAATCCTTGGGCAGCGAAGCGGTAAAAGAAAAGATCAAACACCTGATCCAGCGGGAAAACCCCCGCAATCCGCTTTCTGATCAAAAACTGGTCGAGCTACTACGCAGCAGCAATATCGACATTGCTCGCAGAACCGTGGCCAAATACCGCGACGTTTTGGGGGTGTTATCCTCAGATAAGCGCAAAAAAGTGCTTTAAAGCCCCCCTTGAAAGCGCTAAGCCCCAAAATTACGCTGCTCGCGCAGCATCATCCTCCCCTCACACCGCGCAACTCACCCCTAGCCACTACTGACCCTCATCTAAGCTGCAGCTAGCCCGCATACTGAAAACCCGGTGGCAGATTGGGGCGTCCTCGCAGGTCAACGCGAAGTGGCCGAGCAGTGGCGGCAGGAGCCTCCCCATCCGGAATGGAAACCTTACAATTCACCGTGACGCAGATCGTCACATCTCGCATCAAAACTCCCTCACTATTGGCCGAGACCACTTCCGAAAGCACAGGCGCCGAAACTATCCCCCCGTCAAGACCGGGAGTGCGAAAGGATTTTTGCAAATCATCGGACGCCTGATGCCAGGCAGCATTTTGCGCGCGCTGATTCCGCTCCCTGATCCACTCACACTCCGAGGCATGAAGGAGCACATTCCAGAAACCCCGTGGCGCCTCGGGCATGGCCTCAGGCGCTGGAGGCTCAGCAGGAGACGATCCATAGCCGCAGACCAATGCTGGCAGAACTTGATGGGCAGCGGAATGCCCCAAAAAAGTGACACCTACTTGCAGGGCTTCTCCAGGCAGAAGAAGACCAAAGCCAAAAAGTGCTAATTTTGCTAATTTCATCTTTCAGTTATCCTTAATGCTTTTTAATGCTTTTTCTTTTTTTCCGCTCAGCTTGATACCGAAGCAGGTGAAAGAGTGATCTTTTTCCTGATCGAGCTGAAAAGTCGCGGGTAACCCGTAAGCTGCTTGATCCGCTTTGGTCGATAGGCTTGGCGCTTGACTCCAACCTTATCACTTTTTTTCTACCATTATATTTCATTAACAAAGCAAAGCTTTTTTCCACTCGCTTCTTCCGAAGCAAGCCAAATTAAGTCACGGGCTGTCAAGCATTCTAATGTAAGTGAAGCTTTTACCGCAAAGACAAGAGACCCTCCCAGGGTGACAGCAGGCCTCCGCAGCACCCGCTCGGTTCTCTAATCAAGGCAATCAAGAAGCGGGGGGGGGGGATCGACCTACAATACAATCTTGCAAAAAGCTGACCCTCGCGTAATGGCCAGACGTCACGACACGGTCGGCCACCGTTTGCCCACCACCCTCACCCCATTCATCGAGAAACCGCGAGCAACTTCCCTCGCTTACTGCTAAAAGCGCGCTTGCATATCTGAGAAAGCGCTAATGTAGAGTTCCGCAAAATAGCTGCTCGTCATCTGAGCTACAAACTCGCTCCCATTGGCAATCAGGCCGTCTGCGAGCTCCGGATGATCACGCAGCCGCAAAACCTGACTTTCCAATCTGCCAAGATCAGAGCCGATATCGAGATAATGCACTCCTTCTTCGAGCAGGGGATTAAAAAACTGCACCCAATTCGAGGTATGCAGCAGGACCGACCCCCCATGCATGATCAAAAATGGACGCTCATAACTTGCTGAGGCACCGTCAACGTGAACCAGGTAGCGCGCATACGTCATGTACCGAGCAACTGGCATGCCAAACCTGACCGGCTCGTCACCAAAAAGGTAACTAAGCGCCTTTTGATATAACTTTTGGCTCTCCGTTGTCAGACTATGTCTGTCGTATTGGCTGTATCTAGCATTTAAAATATCAGGTAACTGCAAAGACTTCAAAACCAGCTGATGCCGAACGGCCGTATCCATATTTTCCAGGTCAAAATGCTGCCAATTGATCCCATATTGCGACCCCCGCCAGAAGGCTAAATCACGTCTTTCTAAGAACGGCGTCCGCTCTCTTGCCTCACGCACTGCTTTTACCGACTCAGCATGCGCGCCACCAATCAGGTAAACATCGGGCAGGAGATGCAAATTTTTTGAATATTTTTGATAATAGTCAACGGGCACTTCCACAAAAAGATACGGGATATCTTTGGGATGAAAGCGATTAACGACTTCAGGCTGAATCATCGTTCCACCATCGGAAGGGCTGTAATAAAAATGAAAATCCTTATTTTTTTTTAGATAAGAAGCAACATTATTTTGGAGAAACCAATGAAACTCCCAGGTTTTACTCCGCAAAAAAGGAGTAGCTTCTTCCCCCGGCAAGATGAACTTACCGCCCTGGAAATTCATCCGATAGCAGATACCATTAGAAAGCTTAGGATTATCATTCAAGACCTTCACGGTCTCTTCAAAGTCACGTAGAAGCTCTGCATCATAGGGATGGGCACGGTCTTCAAGCGTTTGACTCAGATGAGGATGGATGGTGTTCTCAAAACGCGCTTTTCGGAACTCGACAGGTTTCCTGGGAATGTCAGGAGAGTTTTGCGACCTGCTTTGTTTGGCTTGCGAAGTAATCGTGTGCTCAGCTGCACCACAACCCACCTGGAGCACTAAAAAAATTATCAAGAACGTTTTCAAATTCCAACTCCCTCTCATTGACTGCCCAAGCGACTGTCTATGCAATGCAATACGTTATTACTTTTAAGATTTTTCCAAAACTAAAACCACAGCACAGCTGGCTCGAGCCCTCACTGACTATGGTTCTCTGAACCAAGACTCGAAACCGCAGATAAAACCATCTCTTTTTTGGTCTCAAAAGTCCACCTAAGAAAAAGTAAGCCATCATGAATTTTTTGGCAAGCTTTAGACCTCAAGCAGAATTTGAACAGAATATCATAGCGATGACTTTCTTTAAAGAAGACTATTTGTTTCAAGTTTTGGAACGACCTCGACGCAAGCCAGAACGCCAAGGCGCCAGGGAAATCACCATTACCCGTCCTTGATGAACAGAACTTGTAAGACCTTAAGCGAGCAGTAGAAAGCGCTTAGGACGAAGGAAGCCTGAACCAGCTCAGGGTTCCGTCATCACAGACCACCACCCGCGTCTGACCTAAACGCACGGATTGACTCGGAGCCGCACTTTCCTCATGCGGGATTTGCGCTAAAAACTGCAGCTCCCGCCCCGAGGCATCGATCCTGAGTAGGACGCTGCGCCTAGATCCGGCCCGCACCTCCTCCACACCCCATTCGACGCTCTCCCCCCCGCTCTCAGAGGTGGCCCCTTGTGGCAAGGCCAAGGCAAAATCCACCGGCAAACCCTCGATTCGCCAGTTTTCTTGCCACAGTGGGGCTTGAGCGCTGGCCAGAAACTGACCCTGGCTGGAATGACCGGCATAAAAAACCGTCTGCCCACTGAAACTGATCACCACCTGCTGCGGCCTGAAATGGGGTAAAAAGTCGCCTTCCACCCCCCCTTGCGCATTGAAAATCAAGATACGAGCAGCGGCCTCCCCCCTCCCCGTAGGAGCGGACGAGGCGGAAGCCGCTGGA
>JAYTHP010000231.1:0-23003 GCA_043732485.1 Oligoflexia bacterium
CCCCGACTCACTCCCCAACTCACTCCCCAACTCACTCCCCCCCCCCGGCAACGCCTGTAACTCATCCGTGTGGCCGCCACCTCGCCCGGCACCGACCACTACCAGCAAGGCTGGCGCCTCAGTCTGAGGCTTGGCAAACTCCGGCTCCTCGCCAATGTCAAATCTGCCATCAAATTCGCCGCTGAATTCGAATTCCGACCCATCGTCAGACATTGACCCGAAACCACAAAAACAACTCCTGACTGCCCTGCGCCCCCCAGCGGCAAAAGCTTGCTCCTCAACATTCAAGCCACCCGCGCTGGCACCAGCCCCTCCTATGACCACGGTGAAGGCGGAGTAGGAGCAGCCGACGGCGACGACGACGACGACACGCGCTAATCCTCGATGACGCCCCTGCTGCCTGTTGCTCCCTCCACCTCCACAAAGCCGAGAGGCAAGCCTGCACAGCTCCATCCAACGATTCCAAACCTGTTTCATAATGTCATTAGCCTACACGGCACTCTCTAGGAGATCAAGGGCTCTACCTTCACAAAGAAAAAGAACCCTAGGCAGCGCCACAATAAGTCGTTTTCCCGCCTCACCGCTCGCGCCAGAGTCCCTTTTTTCCCCCACCTCAGCCCACAAGCCCCCGTTCCCAAGCCAACCCCCCTCTAAGCCGCAAAGAAGAGTGCCACGATAAGAATTGAGTGGAAAAAGAATGGCGTGATCGCCGTCAGCAAAGGGTAAAAAACCCCAGGGTTGCAGGCTAGGGAGCAACCAAAGCCTATCCTAAAGACTTGCGGAACACTCCGCATCTTAGACTTCTCGTTGACCCCTCATTGACCCGGCACTCACGCCGCGCTGATAAGCAGGGCCCCTTTGGTTAAGGCTGAAGTGTCGCTAACTGTGAAGCTCGATGTAGCTTAAGTATGATGATGGAAGACCGACTCAGCCAGCCTGGGATCGCCGATGGCGACAATATTATGCCTACCTAAGAAGCGAAACACCACGAGACCAAAGAGACCGATAAAACCCAGCGTGATGCCTAACTCAAGCAAACCAAACACCGGCCCTTCCACGTAAAACTCAGGCTGGATCATCCACAAAACGTCAATCCACTGGGCCACCAACATAAAGCTTGCCACAAACGCCAACATCCCGGTGTGACGCTTGGCGCCTTGCGGCATTAAGAGCATAAAAGGCACTAAAAACTTACCAAACACCAAAAACCGCGAGACCCAGATCCACTGATGATCAAAGCGTTTAATAAAATAGATCGTCTCTTCAGGCAAATTGGCATACCAAATCAGCATGAACTGAGAAAAGGCAATGTAAGCCCAGAACACCGTGAAAGCAAACATGAATTTACCCATATCATGAAAGTGCTCCTGATTGACAAGCCCGTCTAACTTGCCTTGGCTCTTTAAATACACCGCAAGCAAACAGGTCGCAGCCAGCACCGAGTAAAATAATCCAGAGAAGCAATAAACCCCAAAAATGGTACTAAACCAGGTAGGATCGAGCGACATCAGCTGATCAAAACTCGCCATTGTGAAACTGAGTGCAAAAACAATCAGAAAAATCGGCGACCAAAAGCGGTTCTTCAGCGTCCAAGTCAACTCCCCACCGACGTCTTGCTTGAGTGAGTTACCTACCAACTTGAAACTCAGCCAAACCCACAGCGCAATGGCAATCACATTGCGAACGAGAAAAAAATGAGAATTCAGATACCCAGACTTACCTTCCAAGACCGGATGACCCAAGACATTCTCAGGATGGCTCCACAAGTAAAGCACGGGGATGCCCGAGCACAGAATTAAAAAGGTGATCAACACCCAAGGCAAGTAGGCGGTAAACGCCTCACTTAGTCGGCGTACCGGAGCACTCCACATCGCCCCTGTGACCCATTGAATGGCTGCAAAAAAAGCGCCGCCGAGACTTAAGCTCATGAAGTAAAAGTGATTGTGCAAAAAACTAATGTACATCCTGGCTGGATCCTTGCTCAAGCCCCAGGCAAACGCCGCCACACCGCACGCGAGAAAGGCCACAAGCAGGGCCTGCAACCGCGCAGGTAACACGAACGATCCAGGATTCTGAATCTGAACTTTGGAAGAAGAATGGACCATGTTATTGCGACTCCTGATCTAATAGTTGTAAATCTTCTGGTAAGGGGTTTTGCGAGCGCTGTAACACCCGAACGTAGTGAATCACTGACCAGCGATCCCCTGGATCAATTTGTGAAGCGTAACTCGACATCAAGCCCTGCCCCATCGTGATCACGTGAAAAATGCGACCATCGGGCCATTGATGCAGCTTCTCTGAGTGCAGCGACGGCGGCATCGGGAATTTCGGGACGATATAGCCGTTACCCTTACCCTCAGGCCCATGACAGACGATACAAAAACTGTTAAAAATGTGCTGACCACGCTTCAAGACCGCACGCGTCGGACGCAAGGGGTTTTTCAGCTCTAACCCCGCCGCGTCAGGATCTTGGGCATAAGCATAGGGCTGATATCCTCTGGGGACGGTGCCTGCCACCGGCGAGCGGGTGTTGCCCAATTGCTGCGGCTTTAAGGCCGGCCCATAGGTCATATCCGGCATGTAAGTGATATTAGGCTGCTCGTGACGACATCCCGCCGCCAGTAGGCAAGCGACCAACAAGGCCGATTTGTAAAAACGTCGCGCTCTTAAAGGCGCCGGGACCTTCCCGGCACAGTCTTTCCAGTCAAAACATCTCATGAAAACCATCCCTCAGTCTGAGTCGTTCGCACTTCAAGCGCCCCCAAGCTCTTTAAGAATCCTAAGACTTCCTCTTCGCGCCCGGTCAATGCATGAATCACTAAGGCGAAGCGATCTTGCGTCAGCCTGGGATCAAGCGCCTTTTGGCCAAGATTCGGTAGACCGTTTAAGAAAAACATCGCACCCACCGTGGTGAGCCCCGCAAACAAAATCGTCAATTCGAAGGTCACCGGAACAAAGGCCTCCCACGAGTTCAGCGGCTTGCCACCGGTGTTAATCGGCCAATCCACTACTGAGGTCCAGTACTGCAACAAAAAGCCTAAACTACCCCCGGTCAATCCGGCAGCAAACGTCACGTAAGGAAGGATCGAGCGCGGGAGCTTTTGGACCTGATCCATGCCGTGCACCGGATAAGGCGAGTAGGTCTCAAACGAGCAAAACCCCGGTGCGCCTTCCGCTTTTTTCGCCGCCTCTAACAGTTGGCCTGCTTCCTGAAAAAAACCGATAAAGCCTGTCGTCGGAGGGGTAGCCGCCGCGCCGTCGCTTTCTCCCTCAAAAGACGTTAAGGGAGACTGACCGCCACTTTTTGTATTCATTGCCGCACTGTTCTCGGGACTACTCATGAGCTTGCTCCTGGGCTAAGACCGCTTTTACTTCAGACATGGCGATGGTGGGAAAAAATCTCACAAACAGTAAGAACAAGAAGAAAAACAACCCAAAGGTTCCAAACGTCCAAGCCCAATCAAACCAAGTCGGGATATAGTACTTCCAGTTGGACGGGATGAAATCACGGTGCAACGACGTCACAATAATCACGTAACGCTCAAACCACATCCCAACATTCACAAACAGCGAGATCACAAACATAATCGGGATACTGCGCCGCGCCCAGCGAAACCAGAAAATCTGAGGAATGATGACATTGCAACCCGCCATCGTCCAATACGCCCACCAATAAGGACCAAACGCCCGGTTAATGAAAGCAAAGCGCTCAAAGGGACTACCACTGTACCAGGCGATGAAAAATTCGCAAGAATAGGCATAACCCACGATCATCCCCGTGGTCATGATCACTTTATTGATCTTCTCCAAGTGGTCCATGGTAATATAATCTTTAAAGTTAAACATTTCCCGCATGATCACCATCAAAGTCACCACCATAGCAAAACCTGAGAAAATCGCCCCTGCCACAAAATAAGGCGGGAAAATCGTGGTGTGCCAGCCTGGGACCAAGGAAGTAGCAAAATCGAACGACACAATGGTGTGCACCGATAAGACGAGCGGCGTGGAAAGCCCTGCCAAGATCAAGTAAGTCATCTCATAATGCTGCCAATTGCGGTTGGAACCTCTCCAGCCCAGCGATAGCAAGGTATAAACCAGTTTGCGGATCTTGTTTTTTGCCCGGTCCCTGACCGTAGCAAAGTCGGGAATGAGGCCGACGTACCAGAAGGTTAACGAAATTGTAAAATAAGTACTGACCGCAAACACGTCCCACAAAAGGGGAGAGCGAAAGTTCACCCATAGGTGGCGTTGGTTGGGATAAGGAAAAAGATAAAAAACCGCGTACCAGGGCCTACCGGTGTGCAGCAACGGAAAGGTCAGCGCAGAAATCACCGCAAAAATGGTCATCGCCTCAGCCGCGCGGTTGATCGCCGTACGCCATTTTTGTCGAAACAAAAACAATACCGCAGAAATCAACGTTCCAGCGTGCCCGATGCCCACCCAAAAGACGAAGTTCGTGATGTCCGTCCCCCAACCGCTCGGTTGGTTGATCCCTAAGATGCCTTGTCCTTTCACCACGAGAATCGTGACAGTCACCAGCCAAATGGCTAACGCCACTAGCGAAGCGCCAAAGCAAATCCACCACCTGCGCATCGGAAAACTCTCCAGCGGGCGACACACATCATCGTCCACGTCTTGAATCGTCTTCCCCCCCGTGACCAGCAGTTCCGGCAAAAACACCGTCGAAGCCTTATTAGCTGTGTCCATGCGTTGCTTTCTCTCCTTCGCGACCACCCTCCGCAGGCGGTTGATTGCGGACTTTCGTTAAATAGGAAATGGCAGGCTGGGTATTTAAAACCTCTAAAACCTTGAAAGCACGAGGATTTTTTGCCAACTGCGCCACTGAACTGGTGGGATTATTCAAATCCCCAAACACCAGGGCTTCGGTCGGACAGGTCTGCTGACAGGCCACCTGAAAATCACCGTCTCCGACCCGTTCACCGGCCTCTTTGGCATGATCCTTAGCATCCCGAATGCGTTGCACACAAAACGTGCACTTTTCCATAATGCCGCGCGAGCGCACCGTGACATCGGGATTCCAAGCCATGTTCAAAGTGCCTTCGTAGGACTTCCAGTAATCAAAGAAGTTGAATTTCCTGACCTTATAAGGACAATTGTTCTGACAATACCGGGTGCCCACGCAACGATTGTAGATCTGCACATTAAGACCTTCATCATTATGCACCGTCGCAAGCACCGGACAAACCGTCTCACAAGGTGCATTCTCACAGTGCTGGCACAACATCGGCTGAAACACCACATTCGGTTGCTCAGCAGGCCCGGAATAGTAACGATCAATCCGGATCCAGTGCATCACCCGGCTCACGCGCACCTGGTTTCGACCCACCACCGCAATGTTATTTTCCGCCTGACAAGCAATCATACAAGCCCCGCAACCGGTGCAAGCATTTAAGTCAATGGCCATCCCCCAACGGTAACTCTTGTACTCGTACTTGGGCCACAGCGAGGGAACCTCCTCTAGCCGCAAATGCGGATCCACCTCACACGTCGCGTGCGGATCTTTTTGATACTCACTTAAGGTGATGTCGTTAATAATCGGGCGGTTCTCAGTCGAGGTGTGCCACTGGGTCGCAGCCAACTGATAAAAGCGCCCGGTCTTGCGCAACTGCACTTTCAAGCCCGCAAAAATCGACCGCTGATTCTCAATCTCCACTAAGGGAAAAACATCCACACCCGCGCCATTACCGACTTTACCCACCGAGCGACGACCATAACCCACCGCCACACTGACCACCTGGGCATGCATCCCCGGCTGCACATGCACCGGTAGCTCTAAGCGCAAGGCACCTGAGGCTGAAGTGATTTCCACCACATCGTCCTGCTTCAGCCTCAAGCTCTCAGCGAGACTCGGACTCACGTTCAAAAAATTATCCCACGTCACCGACGAGATAGGATCGGGAAACTCTTGCAACCAAGCGTTATTGGCGCTTCTCCCGTCTTGCATCCCCGGGCGCTCGTACAAAACTAAATCAATGCCTGACGCGCGCTTGGCAGGATGCCTTGCAAAATAAGCCACCGAGCGAGGAATCCAGGTACGAGCGAGGCCTGGCTGATGCTCAACGTCTGCCCCCTTTTTCTTCGCTTTCCCTTGCCCAGCTCTCGCTTCTTTTTCAAGCGTCGGCTCAAGCTCGACCACCCCTGAGCGCAAAGCTGACTCCCAGAACAACTCAAAGCTGCCAATCGAGTGCACCTGCGGGTAAATCGACTCCGACCAATGCCCCTGTAAGTAAGCATGCCAGTCCTCTGCTTTGGCAAGCAAACTGTCCGACTCAGGACCCAGGGCCTTACCCCAGGCCAATAAATTCTCAGACATCGCCCGCGTGCCATGCAGCGGTTCAATGGTCGGCTGTTGCAAACTAAAAAGCGCCTTTTGTGGATGCGCGTCGCCCCAGCTTTCTAAGAAATGACTCTCAGGCAAGACCCAATCCGCAAACAGCGCCGTCTCATCGATGCGGTCCGCCACTGCCACCACAAACGGCACTTTCTTTAAAGCGCTTGCAAACGCTGCGCGCGGCGCCACGTAATCAGGATTGCTGCGGTGAAGGATCAAGACCTCCACTTTGCCAGCTTCCATCTCAGCCACAAGATTCAAAAACTCAGACATCTGGCTGCGATGCTGGGAGATTTGTGACTTACCGTCAATTGTCTGCCCCTCATTGCCCAGCAACGTGTTGAGACAATTAATCGCCACTTGCAAGGCCAACTGATTCTTATTCTTGGTGTGCACCGCGCCACCAATCACCAAGCTCTTGCCACGCATCGTAAGCAACTCACGGGCCAGTTCGCGTAAAATCTCTTCCGCGCCACTCCACTCCAACTCGCGCGCCACTTCAGGCAGGCTATAACCCCGCACCGAATCCAGCAGCTCGCGGTCACGGGCCCCGGCTAAGTCCGGCCCCCCGGTGCGCAACACTTCCGCAATGAGCCCTAAAACCAAGGTCAACTCATCGCCAGGACGCACCCCGTAACGCTGGTCGGCATTGGCGCCGGTCACAGTCATGGTGGTTTCAAAACACACCATTTTTGACAGCACGGGCGGCGACGCGGCCGCACTCCCCTTGCCCACTTGGCCTTCTGGCGCTTTTGCTGCCTGAAACTTGCGGTTACGCGACCAAGCTCGGGCATGCTCAAGCGGCGACAGACCATTTTCTAAGAAATCAGAGCCTAAGGAAACAATGAGGTGGGCCTTTTCAAAACGATAGTGAGGGTAGACCGCATGGCCATAGGAAATCTCCTGGGCATCCATCACCTCTTCTAACTCCAACGCCTCAAACACCACATGCTTGCCGTCTTTAAAAAGACGCAAGAACTCTCGCACCATCCGCAAACTTGACTCACCAGAAACTAAGCCTGAGAGCAAACGTACCCGGCCACCCCGCGCTCGCGCCGCCTGCAAATGACTCAAAACCGCAGCGTCGGCGTCTTCCCAGGAAGCAACCTGCCGGATCTGCGTGCTACGATTCATCGTCATCGGTGTCGTTAACCGATCGGGATCATAAAGATTCAAGAGCGAGGCCTGACCACTCGTGCACAAGGACCCCTGATTGATAGGATGCTCGGGATTGCCTTCCAGCTTAATCGGCCGACTCTCGCGGGTCTTCACGAGCAAGCCACAACCTACTGAGCACTCTTGACAAGTCGAGCTGTACCAGCTGGGAACCCCCAGCACCGTTTCTTGCGGCTGAATAATATAAGGAATGATCTTGTGCACCGGGCGCCTGACGCATGAGGCACCGGCCATCGCCATACTCGCACCCATGACGGTGAGAAAATCGCGCCGCGCCATGCCGGCGGCGTCTCCCCCCGCTGCCGACTCCAGCTTGTCGAGCCATTCTACCGGCTTTTCATAAAACTCTTGACCGCGCTTTTCTAAAATCGCGGGATCTTTCCAATAGTTTTCATTCAGCTCTTCTGGGCCCACCCAGTGGCGCGGGGACTGAAACTGCGCTTTGTCCCCCCCCCCAGTATGCTGATCCTGCGGATGGTTACTTGGCAACGACGACGACAAACTAAGATCTTGATTCTCCATGAGACTCTACCTTCTATCCCCTCATTGATTATTTATGACACGTATTACATTGCACCGGAGCAACCGGACCTTGAGGGTGCTTCATTTTCGGATAAGTCTTTGCCAGAATCGCATGCGGAGCGGTTTGCCCGCGATGGCACTCCATACACCAACCCATCGTCAGCGACGACTTTTGCTCAATACGCTCCATCGCCTCCACGTTACCATGACACACTTGGCAGGCAATACCTTTGGCCACATGATTTTTATGCGGAAAATACGCATGATCGGCAAGCTCGTGCACGCGAATCCACTCAATCGGCTTACCCTCATCGTAAGCCTTCTTGACTTGTTGGATGTACGGACTTTTCACCTGGACGACCTTATGACAGTTCATACAAATGCCGAGCGATGGCACGGTGGAATGTTTTGATTTTTCTGCGCTGGAGTGGCAGTAAAGACAAGGAATCTTGTTTTCCCCAGAGTGCAATTTGTGACTAAAAGGGATCGGCTGCACCGGCGCGTAGCCAATGTTGGAGGCGATAGGGTAGGAGAAACCTACGAAAAGGACAGAGAAAGCAACAACGATCGCTCCAAGAGTAAGTCCTACTTTTATCTTTGTTCCGGATGTTCGGATCATAGTTTGCCCACTTTTTTTTTGAATCTCTCTTGTCTTTAAGCCTAAGAAAGCCTAGAAAACCTTAAAAGACTTTAGACCTTTTGACCTGAGTCTGACACTGACCCTCCCCCACCCCCCAAACACAGGGTAGAAGCCTTACTGCCTGGGGCTTGTGATCAATGGAAGACTAGAAACTTTAAACCTAAGAGAGAATGCTGGGTTGCATTTTTTATCGATGGTGTTTGAAGGTCTCTCTTATGTTACTCAAAACAAGCCCAATTTGCATCTTTTTTCTGGACTCGGCGCGACAATTTTTCGTAAAAAGTGTACTTTTTTCCACGCCTTTGTGAGGCCAAGGTGCTCTCTTCACCCAGCCGACCGTCAAGATCCTAACACCTCGCAGCCGTTGCCAGTCTCCAGGGCTTGCGGGGGGAAACAAAAGGAGACTCTTTTGGTTTTTTTGATGGGTTTTTTTATGGGTGCCTCAGGATCACTCTCACCACCAGCAGTAGCCTGGGGGCGCTCCCGCGCAGTGATTTTTGACTGAGCGCTAGAGCTGGCAGCAAGCAGACGCGCTTTGCTTCACTGAGCTTACGGGGTACTTAAAACGGGAGGTCGACCACCACCGCGGTGCAATCACGTGCCGGCAGCTCATCTGCGGGCAAGGGAGATTTCACTAGGAAAATCAGCTCATTGAGCAGGTGCGCGGGCTGGCGGTTGCGCCATTTCTCCATCCACTCTAACCGGTCAAGCTCATGACCGAGCGGCACTAAAAAGCCCGCTGAGAGAATTACCAGTCGGCTGCCTTTTTTCAGCACGAGCAGGCTTTCTTGCAGCTCACCGAATTGCAGGGGCTGAGATACAGCCGGCGCGTGCTGGATCAGCTTGACGAAGCGCGAGCCCGGCTCCGCGTAAAACAACTCGGCTGACCCGAGATTCAGGAAACTTAGGGTCTGGGTTTCCCGCGTCAGATGACCCACCAGTAACGAGACGCAATCGGGCTGCTTGAGCGACGCACTGAGTAATTCTGAGACTTTCTTGACAAGTTCAACCACGCTACCGGATTGCGCCATTTTGCGCGCCGTCAGTTGCCCGGAAACCTTGAGAAAAGCCTCCAAAACACGACTAGAAAGACCATAGCTTGAGGCGTTGGACATCAATAAAGAGAGCGTCTTACGGTCACTCGACTCCGCTAAGTCAAAATAATCGCCCCCCGACTTTAACCCCGCTAAGTAACGATAATCAATTCGAAAATCTGGGATATCAGCAAAGCGATTTTGCAATTGGCTGGCTTGCAGCTTTTCAATCACCATCAGGTCTTCTTGCAGGCGGTGGATTAACTTGGCCATCGTGGCGTTGGCCGTTTGCACTTCGTCCCACAAGCGCAGCCGCTCGAAGCTTTGCAGTTTGGCGAGCACTTCTAATTTGCGAAACGGATCGCTTAAGACTTGATCAAAAGAAATCCCGAAACGGGCAAAAACCGCGGCGTAAGGCTTTGCTTCAGACAGCACCCAGAGCACCACCGCTTGGGGGCTGATTACACTTTGCGCCAGTAACTCGCGGGCTTGCGCCGAGTGTCCATCCACCAGCACCACTTCCCACACGGAAGCGGCACTGCTGAGCAGTGTGGGTGTGGCATCGGACTCCCCGTTTGCTGGACTGAGGGCAGCCGTAGGCCTGAGCAAGGAAGCGCCCCGACTGATGGGTGCCTGAAGCTCGATGGCAAAATCAAAGACTTGCTCGGGAGTGGCAGGCGGGGTGAGCGACGTTGGCGGTAGCGTGCTTTGCGGGAGGGGTGGCTGTAAAAAGCCCAAAGCCCGCAGTTGCGCCTCCCACGTTTCGGTGGTTTGCGGATCACTGGCGAGTAAGGTGAGTCGGATGGTTTTTTTCATAAGGCCCGAATCAGGTATTGAATCAGAAAGCGGGTATCGCCTTGACTCAAATAACTGGCTCCTAGTTCTTCCGTATAATAGCTCAAATTGAGTTCGGCTTTTTTACCTTTTACGCCTACTCCTAGTGAACCATACCCGCCATTCCAGCCGCCACGAAAGAAAACTTGCTCATGCAAGGCCATCTCAAGCCCCAAAGCCAAGTGGGCCAGCGGCGTGGTTTGGGTAGCATTCAGCGCATCGCGGTAAACTCCCACCACGTTCATCACAATCCCGCGCTCCAAATGAGGCTGGGCGCTTAGGGAAACATCGAGCGTGCGGGGGTCACAAGACGGGAGCGTCGAGCCGCCTTGCGCCACGGAAAGGAGACTAAAGGCGTGATAACCGGTTTGAAAGGCATTTCTCACCACCACGTTGAGTGCGGGGAGCGAGGGCAGCGGGGCAATCAGCGTGAGGCCAAGCAGTCCGCTCAGGGCTGAGCCTTGTTGCATGTTATTGAAGTAGGAAAGCGTGCTCGAGCTGGCCACCGAACTTGCCACCGACGACACGCTGGCGGCGGAGTTGACCCATTGCACACTGGCGCCCAGCCGGAGCCTCCCCTTAAACAAGCGAAAGCCTGAACCCACCGCAGGAATCAACTGCAGCTGCGAGCGATACTGCACGTTACTCGCCGCCGACGGCGACGACTGACGGCCTAGAAACT
The DNA here is from genome assembly GCA_043732485.1 of Oligoflexia bacterium. Lineage (GTDB taxonomy): Bacteria > Bdellovibrionota > UBA1018 > UBA1018 > UBA1018 > JAYTHP01. The sequence continues at coordinate 11,241 of JAYTHP010000231.1, forward strand.
CAGCCACCCCGAGCAACCCGACACTGATTCCTGGCAGGGCAACGCCTAAGGCAAACGTTGACCCGCCGCCGATCCAACGGCCAGGACTTTTCGCCAAAACTGCCTGCTGTGCGGCGAGATCGCTAAAACTCGTTAAGCTTGAGCTAAAATTAGACACTAACCCCTGATTCCCAAAAAGACTTAAATTGAACCAATCGACGGGCGGTTGCTTAATCCGACGACCTAAGTGTGCAGGATTATTATAAAGGGAAGCCGCCACCTCCTCCCCTAAGGGTAAAAAGGCATCCCCCATGGCAGCCGCCCGCCCGGACAAATAGGGCGACCCTGGGATCAAGACTTGCCTGGCTGAGGCAACAGGCGTGGGCAAGCAAAAAACGCAAGCGCCAACAACAGCAACCACCAGACGCCGCCCCCGCCCCCTCTTTGGGCTTCGACGCCGCACGAGGGCAGTCTGAGGAGCGCTGGCCGGTTGACGGTGCAAAAACCTTATGAACTGCATGACGATCTTATCGACCACTCTTTTATTTAAGAAAGTCTTATTTTCTATCGATAACTTTTTATCACTCATGCTGGAAGATTTACCGCTCTGGGCAGTCGGCATCATTCGCTCACTCCTCCAGACCCTTTACCTCCGCGACCCCTATACCTTCGGCCATTGCTGTCGGGTGTCGTACTATAGTCAGCACTTAGCGCAAGCCGCAGGTTTGTCCGAGCACGAGCAGAAAGTCATCGAATATGCTTCTCTTTTCCACGATATTGGCAAAGTCGGGATCCCCGACCGGGTTTTACGCAAACCGCAACGCCTCAATAGCGAAGAAATGACTTTGATGAAAACCCACCCAGAGTTGGGGGAAACCATCTTACAGCCGCTGGCAGCCCAGTTACCCTTTTTTAAGGCACTCCTCCCCGGGATCCGCTCCCACCACGAACGGATTGATGGCACCGGCTACCCCGATGGCAGCACTGAGGACCACATCCCGCTGCTAGCCAAAATCATTTTAATTGCCGACACCTTTGACGCGATGACCACCGATCGCCCCTACCGTCAAGGCCTTGATCTCTCGTCCGCTTACAAAGAGCTCAAACAGTTTTCAGGCCGCCAGTTTGATGCCTCCCTGGTCAAAATCTTTTTGCAAGCACACGGTCATTGGAAGCCTACCCCAACCCAGCAGTTCCTGGCACTCCTCAACTTGCCAGCAGGCAGCGCAAACAGCCTTTTATCCCTAACCCCCGACAGCTTACAGCCCTTAACCCCCCTCAAACCCTTCAAGCGAGCCGCCTCATGAACCCCCGGCACGACTCTGTTACGCCGCAACCGTCTTTGGGGCAGCCTTTTCGACTCTTTCTGGGGGTCTTTAACGCCGATGATCAAGATTTTTCCACTTGCACCGATCAGTGGAAAGGCACTAGGCCCCAGAGGGGCAAGCAGAGGGGTGAGACGGTACGCAGTCCGTCGCGCTCCGGCAACCAAGAGAAGAGAGTAGTCGTGAACCGAAAGCGGGAATGGGCACACAACAACAACCACCACACTCACACTCACAACGGCTTGCACAGCACAAGCGTAGGCGCGCTAGATGCCTGATATTTTGAAGAAATTTGGCAAATACTTTTTGCTCGATCTCATCGCCCAAGGAGGCATGGCGGAGATTTACCGCGCCCGCATGGCTTCGCTTGATGCCGGCAGTCGTTTGCTCGTGATCAAGCGCATTCAAGCGGGTTTTGGTCAAAATTCCGAATTTGTCCGCATGTTTCGCTCCGAAATTAACGTCACCATGGGTTTTAATCACCCCAACATCGTGCAACTCTATGATTTTGGTGAGGAACTCAAACAACCTTTCATCGCCATGGAGCTGGTGGAAGGCCGCAACTTGCGGCAACTCTCGATGCGCTTTGTGGAGATCAATCAAAGCCTCCCAGTCGAGCTTGCCACCTACATTGGCGAGCAAGCGGCGGCAGGCTTACAGTACGCCCACTCGTTTAAAGATAAAATCTCAGGCGAGCCGCTCAGCATCGTGCACCGCGACATTAGCCCGCAAAACATCCTGATTTCCTACGAAGGCAACGTCAAGGTCATTGACTTTGGGATTGCCAAGGCCACCAACAGCGACAGCACCCGGGCCGGGGTGATTAAAGGAAAACCCAGTTATCTCTCGCCCGAACAAATCAGCGGCTCTCCCTTAGATGGCCGCAGCGATATCTTTGCCCTAGGCGCCGTGATCTGGGAAATGCTGACCAACCGTAAGCTCTTTGCCGGAGAAAACGACCTAGCCGTGCTCAAGCTGATTGAGAATTGCCAGCGCCACGTCAAAGCCCCCTCCAGCCTCAACTCAAAAGTGCCGCCCGAACTCGATCAGATCGTGCTCAAGTGTCTGACTAAATCACCAGAAAACCGCTTTCAGACGGCTGAGGAATTACAACGAGCCTTGCATAAATTGCTTTATAGCTTTCAGCCGAACTTCAATCCGGCTGACCTGGCGCACGACGCCAAAGAGCTTTTTAAAGGCGAAATTATCGAAGACCGCAAAAAAATCCAAAAACTCAACGAGCGCGCCGAGGCCCTGATTCGCGCCTCGCTCTCCTCAGTCCCCCCCCCGAGCAGCGACCCAGACCCCCCCCTCAAAACCCCTGCTCTCCACCGCCCAGCCGAGGACGACGCAGAGAGCGATGGCGACGCCCTAGAACCAGGGGACCCCGAGACCCCCGTGGCGGCCGCCCACAGTCGCTCTAAAAAACTAAAAAAAGAAGCCGCAGGAGCAAGAGCAGCAGCAGCGTCGTCTCCTGGCAAAGCTAGCACTGCAAGTCGTGAGGCTGTCTTCCAGGTGCAGCAAAGCCCAGGCAGAATTGAGCTCGAATCCACCCAATTTGCCATCCCTCACAAAGCAAACCCCCTCGGCCCACCCGTGCTTGCCAGCGTGGGAACCAGCAGGCCTCTGCTCCACCCCACCCAAGTAAAAACCCGCTACTTAGCCAAACCAGCCGCAAGCCACACCTCCTGGCTGCAACTACTGGCATTGGCCATCCCGGCCATGCTGTTACTCGCTTTTTTTGGTCCAGATTTTGGGGTCTCCGTCCCCGTGCTCTCCCCCTGGTTAAATGGCAGTAGCAGCAGCAGTCCTGCCGCCAGTGCCAGCCTATCGCTGACTGGCAACTATGAGGGGGTAGAAATTCGCTTCAATGGTCAACTGCTTCCCGACACCACCCGCTTACCGACGGCAGTGAAAGGTCTGAGCATCGGCGTGCCTTTGCAGTTAACCGTCGTGAGTCGCGAAGGCAGCTTCTCGCAAGTCGTGAGTCTGAAAGCGGGGGAACAAAAAACCCTGCCCGTCACTCTGTCTCAAGCCGCAGCCGTCCCTGCCCTCGTCACTCCCCCGCTCGTACAAAAAAGCATTGTGATGGCACTGAACATCGTGCCTGCCTCGGCCCAGCAAACCATCACGCTCAATGGCACGCCGGTGAATCCCCAAAAACCGTCGCTTGAAGTGCCACTCGATGCGCCACTCGATTTAAGTATTCAGCAGCCAGGCTACCGCGCGTTTCGTAAAGAATTTGTCTTAGAGTCGAAAAACGTGAAAAATCAAAAGGCCTGGCTGATGGAAATCCAACTCGAGCCCACCGAGTTTGGGCTACTCAACCTCAAAACCACCCCCAGCGCCGAAGCTACGATTATGATTCACCACACGCCGCACAAACTGAAAACCCCCATTGAAAACGAGAAACTGCCAGTCGGCTCCTACGACATTGTGCTCAGAAATGAACTGCTCGGCATGGGCAAATCCCTGCACGTGACGATCAGCAATGGCCAAGTCATCACGCTGGACGAGCGCCTGGAGATTAAAAACTAACCACTCCTGCTCTTCGCCGCGCACCCCGCCCGCGCCCTTCAGCTCTTGCTCTCAGACTATTTTTTCTAAGTGCTGCTGCAGACCTTCGAAAAAACCCCCTAAATGACCGTTCGACAGCAGGACGATTAAGTCCTGCGCTTGGGCGAGCGCTGCGACCTGAATGACGGCGTCATCACTCCCCCCCCCGCCCCCACCACTCGTACGCAACACCTGGGCAAAGCCTGCGCCCCGCTTCTGACACAAATCAGCAACTAAGGTTTCGGTGGAAAACAGCTGATCGAGCGGGATTTTGGACTGATCATAGGGCTTGGCAATCAAAGCCAAATCCGCGAGCGCCAAAGCACCGACAAACGCCTGCTGAAAGACCTTCCTACGTGAGCTGGCACTTCTTGGCTCAAAAATCGCCACCAAGCGCCGCGCAGGATAACGCGCGCGCAAGGCCTTTAACGTCTCCCGCACGGCCGTCGGATGATGGGCAAAATCATCGATCATCAACACGCCTGCCACCTCGCCTTTCACCTCCTGCCGGCGCTTCACCCCGCGAAACGACAGCAAAGCCTGGGCCAGCACGTCCAACCTCACCCCCAGCCTGCGCGCCTCAAGCCAAACGGCCACCGCGTTTAAGACGTTATGCACGCCAGGCAACTGCAGTTCAAGCTGCCCCCATTTGCGCTCCCCCTCCCACAACTCAAACGTCGTGCGCTCCGGATGAAACGTCATATTTTTTGGGAAAAACTGCGCCCCACTGTCCTCCAAACCATAGGTGAGCAGCACCTCAGGCAAGGCATCCCCAAGCCGCGTAAGCAGGGTGTCCACACCACTACTACGACTGCCTGACACGCACGCAATCAGCGCGCCGCCCTGCCGAATCCGCTGCCCTAGACCGACAAAAGCCTGCAAGACCGCTTGAAAATCGGGATAAATATCGGCGTGATCAAATTCCAGCGAGGTGACGATCACGTCATTGGGCAAATAGTGATTGAACTTTGGCACCTTATCCCAAAAAGCCGTGTCATATTCGTCGCCCTCTAAAACAAACGGATGATTTTGCGCTAACTCATGAATATGAAAACTAAAGGGCAAATCATGCGCCACACCGCCAATTAAATAATTGGGCCGCAAGCCTGCCACCAACAACACGTGAGCCAGTAGACTCGAGGTGGTGGTTTTGCCGTGGGTTCCTGCCACCACGATGTTGCGGGTCAGGGGTAGGAAAAACTGCTCCATCATCTCAGGCAAGGAACTATAGGGCACCCCGCACCCACCCTCCACCATCACCGCCTGGGCTTCGGGATTTTGACGCGAGATGACATTGCCAATCACGATCCAATCGGGCTTGACTGCGGCGTTTTGCCAAACGGTGGGATCAAACCCCTCAAACACCTGCACGTCAGCTGCAGCCAGCACTTCGCTCATCGGCGGATAAAGGGGATTGTCACTGCCCGTCACCTCGATGCCCTGCCGGCTTAAGTAAGCGGCAAAAGAGCCCATCAAGGTGCCACCGACGCCAATAATGTGGACCTTTTTGAGCTTCCCGAAGGAGGGCACCAGGCTTGAGAGCAAAGGGGAAGGTTTCTGAGCAACGTCAACAGCGGAGGGTAGAGGTGGCACACGCATCTTGTCAGTTTGGCGAAAAGTGCAAAAAAAGTCAATCCTCGCACTTTTAAGCCTTTTTTCTCACAAACCTGCACTCACTCCCGCGACCTCACCACCCACACCACTCAAGGTCATTGCTCGTCGGGACGGTGCGTCCTCCGTAGGACTTTTAGATCGCAGCGAAGAGCTCCCAAGTGAATGGGGGGAGCCTGTAAGGACGCGGTCTTGCTCACCGACGACGACTTAACCCCACTCCGCATGCTTTGCAAGCGACGACTTAAGATGCGCTCGCTGCCCCGATAGCCGAGGGTCACCAGCCGATGATACATCTCTCCCGCCCGGTGAGGGAGGGCGCTTGTCTAGCCCATTCTTGCACCTAGCTTGACCATGTTTTCAAGGAATCGACACGCGTCGAGTGGATCCGCTTCACGAACTGGGAACGGGTTTGCGAGCGAACGTAGTTGTTCACCGTCCAGCGATCCAAGTCGAGCGCTCTAGCAATCGCCGTTACGCGGAGGCCCGCTGTGCTTTTAATCGTTTTATCTCACCAAATAACCCATCGCTCACCATGTGCCCACGCTCCTTAGTCTAGCTCTGCTGCTGCTCTACGAAAGCCTTTAAAAAGATCCTCACAACCGTTCCCTCAACCGTTAACGAAGGTGAGTCCCTCTGTGGAACAGCATGCTAGAATCATCAGGCCAAAAAAACAAGAGGCGAAGGCGGCGGCGCATTCCAAGTTGGGGAGAAGGGAGGGGGAGAAGTCAAGGGGAAGCCTATGTCGAGACAAAAAACGACCTCCCAACGATCTCAATCATCACACTGACGATTAAAATCATCCCCCTCAAGCAAAGCCCCGCAAACACCCTTTTGCTGCAAAAAAATCTCCTTAACTCTGGATTTTGCCAGCACTCTTAAAATTTCATCATAGCTCACGAAGCGAGAGCGACTTGCGTGAAAAGCGTTTTTCTTAACGACACCCTTATTTTGACCGATAGACGTGGACAACAAGACAGCACAAGTGGGAGCAGCCGCCAAAGGGGGATCAAACCCATCAGGGAATCGCCCAAGGACCCCAAAAAAAGCCTTCAAACAGAATGAAAAACACAAAAAAGACTTTAACCAAAAAAAAAGTGAGGCACGCGACCCCTTAGCAGGCGATCTCTCCTGGCTTTTCCATGGCAAAACCCCTTGGCGCCGGATTTTATTGGAACTGCGCCCGAAAAGCAAAACGATCTCCTTGCGCATGAATGAGGACCGGCTTGCGGCTATGCAAAAAAAAGCGTACCAGCAAGGCATTGCTATTAGAAGTTCATCCGAATTGCGCTAGAAGCAGCGTTCTTCCAGAAAACAGACTAAGCCCACCCACCACGTTCCGCCCCCTCACACCAAGCCCAGATCCTCACGCAGAGCATCGTGCACCGTCGGACGAAAGTGCTTAAGCGCCAGCGGGTTGCCGCCTGAGGGATGCTGCCAGTTCGTCAGCAAAACCACCGCCGAGCCCACCACAGGATCCATCCACAGCGAAACGCCGGTAAACCCCAGGTGACCGATCGACTGCGGGCTAAAATAGCGTCCTGCAAGCGAGCCCTGAGGTGCAGGCTGATCCCAGCCCAGCGCTCTCGTTAAGGCAACGCGGCGCGGGGGAAACTCCTCGGGAAAAAGTGCACTGACTGGAGATTCCATTTCCTGCCGCACGCGGGGCGACACACACCCGCCCTGCATCCAACCACGCGCAAAGGCTAGCACGTCAGCAACTGAGCCAAACACTCCCGCATGTCCTGCCACACCGCCCATGAACCAGGCATTATCGTCATCGACCTCAGCTGCGCCAGGCTGCCTGCGAGCGCGGCGCCATTCACCACGCAAGGAAGCCTCTAAGGTAGGCGCGATGATCCACGACGAGGACCCCCCCCCTCCCCTCCACAAGTCAGCAGGCTGCCAGCCGCCCAGTAACTGACAACGCCTGCCGACCACCGACGACGACGACGACGACGACGACGTCGTCGTCCTGCGAAAATGCAGCCCGGTAATGCCCATCGGCCCCCACAAGTCTTCTTGCGCCGCCTGATCGAGCGGTTTTTGGAAGATTGCCTCCACGACCCAGCCTAGCAAGAGGAACGACACATCAGAATAAAGCTCACGGTAGCCCACTGCCGCTCCGTCAAGTGGTGTGGTGGTCATCACGCTTGCGCGCATCAACGCCTGCCGCCTCTCAAACGTCAGCGCTTGCCCCCCACCCGCAACGAGTTGCTGCCAGTAAGGCAGATGGGCCGGCAAGCCTGCCGTATGGCTTAAAAGATGAAAAATCTTGATTTGTGGGTGGGGAAAATCAGGCAAAAAGCGCTGAACCGGATCGTGCCAGGCCAACCACCCGCGCTGTCGGGCGAGACCGATCAAAGGCGCCGTCGCTAGCACCTTGGTGAGCGACGCCAGATCAAACTGCGTCTCGCTCGTCATGGGGAGCACCGCAGGCCGCACGCTGCGGGCACCCACTGCGGCCACCTGAAAGGCCTCACCCGGTTGTTCGCGGCTTTCTAACGCAGACGACGCCGCTGCTGCTGCTGCTACTTGCCAAAAACCCAACACCGCGCCAGGGGCCACGCTGCACCCCACAGAACCCTGCTGATGAAGAGGAAGAGGACAATGCCGATGACCATCATTCGCCGCCGATCCCAGCCCATTCAGCTTCTCCGCGCACGCCACCCCTTCTCTGAGCGCCTGCCAGACGCGAGGAAATTTTTGCTGCGAGAGCATGTTCAAGGGTAGCGTTTGCAGCAAGAGTGGGGGCTGCCGCAAAGTGAACTGAACTGGGAACTGCAAATAACCCCCCTTAACGCGCTTCGCTTCCTGTTTCCTCTCGCACTTCGCGGCCGCTTTTGGCTCGAAAGCCTCGAGAAAAGCTTTGTGCGCTGCCGGGGCCTCAGTTTACCAAACTCGCTCGGTGAAATTCTCAGCAATAATCCGCGGCACGCCTTCTTCCTCGGCAATCCATAGAATTTTCGTTCCCCGCGAGCGGTGCCCAAGCGGGACGACCGAGGTTTTTTGCGGCTGCGGCTGACTGCCATCAGCCACAAGCACCGAAGGCCTAGAGCCGGGAGGAACCTCTACTAGTCCTTTCACGAGCTCACTGGACGACGACAGCTCAGAGACGCTCGACTTCCCTGACTTTAAGGTCGAGAGATAATTTTGGGTAAACGTCACCACCGAGTACTTCGGATGACGATAAAAGCGAATCGCCTCAGGATTGATCTGAATCGAGCTGTACTTACGGTTCAACCCTGACTTATAGGCGCCCCAGGCTTGCTTGTTTTTGCCTTGGGAAGAAAAGCCTGAGTGATAGCTTGCCAAGTAAGAGTCAAAGTTTTTGTTTTCCCACGCTTGCACCCACGTCTGAAAAAACTGTTGCAAAGGCGAGTGACGGGGAGGCGCTAAATAATCGGGCGTGAGCTCTGAGAAGATTAAAATCGGGGTCAAACCTAAGCGAATATGGGACTTTAACTCCTGAATCTCCTGGTTATCGACCACCACACAGCCTTCACTATCAAAATCTCGCTTCAACCGCTCAGGCTCATTGGTGGCGTGCAACATAATGCCTGAACCCTTGCGCCCCATCAGTTGATCATAGGAATTAGGGTAATTGAGCAAGAACGCCATCGCCCCAAATTTCTTCTGCAAGAGCGGGGGATTGAGCTGGGCTTGAAAGAGATAAATCCCTTCCGGTGTTTTCAAATCACTTTCAAATTCCTTATCGCCTGGCTTCTTTCCCAAGGTCGCGTGATAGGTTTTTACGATCTGATAATAATCCTGCACATGGTGCACAAGATGCAAGAGATTGGTTTTTTTATCCACAAGTAGCAGCGACGAATTAGCGCCAGACAAAGAGGGGGCTTTGGGCGCCTGCGCTTCTGGCTGTACTTCTGACGTCTTGCTCACCTGCAAGCCCTGCACGCTGCTGACGCCGCTACTGTCTACTGGCAACGGCGCCACCCGTTGCTCACTCCAAGCCGATGACAGGAACCCGGTGCTCCAGTAGGCAAGCAAGCCTGCGACTCTCAGCGAGGTAATGGTCAGCGGGAAACTCATTTTTTTTCTCTTACTTTTCTTTTCTTCGCTCATGCGCTTTTCCTTCGCTTTTTCGTCCAAATCCGATGCTTTTAGTTTAAGAACAAAAAATTTTTCCAAAACGAAAACTCCAGACTCGTAAAAGAGCCTCAAAAATAATTTTTTTACTCATCTTCGAGTGACCCACCTTGCGATCTTCAAAGAGGATTGGAAATTCAACGATGCGAAATTGCTTTTTTGCCGCTCGGTATTTCAGTTCAATTTGAAAGGAGTAGCCATCCGAGCGCAAGCTCCCTAGCTCCACGGCCTCTAACACCTCACGCCGCCAGCCGTTAAATCCCCCAGTAAAATCCGCCAGGGCAACCCCGAGAATCCGCCTAGCGTAAAAACTACCGCCGCGACTCAAAAGCCGTCTGGCCAGGCTCCAGTTTTTCGTCCCCCCCCCTGGCACATAGCGAGAGCCGATCACCACGTCAAAATCCACGAGCTTCTGGATCATCGGCGCTAGAAATTGCGGATCATGGGAGAAATCGGCGTCCATCTCAATCAAAACATCAAAACCCCGCTGCAAACCCCATAAAAAACCATGCACATAGGCCGTACCTAAGCCCAGCTTCTGGGCCCGGTGCTCACTGTGTAAACGCCCGGGATACGCGGTCTTGAGCTTTTGTACCCGCTCACCGGTGCCATCTGGGGAGCCGTCGTCCACGACTAACACCTCAGCTTGGGTCACCAAGGCCGACAAAAGCGAGGTTTCACCGGGGACCGGCAAGAGTGAAAAAATGCGCGCTAACAGCGGCTCGATGTTGTCAATCTCGTTGTAGGTGGGAATAATAATCAGGATCTTCACGCGCAGCTTCTCGTCTCGTCACTTTTCACGTTGTCACTCTTCACGCTCATTGCCTCAAGCTCATGAACTTCAGTTCACATTGATCAGTAATTGATCGTTAATTGATCGTTATTGGTTTGCCTTCCGCGGCTCCCCCCCCCTCTGTTTTAAGCAAAATGACTCTTCTGCTCCTCTTTTCTTCACGCCACAAGAACTTTTGTGTGGTCGAAGACGGGCAAGCAAGAGTCAAGATCTCATTTTAGGCTCATCGTCTCAGGAAAACGGGGCATTCTACCCGTACCAACCCCGTCGTGCCCCCCTTAATGATACTTTGAACGGGCGTCAATTTGCTAAAAGATTCTGAGGCCTCGGATTTTTTTTTGAAAAAATCAGAAAAACTTCCAAGCCAAGTGTCCCCCCGTTCACCACCGACACCGACACACCTCCCCCCACCTTCTTCCGTGAAGCGAGCCACACACACACTCTCACTCACCTTGAGTTTTTTAAGCTCCTAAGCGGTGGGAGGACCCTACTTCCGTACTGGGCACAACCCCGTAAACTGACCCTAAAGACTACGATCCCTTTCAAAAACTTTAGGGCCACTTTCAGCAAGCAAAAGCGGAACCAGAGGCACCATCGGCGCCTCAGCCTCCCGCGCTTGCCCCTGAAGCTCTAGCCTATCACCCTCATCCGCCGCTAACGCTACCACTAACGCCGTCTTCTGCTGCTGTCGATGCAAACACCACCCATAGCCTAGCGCGCACACTCCAGTCAGCGCGGCTCCTAGCACAAGCGAAGGCACGCGCGCCAGCACCCCTTGATAACACCAACCCGAGAGCAACGCTCCGACGCCGATCCCTGCTTCCATGGCAATGTACAACGTTCCTAAGGCCTTACCGCGATTCGCGCGGTGACTCAAACCCACCGTCCAAGCATTGAGCGCAGGCGACAGCATGCCGGTGGACAGACCATAAAGAACCGCTCCCGCTAGTAATCCCGTGCGGGTCTGCACCAGACCTAAGATCGCAAGCGCACTGGCAAACCCCGTTAACCCGAGTGCCATGACCGGGGCGCGCCCGTAGCGATCCGAGCATTTTCCTGCAAAAAGTCTGATCGTTAGCGAGGAACCCGAAAGCACTAAAAAAAAGTAACCGCGGTTTTTAAACCCTAAAAACTCACTCCAGTCCGGCATTAAAGTCAAAAGCGTGCCGTAAGCCAGATAAATGAGAAAAGCGATGAAGGAAAGCGGTAAGACCTCAGGAGCAAACCAATCTTGGCGCTTCACTCGTAGCAATTTAAAGGAAAAGGGCACCGGATGCTTTAAAGTCTCCTTCTGATTGACTAAAATCAAGACCGAAACCAAAGCAAAGCAAGCGGAGAATTGAAAAAGCGCTTGAAAGGAACTGACCCGGTGAATCCAGCTTCCTAAAACTG
>JAYTHP010000232.1:0-2495 GCA_043732485.1 Oligoflexia bacterium
GCGGGCTGCCACGGCAGACGGAGATTCCTTTTTAGCCAAAAGATTGATTCGGGTACTGACCCAAGCCTCGCGCTTAGAGGCAAGAGGGGGTACTGCGAGCCAGGAGGTCGGTCTTTTTGATCTCATCCCTGCTTTGCAGGAAGTCTCAAAGCGCAAGGTCTTAAGTGCCGGGCTTCTGTGGTTAGCCTCGCTGTCGGAGCAGGAGCAGGCCGCTTGGGGTCGCTTGTTTTTAGCACTCAATGAGCCGCGCGCTGAGTTGCGGGGGCCTGGGCTTGAGCCTTCATCTCATGACCCGCTGAGTCTTCTGGACGTACTGGTTTTAGGCATCAAAGACGTGCCGGTTGCCCAAACCTGGGCACTGGTCCAGGCAGGCTTGGGGGCAGGAGCAAACCGGCCTGGGCGAATCGCAGACCTGCTTGAGCCTTTGATTTGGGCTTTGCAGCTGAATTCTGCGCATCCTTTGCTGGAAGTCGTGCAAGCCACCTTGCAAGCGGCGCCGGAGAGTCAGACGCTTTTTGAGACGCTGTTTCGCTTTGGTTCCGAGCCTGAGTTTGCAGCCTCGTTGCAGGAAATGGCGGGCTTGGCAGGCGACGGCAGACTGAAATCGATTGTCGATGCGCTTTTTAAGCTTTTTCGCCCCAAGGCGGTCAGTGGTCCGCCGATTCTGGTAGCCTCCAAGATCCCGCCTGTAACGGCGCGTCAGCAACAGCGCCCTCAAAATCATCCGCATGACCGGTCTCATGACCAGGCGCCTTTCACTGGATTGTTGCAGGATTTGCCGTCTTTGCAGGTGGGGCAATACTCCCAAGGGCTTGCCTTTCGGTACGCGACTTCGGCTTGCGCCTCGCTTGATTTAGATCAGGGGCTTGCGCACCCGCACAATCAGGATTTTGCCAAGTGTTGGGAGCTGTTAGATCCAAGCACCAAGGGGTTGGCTGCGGCTTTAGGGAAATTAAGTCAGTCTGCAGGAGCTCGGCAAAAAGCCGGACAAAGACCTCAAGCCTCGGTGCTTGCGCAATCGACGCAAGGGGCGTTGGATCTTTTTCAAGCACTCTCGCCTGCAAGCGTGCAAGCCTTATTACGTTCGGGACTGCAGCAGTATGCAACGCAAGGCGTCCCGCCTCTTGGGCGCTGGCTTGAGCAGGCGCAAGCGGCCGCAAGCCACTTAGGCGCGCTAGTCCCCCGGGTTGTGCCGCATTTATCGTTCTCGCTGCTCATGCAGATTTACTCTCATTTTGTCTCGCAACAAGGAGGCGGCGTGCTGACCCGCTTTTTGCAACGGGAAGATGGCTTGGATTTTTTACAAGCAAGCTTGCGTTGGCTGCGCTTTCAAACCAGCTGGGAGGGGCGGCTTGAGGAGCGGCGTTTTTGGCAGCCCTGGCTGGAGAACGCCGAGTTGCAGGCGTTACTGCAGGAGCAAAACGGGAAAGAGCCAAACTCAAGGGCTACGAACTCAACTAGGGTTTTAGTGAGTTCACCTCGTTCACTGAGTGTGAAGACCAAAACAGTCATCACGGCTGCTCGGCGCGTGACCACCGATGATCGTCTCGTTCCGTTGCCAGGCTCCGCTCAGACCAGCGCCAGTGCACCAAGACCCCAGGCTCTCTCTGCTCTGCAGCAGTCGCGTTGGGATGGAACGGGGCACCGGCCTGCCACCCACAGCACTTGGGTCGAGCTGTATGACAACCCCCGGCTGCGTTATCTGGTGGGGCGGCTTGCGGGTCACCCGGAGTGGGTGGAAAGTGTGCTAATCCGTTATTTGAAGTTTTTTAGCCTCGCGCCCGGTGAGGCCCCTTCACAAGACAAGCATTATCCGCCTGAGTATTTCCTGCGCTGGCTGCACAGACGGGCCGTAGATTACCGTCCTTTGAAGTATTATTACGTGAACGACGAGCTTGAGCCGGGCTTACTGCCCTGGGCGCCGCCTGCCTTAAGGACCAACACCAAGCACGCGGTAGTAGGTGGTTCCTCTTTGTCTTCATCTTCGTCTGCCTCTGCCTCTTCCGCTCTCTCTGGCAAAGCGCTGGTGGAAGGTCTGCAGCCTCGTTGCGACCGCCGTGTGTTTGATTGCTTGCCGCGGGTGATTCTGGAAAACTCACTGGGTCGCCTCTCAAAAACGGTGGTCAATACTGATTTTCCGATGCCTGAGCCCGACTTGCTGGTGAAAATACGCGGACAGTCGCAAAGTGACAGTGATTACGATCTGTCCCAACCCGCAGGCCTCACCGGCCGAATGCGTGATTACTTGAGTGGCTTTAGCTGGTGGAAGCGCGGGGCACAGTTCGTCGCCGCTCGCACCCCGACGGCCGGGAAATGGATGTCACTGACTTTTTCCCAGGAAATCGCCCTGGCTTTTGGCGATATTGCCGATCGCGCGCTGTGGCCACCCGAGATTCAAGAGCTTTATCCCGCCCCGGCGCGGCCGAAAACTCTCAAACAAGCCGTCGCAGGGATTCTTGCCCGCTCTCAAAAAAGCGAGGACTTATCCTGGCTAA
>JAYTHP010000233.1:0-8269 GCA_043732485.1 Oligoflexia bacterium
CAGGAAGACGTTCGGCATGCAGGTCACAAAGACGATTTGCCAGAGGAGGCGGCAAGCCAACGGGCTCACCCCGGTGACCCTGTGCCAGGAGATGCTTCAGCCGAGCAAGCGCCGCATTCTGCCTGGAAGCTTTATGGCTTGCTGCTCCTGCTACTTGCCGGTGGGATTTTTTGGGCGAGGCAGGGGTCGGTGTTACGTAAAGGTCAGGTGATTAAGCAGTTCGTGAGTTTCTCTCTTACTGAGTCGCTTGGGATCAATGGCATGCGCATTGATCAGACTCGGGTGCCTTGTCCGGATCCTGCGGTGCCGGGTTCGGAGTCCAGGCGCTGGGCTGAAGAGCCTCCAGTTTTTCATGTGCTGGCAGCTAGGTTAGCGAAACTAGGTTGGGCTCAGCCTGAGTCCTTGCCACTGCTCGCTTTTTTAGGTCTTTGGCTGGGGTTACTCGGACTGGCACTTTGTGGCGGTCAAAGTGCTCGTGGACCGTTGCAAACTGGGGACGTCGCGCGACGACGCGGATGGTGGGACGGAGGGTGGAGACGACTGGCGCAGTGGCAAAATCAGCTGGGCGAGGGAGTGTGGGTGGGAACGGCGGCTGCCGCAAGCCCGATTTTCCTGCGTTACTCAGTGCAACATGTGCCCGATTTACTGGCCACGGGCTTTTTAGTTTGGGGCGCTTGGGCCCTTTTTTTACGCTGGCGGTTTTTTGCATTTTTATTTTTTACCGCTGCCGTGACCACCAAAGCGTTGGCTTGGGTTGCTGTGGTCACGCTGACACTCTGGGATGTGGCGCTGCGGCGCAAAAAGCGCGCAGCCATGATCTCGTCTTTGGTCAGGGTGAGTCTGACGCTCGTGCCTTTCATGCTGTGGGTGGGATATTTGCAACTTTTTTCAATTCCGAGCCCCTTTCATTGGCATAATTGGATCGAAAATCGGCATGCTGGCAGCTTGCTGCGCCTGTTGCAAGGGGCCTTTTGGCTGCGGCTTGGCACTTGGAGCGTGGCCAAGGGCATGGGCTGGGTGCTGTTTGTCGGAGTTACTCTGGCTGCTGTGCGCAGCGTGATCTTTTATTTTTTGCCTGCTGCGACAGTAACGCCGACGACGACTGCTCCCGCGCAGCCAGGCCGCCGCTGGGGTTGGTTTTTAGGCTCAGCGCTGGGGGAAAGGATGAGCGTTGCCCCGATAGATTCGATGTTGTGGTTTTGGGGGTGGGGATTGCTTCCTTTCTGGGCACTGATTCGCGAAGGCAATTGGGTGCATGACTATTACGTGATGCCGTTCATCCCGCCCTTTGCCCTGCTGGGCGCAAGAGCCTGGATGCGGATTCAGTCGCGTCGGATGGGGCTTTTCTTGCTTTGCTTGAGTGTGGCTTTAGCAGTGCTGCAACTCGTCAGACTCAAGGAGCAAGCGCTGGTGGAAGGTCAGCTCGGGCGTCCGCAGTATTGCGATCAGCTGCAGTAGAGCGCAAAGCTTTAAGTAGGTTTTTTTGTTTTGCACAGAGCGCGGACGGGAGGAGTCGGGCGACTGTGTGTTTTTTCGTGACGACGCTTGATGGTGGCGTTTTGAGATCTGCGCCACTAGCGAAACAATCTCCCTTTTTCTCGCTTTTTTTCTTTTCCCATGAGGGGCCTAAGGTTTGAGCGCCTACTGTGACTTCACTCATTGTCGTTTAAGCTCCCGCGTTTGTTGCGGGTTGAAAGGGCGTGATGACGGCCGGTAGGAGCGTTGTGGATTTTGGGTGGGGCTCTGTGGTGCACAAGGTTCACCGCTCTGGGAGAGCGGTGACTAGGTTCTCCACGGGTGACTTTTTTTTAGACAAAAAAAAATGAGCGTTTCGGCCGCCGCTTACCCGTGCAGGAGGGGTCGGCGTGAGTGTGCGAGTCCTCACAGCCTTAGTCTTGCATCGCTGGAGAGGTGCTGGTTGTAGTAGCTAAGTAATTGTTTTTGCGAGTGATTTATCTAAAAAGTGTGCCTGAGTTGCGGCTAGCTTTAGGCTTAGTCTGGCACTGGCTTTGCCCCCTTTTGCTGGGGAAAAATCCCGGTCTTTCAAGGAAGTCACTATGCAAACTCCATTCGTTGGGTCTCACCGCAATTGCGATCCCGCGCAGGGCGCCCCTCGCTCAGCTAGATGCCTCCTGCCACATACAGGCAGGATGTCATAGTTCGCGTTGCTGTTTGGACTTGCGCTTCTGGGTGGCTTTGCGCCAAGCATGAGTCCCTCTGCCGCCCACCGTGCTCGGCGGTGTCACAGATGACTAAGCCCGCACCAGCGAGCGCCCACCTTGGCGCTGAAGCTTCGCGCGAGCAGCGTGTTTTGTCCAGGGATTTACTGCCAATGTCCTTGCGGGAAGCGGCGCATCCGCTTTCTCATGTTCAGAGCTTCATCCGAAAAGGGCGCCTAGAAGAGGGTGATGCCACACTGACACGGGGTTCGCCGCCGCAAGCAAGGACGAATGCCACTAGCATAACGCAAGGACAATCGATTCTTAGGGGGGTTGTTCAGTCGTCTGCTGCTGAGGCGATTGGTCAAGACGACCTGCTCACGGCCTTGGGAATTTCTGACGTCCAAGCAGCCGAACTGCTTGAGGCGTGCGGAATGGAGATGAGTCACTATAGTTTTAGGATCTTAACGAAAAAGATGAACGGGAAAATCTTGACCTTGACAGTGTTAGGTGAGAATCATGAATAAAAAAAAGAGGACTTTCAATTAGGGAAAAAATTATTAGAGCATTACCCTGCGGTAGGACTGGAGCCTGATGATCTCTTGCGGGCAGACTTTGGACGATGGCAAAAATCGTTTTTTTATCTTACGGTAGAGCGCCTTATCGGCACCCCCACGACTCTTTTGGGCTATCATAGGTCAGGTAAAATGATCATCAAAAATCTCGAGCCTAGAGTCTATAGTCATTTGAGCTATGGCTTAATGTTGCTAAGTCATTATGTCTTGCTTGGGTTATGTGAATATTTAAGATCGATGCGCGACCATCGTCCATTTTTTATGGAACACTACTCTGAGAGAGTGACTGATATTTTTCCAGACTTCGATCACTTACTACTGGAATTAAGCAAGGTAAGAAAATGTCTCTTTTTGAGTGAGCTTAACGGCCTGAAGAATAAGGTCTAGTTATTGAATAAAGTAGATGAAGGCTTTTAGGTAATGGTTTTCAGTAAGAACGGCACAGCAAACTAGCTTGGGTCGGTAACTGCATTTTTAACGATCATAACGGCCGCCAAAATGCTTGTCTTATTCGTGCACTACTTAAAAAATCAAAAGATTGGTCAACACCCCAGGCCCGAAGGTATGAAACGTCGAGATCAACTGATGGTCAAGACGGCGTTAAAAAACTTTCACTCTAAAAGATTGAGGAAAAATTTAGAAAAACTTTTGAGTTAAGAAATGAAGATTTTGATTACGGCAAGGGGCATTGCTATGACCGACAAGCAGATCTGTTTTGCTATCCGAGCTGGCAAGTCGCGGCTTGATCGCGTACTGTTTAGTACGACTTTGCAAACAGCACGCGTCCCTGGGAGGGTTTTCCGGTAAAGATACAGGTTCCTGCTTCCTGCGGCTCCGCGCTGATCGGGATGCCGCGGGGCGTGACTTTAAGTGGCGCTAAGCTTTCATGATGCATGGCCGCTTCATTCCAGTGGACCAGCGCGAATCCTCCGCTCCCGTCTGATCGGTTCGAGTCAGCGCTGGCGGGCTTTTCTTGGAAAAAGTCCTGAAAGGCTTGCAGCGAATCCAGCTTCCGGGTTCTTGCTTGACGAAACTGCAGGGCTTTTTCTAGGAGCCTTTGTTGTAAGTCTCTGAGCAAGTCTGGGGCTTTTTGCAGGAACTCCTCACGCGGGAGCGACTGTTTGTCTTGGGGGGTGACGGCGTCGCGCAGGCCAAAGTAGACCTTATTTTGGGCAACCTCGCGCGGACCGATTTCAACTCGTAAGGGGATCCCGCGCTTGATGGCTTGCCAGCTTTTTTCTCCTCCTCGCATCTCCCGTAAATCAGCATCCACCCGCAGTGGTTGGTCGTCCCATCGTTGCGCGCGCAGCTCTTGCTTCAGAGCTTCCACAAAGGGGAGGACGATCGATTTTTCCTGATCATTTTTGAAGATGGGCAGCAGCGTGATTTGCAGGGGAGCAATTTTTGGGGGCAGGACGAGCCCATTGTCGTCGCTGTGGGTCATGATCAAGCCGCCAATCAGGCGGGTAGAGACCCCCCAGGAAGTGGTCCAAGCGTAGGTTTCTTGACCGCTTTGATCGAGAAACTTGATTTCGGAGGCGCGAGCAAAGTTCTGTCCGAGAAAATGCGAGGTTCCGGCCTGTAAGGCCTTGCCGTCTTGCATCATGGCTTCAATGGAGTAGGTGTCCACCGCTCCCGGGAAGCGCTCATCGGGAGTTTTTAAGCTTTTAATCACCGGCATCGCGAGGTAATTTCTTGCAAAATCCTCGTAAATATCTAGCATCTGAGCAGTTTCCGCTTCAGCCTCAGCACGGGTGGCATGCACGGTGTGGCCTTCTTGCCACAGGAATTCGCTTGTGCGCAAGAACATGCGCGTGCGCATTTCCCAGCGCATGACGTTGCACCATTGATTGATCAAAATTGGCAGATCGCGGTAGGATTGCACCCATTTAGCGAAGGTATGGCCAATAATCGTTTCGCTAGTTGGCCTGATGACCAGAGGCTCTTCTAAGAGCCCATCAGGGATCAGTTTTCCCGCAGGGCCGACTTTCAAGCGATGGTGGGTCACAACCGCACATTCCTTGGCAAAGCCTTCGACGTGGGCTGCTTCTTTTTCCAGGAAAGAAAGCGGGATCAGGAGGGGGAAGTAGGCGTTTTGATGCCCGGTGTCTTTGAACTTTTGATCCAGCGTTTTTTGAATGTTCTCCCAGAGGGCAAAACCCCAGGGCTTAATCACCATGCAGCCGCGCACCGGTGCATTTTCTGCAAGATCAGAGACGCGGATGACTTCGGCGTACCATTCGGGGTAATTTTCAGCGCGGGTGGGGTGAATCGCATTTTGGCCCATAAGTAGCAAACCTTTCAAAAAAAGCGAAAGTAGACAAAAAGTGGGGAGTAAAGTAGGTTTTGTAAAAAAAATCTCTTGCCCAAGGCTCTCTTCCCGTGACCCTGAGACATCTGACTCCTTACTAACTCATCACCGCTCCTGCAGCCACTGAAAAACCCTGGAGTTTTTGCAAAAGTTTACAAAAAAAGCGCGTTAGGGCGCGGGTGGGGTGGGATCGGTGGGGCTGTCACCCCTGGCGCGCTTCTCATGGAATGGGTCTGGAGTGCTTTGACGCGGGGTGGTTCTTCTAAGGCGAGTGCCGCCTTGCAGCCCGTTTACGCAGTCGATCGCGAGCGTTAATCCCGATCAGGTTTTGCCCAAGATCCAGTGTCACGGTGCGATGGGGCTGACGCTGCAGGGCGCGTGTCAGATGACTCGCGCCTGCATCCTCAATCTGGTTCCAAGAAAGATTGAGGAATTTCAGTTGGCTTTGCGGATGACCCAGGGCTCGTGCGAGATGATAGGCGCCAAAATCGCTCATTTTCGTGTGCGCCAGCGAGAGCCAATGGACGGCGTTGTGCGGGTTTCTCAAGGATTGCGCCAGGTATTGCGCCCCCCGATCGCCAAGGGGATTCAAATACAGATCTAGGGAAAAGAGGTGATTGCCCGGGAGGATCAGCGCTTCAGCAATCGCCGCCGCGCCGGCTGGTCCGATGTCGTTTTGACTCAAATCCAGGGCATTGAGCGAGTGAGGATGATGGCTGAGCGCTTGGGCAAGCGAGCAGGCGCCGATCGTTCCCAGCTGATTGCCATTCAAACTCAGTGAAACCAGGCGATTATTGCCATTCATCAGGGCTTGAGCTAGATGATGAGCGCCTTCCGCTTTGATTTGGTTAAAGCCAAGATCAAGCGCAGTCAGGCGATTATCGGGATGGCGCAAGGCCGTCGCAAGTGCCGCTGCTCCTTGATCTCCCAGGCCGTTCCAGAAGAGATCCAGCGCAGTGATACAATTGTGGGGGGTGCTTAGGGCTCGGGCAAAATGCTCTGCTCCCACGGTCTTAATGCGATTAAAGCTGAGGTTCAAGGCAACCGCGCGTTCGGTGATTTGACTTAAGGCCCGAGCAAGTGCGATGGCGCCTGGATCGCCAATGCTATTGCCCTTCAGGTCAAGACTCAGGAGTTGATTTTCTAAGTAGGCAAAGGTGCGGGCAAGCGACTCCGCTCCTCGGTCGGAGAGATGATTTCTTGCTAAACTCAGCGAGCGGAGGTGGTTAAGGGGGTGGGTTAAACCGCGCACCAGGTGTTCTGCTCCCTGCGCTTCGATTTCGTTCCAGTCCACTTCCAAGGTGGTGAGGCGATTGCCGGGGCGACTCATTACCCAAGCCAGCCTCTCAGCACCCTCGTTGCCAAGCCCGTTGCCGTTGACATTAAGAGTGGTGAGAGGTGAGGTCGTTTGGGTGAAGAGCGCCTGCAGCAGCTGCTGTAAGCCTGAGGCCTGGATGAGGTTGCTTGCGGCATTGAAGGTCACCAGGTGTGCTGAGTGGTAGGCCAAGGCTGCCGCGAGGGCTTCTGCCCCAGCTTCGCCAATCAGGTTGCCAGCTAAATTCAATGAAAGCAGGCCTGCAGGCATGGCTAAAAGTGCTTGCGCCAGCTGTCTTGCACCCTCGGTTTTGAGTAGATTGGAGCTGACATCCAGTGACGTGAGGTGATTGTGGGAATGTCCCAAGGCCTGAAAGAGGCTCGCTGTGGCCTGCTCCCCAAGCCGATTACCGCCGAGGTGCAGAGCTTGTAGCTGATTGCTAGGGTGCTCAAGCAAGCTCACCACGGCGGGTAAGCCTGATGCTGCAGACAGGCTTTCGCTTAAGTCGAGCTGTTTTAAGTGCAGGCACCGGCTCAAGGGTTGCCAGCTAGGGGCTAGCAGTGGCTTGAGCTCGGGTGCCAGAGTAATTTTTAGCGCAGTAAAGTTTCTTCCCTCCGGGCTCGTTAACTCCTCAAGCAGGCTGCGCAGTTGCGCAGGAGTTTGTATGATCAAATTTAAGGCGTTTGAAACATACAGTGCCTTGCGTCCACTCCACTCGGCGACCGTCATGGCTGGCACGTCCCGCGGTGTTTCTTGCTTGTGCTTACGCACTTCGGCGATAAAAGTGGGTTCCCGCAGCGCTTCCGTTAAGTAGGACTGGGTTGCGGCCAGCCTAAGGTAATCAGCTTGCGTCAGCTGCTGGGCCACGGTGAGTAAAATTTCTGTGGGAAGCCGCTCCCAATCAAAGCGATTCTTGCAATGATCCGCAGAGCACGTCTCAGCCTCCTCAAAGCCGCTAAATTGCACGGTGTGCTTTGCTTTTAAGCACGAGGAATAAGCTCGCAGCGCTCCCCAAACAGTGGGTGGGAGGCCGGCGGCGTGATTCTCCAAGGTTCCCAAGAGAATAAGGATCGCGAAAGCTGGGTAAATTATCGACAGTGTGTTATTATATTTCATTTTTTCATCATCTTTTAAAGTCGCAACTAAAGTCGCAAAGCGTTAAGCCATTTTTATGACTTCTAGGACCTTAGTATGAAAGTGGCTTCAGCTGCAAGCCTTACTGCGCGGGGGGAATCACCCACGCGCGCGCGAGTGGGTGATCTGATAAGGTGAGCAGAGGCGGTGAAGACTGAGCAGGAGGGGAGGAGAGAGCCGAGTGGAGAAACCAGAACTATTGGGGGCCAGGTAGATTGGCTTTTTGGGGGGCGGGCAAATAGAATCGGAGCTTAGGCTCCCTGGCAATCGGGTCCCCAAAGCAGCTTGTGCAGCTGGATCTGGAGGCGAACCGGGAGCTGGTCGTGCAAAATTTGCTCAGCAAGCCACCGGGCTGAGATGCCCGAGAAGGATCCTGGGGCATTTTCTGCAACGAGGGCCGGAGAAAAAAGAATTTCTGGGGTTAAAAACTGCTCCTCACGAACCAGTTTTCTGGCCCAAAAGTAATCACTTTCTGAAGCAATGACGAATTTTACTTCGTCTTTTGGCTTAAGCAGGGGCAGGTTTTTGCGAAATCCGCCCCTGCACATTCCACTTGAGGGCGTCTTAATGTCCATCACGATCCGCGCAAGATCCGCCACCGCTGCAATTGAGACCTCACCGTGGGTCTCAATGCTCACTCGGTACTGCTGCTCGTTTAAGCTGCGCACTAACGCCGGGGTCTGTCTTTGTAAGAGCGGCTCCCCGCCGGTGATCAGCACGTGCTGAACTTGAAAAGGCCTGAGGATCTCAACAACTTCGGATATCCTTAACCTTT
>JAYTHP010000234.1:0-2430 GCA_043732485.1 Oligoflexia bacterium
TTCTAAGTTTTTTTCTTGCTATCGGTTTTTTCCCGTAACACCAACGCTGCACGGTGATACCAACGATCTAGGGTGTTGCCCTAATTCCCCTGATAACCCACATACTCTGATTGAAACGGAAGAAAAGCATCAGCAGCCTTCGTCCAACACATCCTCTCTCTAGAGATGTCAGGACTCTTTCTCTGCACCACTTGACTCTCACGGTTCAGCCAGTGGCGAAACTCAATCTCATCGTCACTCAGATCACCAAGAATCGGCACGTCTTTTTTCCTCTTATGGGCAAACCTGATCGACGGCCTTGCCCTCTCTCGCTTCAAGGTGACGGCTTCCCCCTGGCTTTCGTCGTCATAGTCTGCCTCCCCCGCTTCATACCCCTCCTCTCCCCAAGACTAGTCACTTTGGGTGTCCCAGGTTTTGTGCAAATCGGCTAAAGCCAAATAAGCCTCTAATCCCAAACTGTCTGCACAGGCAAACAAGTGCGCGACTCGCTTGCGGTCTGCTCCGCGAAGCCCTTGCCAACTCAAACTCTTTTGGCTGTATTGATGATCCAATAAATAGCTAAACCAGCGCGGATGACCCGCAAATCCAAAAGCGCTGATTTCCTGCTCCGGAGCGTCAAAATAAGCTTTGACCGCCCGCTCAAGCTTGGCGTTCTTTAGGGGTCGCAAACCCTCTGCAGAGGGCGTAAATACAAGACGATAAGTCAAGGCGATGCGATAGCCGGAGGTGACTTTTTGCACTTCGTGATAGCAGTCTGCATAGAAAGCAATCCGGGTTAAAGCCTCCTGCAGATCCCTTGGAGCCTTAAATTCTTGCTGATCGCCATGCTGATCAATCAATAATGCACCACCGCGATACTGCAACGGCAGCAGAACCACCAGTGTGGCAATCATGCCGTCGGTTTTTTCACTCTCCTGGTGCCCTTTAAAGAACCGCCCTTCCTGGTAAATTACTAAGTTATGCAACTCAGTCTCAAGCCGTCCTTCTTCGGATAACAATAAATCTTTTTGCAGCTCTTGTAAGAGAGCAGACAATTTCTGATCCCACGGTTGGCCAATCTTAATTTTTCTTCCTGCAATTTCCCAAACGTTTCGTACCGTGGAGTCCAACAAGGTTGCTTTCCCTTTTCCAAATTTAGCGGGCTTAGCCTCTGCAATGAGGGCCTGCTCCGTGCTGGCTGTAATCGGAAACATAATCCGCCCCAGCGAACCTACCGCTAAGCGGAGCTCTTAATGTGGCCGCTTTTTTTGCACACAAAACTGGCTAAACTTGGAAATCACCCCAAGAGTTGCCAAAATCGTTTTCATCATCAAGTTGCCTTAACAAAGGCCGCGAATCTTTGTCAAGCCGGGCCCCCCGTCACTGAAGCTAAGCCTCGCACTCGTCTGATCAGGGCTGCAAAAGTGCCCAAACCCACTTGGAATGCCCCGAAGAGCGTTCACCCAAGGAGCGTTCAGTAGACAGGCTCAACGACTGAGCGTTTTTTGAAGCCTTGTGAACATTGTTGAGAGCGCGGCCCCTCAGAAAAAAACGAGACAAAGACTTGCGCAATCACTCGCAGTGCGATAGCTTGCCGTCCAGTGTAGACCCGTAGCTCAGTTGGATTAGAGCGTCAGACTACGAATCTGAAGGTCGGAGGTTCGATCCCTCTCGGGTCTACCATATTTTTTTTGGTAGTTAAGCACTTGGTTTCTAAGGATTTTTCGCTTTTAGGGTGCTCAACCCATTGAGATGCGTCTGAAGAACTTTTAGACGCTTTTAGGTGCTTTTTGGCTCCGAGGGTCATAACAGGCACATGAATGGCATCTTTTAATGTTATTGTTGTTTCTGTCCGGTGAGTTGCATTTGACGGCATTTCGTTACCGGCAGCTTTTGAGGCAAAAACAGTCACCAACGAGGTCAGGAGAGCCTGAGGAAATGCTCCGGATTCCAAGAACTCCACGGGAATTTGTTGGGCGCTTTCAATCAGCTCACTCATCACGGCTTCCATACTCTTGTTCTTACCCTCTCGTCTTTTACTATTGGCTGAAATGGCCTGATTGTCAAAACGAAAATCATCGCGCACTTTTAAATCACCATCGAGCAAATGACTATAGACTGTCGCGGTCATAGTAATGTCAGCATGACCAAGAATCATTGAGACTTTTTTTAGTCCCCACCCCGCCCGAATTTTGTTGGAAGCCCAGCTGTGCCGCAGCGAATGAATATCGATCCGCTTACTGAGCCCGGCTTTTTTAGCGGCAAGCTTCAGAGGCTTCAAAAAGCAATCCTCACGGAAGATCTGACCGGCTCGACTGACAAAAATCGGCCCCTTACAGCGCTCCAAGTAGCTCATTGCGGGCCTGCATGAACTCTCCTGGGTCCGAATTGACCGTCGCATTGTGGGAAGCGGCCCCTGTGCAAGGAATTGCTTTTGCGCGAAACCTGCAT
>JAYTHP010000235.1:0-8233 GCA_043732485.1 Oligoflexia bacterium
GGGTCTCCAATGTCCTTGAGCCTGTATTGATCACCACTTTCTTCAAAGTCGTTTCCTCTCCTGTCGCGGGTGGGGGTTAGGAGTCGTTGGGCCTGAACAGGCTTGCGGCTAAAGAAAAAAAATTATGGCCTTCGTTCATCTGCACGTCCACACCCAGTATAGCTTATTGCAAGGCGCCATTTTGATTGAAAAGCTGTTTGAAAAAGTACAGCGGCTCGAGATGAAGGCCATTGCCATGACCGACACCCATAATCTCTTTGGGGCGATTGATTTTTACATGGCCGCCAAAAAGCTCGGGATCAAGCCGATCCTGGGGTGTGAGATTTTTTATGCCCCTCATGGGCGCCCGCAGGTGAGTAAAAACAGTAAACCGAGCACGGCGCCGCACGCCCATCATTTGGTTTTGTTATGCAAAAACCTGGAAGGGTATCAAAATCTTTGCCAAATGATTACCCAGTCTTACGTCAGTATCCCTGCAGCCGCCAAGGGACAACCGGCCTGGGCCCAAAAACCGATCATTGACCGCGAGCTTTTGAATCGCTATGGCGACGGACTTATCGTGCTGTCGGGGTGTTTGCGCGGGGAATTGCCGTATCAGATTTTGATGGGCGAGGAATCACAAGCGTTAGAGTCGCTGGGGTGGTTTAAGCGCCGGTTTGGAGAGGATTTTTTCCTCGAGTTACAAGACACTCCGCTGCCTGAGCAAGATCAGGTCAATGAGACCTTAAGTCGCTGGGGCGCGAAAGCCGGGGTGGAGTGTGTGGCCACCACCGATTGTCACTATCTCGAGCCTGAAGATGCCGAAGCCCATGAGGTTTTACAATGCATCGAGCATGGCCGCAATTTAGACATCCAGCGACCGAAAAGCTTGGTGCCTTCAGAATATTACCTCAAATCTGAGCAGGAGATGCGGGCGCGTTTTGAGCGGTTTCCGGAGGCCTGCGATCAGAGTCAGAAAATTGCTGATCGCTGTAACCTCGAGTTTCGCTTCAAGGACGATCAGGGCAAGCCGATTTACCACTTGCCCAATTTTCGTCCGGCGGCGGCAGGGGTGGGGGTGATGGGTGAGCAGGCGCATGAAGACTTGAGCTCCCAGGGCAGTTCCCCTGCAGAGGCTGCTGAGCCGTTTGATTTGATTAGCTATTTTCGCGCCGAATCCGAGCGCGGCCTAAGGGTGCGCTTCAACGAAGCCGCGTTTCAAGGCAAGCGGCAAAGCGCCGATTGGCCGGAAAAAGAGCAGCAGTACTGGGCCAGGTTGACGGACGAGCTGGTGATGGTCGAGCGTACTGGGTTTGTCGGTTATTTCCTGATCGTGGCGGATTTCATCAATTGGGCGAAAGCCCAGCGCATTCCGGTGGGACCGGGTCGTGGCTCCGGGGCAGGCTCGTTGATTGCCTACTCTTTGCGCATCACTGACATTGATCCGATTGAATTTAAGTTACTTTTTGAGCGGTTTATTAACCCTGAGCGCATCAGTATGCCCGATTTTGACGTCGATTTTTGTCAAGATCGCCGCGGGGAAGTCATTCAGTATGTGTCGAAGCGTTACGGCCCGCAAAACGTCTGTCAGATCATCACCTTTGGGAAGTTGCAAGCTCGGGCGGTGATTCGCGATGTTGGTCGGGTGTTAGGGTTGTCGTTTGCTGAGACGGATCAAATCACCAAGCTTTTACCGGATGAGCTGGAAATGACGCTGGAGAAGGCCTTGCGGATGGAGCCGCGCTTGGTGGCCAAGATGGCGCAAGAGCCCAAGATTGCGCTCGTCATGAAGTATGCCCAGGCCTTGGAAGGCCTGTATCGCAACGCAGGCATTCATGCGGCAGGCGTGATTATCACTGAAAAGCCTGTGGTTCATTACTGTCCGCTGTTTGTGGCCCGCGAAGGGGCGCTCGTGACTCAGTTTGATAAGGACTTTTCGGAAGTCATTGGCTTGGTGAAATTTGACTTTTTAGGTTTGAAGACGTTGACTGTGATTGATCAGGCCATTCAATTGATCCACGGGGCGGCTGAGGTCGGTTCGCCAGAAGCTGACTTTGAGTTAGAGCGGATGAATTACCAAGACCCCAAGGTTTTTGCCTTGATCAGTTCTGGCGATACGGATGGGATTTTTCAGATAGAAAGCTCCGGGATGAAGGATTTGTGCTGTCGTTTGCAGCCCAATTCGCTGGAGGATCTGACGGCGATTAACGCGCTTTATCGACCAGGGCCGCTCGGCTCTGGCATGGTCGATGATTTTATCGAATGCAAGCACGGGCGCAAGACGATGGTGTTTGAAGTGGAGTTGCTTGCGCCGATTTTAAAAGAAACCTACGGCGTGATTCTCTATCAAGAGCAAGTGATGCAAATTGCCAGGGAATTAGCAGGCTATTCGCTGGGGCAAGCAGATTTGCTCAGGCGAGCGATGGGGAAGAAAAAGCCTGAGGAAATGGCCAAGCACCGGGCGATTTTTGTGCAAGGGGCGGTGGCGAAAGCCATTCCGGTGGAGAAGGCTGAGCTGATTTTTGATTTAATGGCCAAATTTGCGGAATACGGCTTTAATAAGTCGCACTCGGCGGCTTACGGTATGCTGACCTATCAAACGGCCTATCTCAAGACGCACTTTCCGACCGAGTTCATGGCGGCGTTGATGACCACGGAGATGGATCACACCGAGAAGATCACCAAGTACATTGCCGATGCTAGACAACATCAGTTGCCGATTCTCTCGCCTGATATCAATCTCTCGCAGCGGCGCTTTAGCGTGGAGCAGCATGCGGGCGTAAAAGGGGTGCGCTTTGGCTTGGAAGCAATTAAGGGGGTGGGTGGGATTGCGGTAGACGTGATCTTGGAGGCGAGAAAAAACGGCAATTTCCAAAACGTGATTGATTTTTGTTACCGCGTGCCGCCGCGCAAGGTGAATAAAAAAGTCATGGAAGCTTTGTGTTTGGCAGGAGCCTTTGATGGCATTGCCGAGGTGTCGCGGGCGTCCTTGTTTGCTTCACTCGAAGCACTTCTGGAGCACTCCTCGCATGAGGCGGCTGAGAAAGAAATGGGGCAGGTTTCGTTCTTTGATGCCTTTACCCCGGCTGAGATTCAATTGCATACCCCCGTTGCTCAGCTGTTTAAGCAGGAAGAAGACTGGCCTGTGGCAAAAAAACTGGCCTTGGAGCGAGAAGTGGTCGGTTTTTTCATCTCAGGCCACCCTATGGATCCGTGGCAGCCTTTGTGTGAGCGCTGGCTGGGTTGGGATACCGAGAAGCTCAAGCAGGCGGTGGCGCAAAAACAACGCGCCCCGTTGACGGGCCAGAGTCAAAGCGGCCAGCCTCATAAGGGAGGGAGCCAAAAAGGTGGGGGTGTGGCCCTCGAGTACGGCGACGGTCCCGGTCCCGGTCGTTACCGAGCCCCGAAGACCGAAGTGCGCTTGGCTGGGTTGATCTCCGAGCTGAAAGAAGTGACCACCAAAAAAGGGGCCCGTATGGCGTTTGCGCAACTGGAGGATGTCAAGGGCCGGATGGAGGCGATCTTTTTCCCCGAAGCCTACCAAAACTGCGCCGAGATCCTCAAGCAAGCGTTAGCCTCAGCTGAGCCTTTAGTGGTGACCGCCGAAGTGGATTTTGAAGAAGAAAGTCTCAAGCTTGCGGTGAAAAGCCTCGAGTGGGCAGCCGTGGCCCACCTAGCTCGGATTCAACACATCGAGGTGCATTTACAAGTCGGCTCCGTGACGTCCCAGCAATTGATGGATCTGAAGCGCTGTTTGCTGCAAAGTAAGGGTAAGTTTCCGGTGACTCTGCGCTTTCACGATCCCCGCTTTGCCACTAGCCTGGCGTTACCCAAAACCTTTGGTTTCTCAGCCACGCCGGATGCTTTAAGAAGCCTGAATCAGGTGTTCGGTCGGGAAGTGGTGGTTTTACTCTAAGTCTAAAGCGCACGGCGAGGGGTGAGGAAAAAAGTTGAGGCTACAAGGCGGCGGGCTGGCGGGACGGATCAAGAAGAGATGAGGGGGGAGGCCGCAAAATAAATGAGTGCCCCAAGGGAGCAGTGAACATTAAAATAAAAATAATTACTCTTCGCTTGAAGAGGGCTTGCAAAAAAAGTAGGCCCTATGTCAAGCTAAGACGATGAATAGGGTTAATGCAAAGATTTGGCGCAAATCTTCCTTAAAGCCACAATTTCCTCAATTTGCAAGCTCAAGCCTGAGGGCGAGAGCCTTCGAAGGCCCCTCTCTTGTCGCAAGTAGCATGGTCTGGCGGAGCGCTGCTTGTGTTCCGACGATTTCGGTCCCCATTAGTGTTCCGGGGCGGTCTACCACACAACCGCGTCACTTGTGCACTAACTGGCGGTGCAACTCTTTGGAAAGGGGCGCTGTGTGGTTTGAATAATGCCGGCTATTATGCGCCTGGCTAGGGAGTTGCCCCGCTTAATCGACAATTCGGGAGTAGTCGTCAGGTTTGTCCGGCAGGTTTCATGCCTGGTGAGATGGCCGGTAACGGCGCGACTTTTGGGGCTGGGCTTCCCACTTGTGTTTACTGCGTGGCCGCTGCGAGAGGTTGTCCAGGGTTTTGCAGTACAAAGCTTGGGGTTAAGCCTTAGGCGTGAGTTTGCAGGCGCAAAGCGTAAAAAAATGAGAGAATAGAGCAACGAGGAAGAAGAGGGGATGCATGAGATTAGTGAAGAGTCAGCTTCAAAAAGAATTTGCTAAAGCTAAGGTGATTGGCTTCAGTGGGGCTATTTTAATAAGTGCGTTAGGTGGCGGAGGAGGCTGTGCTCCTTCTGTGATTGTGCCCATCGGATCCGCTCCCTCCTCAATGGCTGCTTCAGGCCAGTTGTCTGCCCTCTTGGTTTTAACCAATCCTGGACCCATCGGGCAAACGATTACCGCAGGCACAGTGATTCCGCAACTGACTTACACGGTCTCAGCACTCTCAGGCACACTGCCTGCAGGCAGTGCGGTCACCCTGAGAGCTTATGATGCCACTTGCCTGGTTCCTGTGCCTCCTTTAATGCCAGCAGGCAATCCCCTGCAGGCGCTGACGCCGATTACGAGCCTCAGTGTGCCGCTAACAGCCGCTTCGATTGGAACCTCAGTAAGTTTTAAGAACATTGCCATCAACAGCGCAAAAATTGGCTGTCTCGTGGCTTCCATAACCCCTGCAACCTCTGCAAGCCCGTTGCAAACGATGATCACTGTGATTCCTGCAGCACCTGCCCTAGTGATGTGGAGTCCAGTGCCCAGTGGTTTGGTCGCAAACCTAGCAGTCGGCCCCACTGCCCCGGGGGGGTCGATCGGCGGTGCCGCAGTCAGCGACGCTTTTGGGAACCTGCTACCTACGCTTCCGAGTGGTTATTTCTTGAACGTGGGGGATTGTGGCGATAATCTGAGCTGCCCTTCAGGGGGTTTCAGCAGTTTTGACTCCTCCAATCTTACCGCTCTGACCAGTCCGGTGGGAGCTTCACCGCTACCTTATGTTTTTTCAGGGCCCGGTGTACAGGCAACAGGGGTCTTGAGTAAGGTAGTGCTGGCGCTGATGAACGGAGTAAGTGTTGTCAGTAGCACCAGGCCGCTCCCGGTAGTGGTCAATCGCACCCAGGCCACAATTAAGTTAAGCTTACCTTCTTTTCCGACTGCCTATATTCCAGGAGTTTCAGCAAGCCTGATGACAGCAACCGTGGGAGCAACATCCTTAGGAGCTGTGGCAGCTAGTGATCATTATCCTCCCACGGCGGTGAACCTGACGGCAAGCGTGGTCAATTTCACCTCGGGTCCGACGATTAATGCGACTTTGCTAGCATACCCCAATACCGCTTGCACTGGTGCGCCGTTTTCTAATAGTGCAGTTTATCCAGTGTTTTCTCCGACGCCTAGCGTCACCCTTAGGCCCTCGGTGAACTCGCAAGTCACTGTTCCTCCCTTCATACTTCTGACGGGTGTGGTGCAAGCCCTGCAACTCTCGGCGCCGGGTTTAGGTGTGTCTAATTGCCAGACTATTCAAATGGCGATGTCGGGACTTTTGTGCGGAGGGGTTACTAACAACAATGTAGGTGGTTTTGCTTGTAACGGCAGCACGCTTGCGGTAGCCTCACCGGTTTGTCCCACGGGCTTCTTTTTAGGTTCTTATGGGGACGGAAAAAATCCAAGAGGTTTTATCTCTCAGCGACTTTGCTACTCAGCGTACTCGCTTTTTTCTTCTGCAGGTGCTGCGGCAACTAGTCTTTCAGGCCTGTGGTGTGGCAATGTCTCTGGCGACGGGACTGCAGCCATTCAATGCCAGATGGTAGGTCCAGGGTTGACGTCGAGTGCTTGTCCGGCAGGATCGACCTGGGCTTCGATGGATGATACCACGAGCGGCGGTGAGTCTATTCGAAACACCTGTGCTTTAAATGCTTTTACCCCTGCGGAGATTCCGCTTGGCACGCTTTGTGGGCTGAATTCCGGTTGTTATCCTGGTATTCCTGCGATTCTATGTCAGGGTTATGACCCGTTTAACGCGGAAAACAATATCACTGCTGGCACGAATTATCAGACCTGTCCCGCGGGATTTATGCCGGGTAATATGGGGGATCAGGGATTGAATTTTGGGAGCAATTATAGTTGTCCTCTGTCGACTTGTGTCTATTGTGCGAATTCGCCTGCTGGTTGTCCGGGATTTTAAAGCAAGCAAGCATACGTGAGAGTCCCCCGCAATCAGGCTTAGGGCAGCGCAAAGCGTTTGGTGCTTGCAGAACTAAAAAAAGACGCTCCAGGTGAAAGTAGCGTCTCTCGTTGAAAAAAAAGCTCAGCTTACCGTTGAGGCGTTAGCTTGTCAGGGCAAAGATAACGTTTGCGTGGAACAATCCTCCGCAGCCTGCAGGTGCCCAAGTAATCGCTGGCCTACAAGGCGTGCCTGAGCGGTTGATTTTTTTGAAAGCCGGGTATCATACCTTTTGCCTGCGTGCCCTTAGCTGTGGGGGATTGAGTCCAGGCTTGATGACGACGAGTGTTGGTAGCCAACGGAGACCACGCAATCAGTGGCCTCAGTAGCCTCATAGGCCTTAGAGGCCTCAGAGGGCTATGACAAGATGAGTGAGAGGTGTGTTTCCCGTGATTCACCTTCGCTGGTAGTGCTTCGAAGCTTAGCGCGCAACTACCAGTGTGGGGGCGTTATGCGGCTCGATCGCAGAGTGCAGACCGCAAGGGGCAAGGTGGAGCTTCTGAGATTTTTTTTCTCGCTACTGGCTGTGAGGGATGGCAGCTTGCTGCAGTTGGGTGAGGTTGGCAAGGGCGATGCAGGGAGTCCTTGGCCTTAGAGAGTTGACTCGCTCTTTTTGGGTAACGTTGGCTTGGGGGGTTATTCGCGGGGGTGGGGGTAAAGTCGACGCGCTTCTCCGCTTACCGGGTGAGATTCCCAGTCAGGGCGATTGAGTGACGGTGTGGGTGAAGTGGCAGGCGATCTAAACTGAGGAGGAATCCAGAATGGCGCCGGTATTGTTTTTTCGTGTGCTGCAGATGAGAGTGAGACAGTTCCTTGGGCGGCAAGGCTCCTTCTTAGCAGCTGAGTGCCGTCTGTCGCAGCCGGTTCACCAAGCTTGGGGTGCGTTACCGTCTGCTCTTTTCCTCTCGATCCTGGTGACTTTCTTCGCAAGCTGCTCGCAGTTCCCCTTACAGATGAAAGGGAGCATGCCGGCTGAGGATTTGCAAAAGAGCAAGTCCAAGTCCGGACCGCTGATGGGGAGTCGTGAGCTTGCCGATGGCAGCATGATGGCTGAGGGCGATGAGACGTCCTCGGGACTCATGGCGAAGAGTTACGGCCAGCCTAAAAAGAAGATCGTGGTGTTTGATTTTTTGAATCACACGCCGATCCATACTTTTGCCGTTCCTGCCTTCGTGGCAAGTGAGTTGCGGCGGGGATTGATGATGACCCAGCATTTTTTGTTCCCCCCTGAAAGTGACATGAAAACGGTTTGGGGAACCGCCGAGCGCTTCGTGGACGGTGATCAGATCCGGGTGGCGGAGTTGATGCGAGAAGGCCGGCGCATGGGAGTGCATTTGATCCTGCTTGGGCGGGTGGCCAGTATCCAGACGCGGCACAAGGGTGAGGAGATGAACTTGTTTAAGGAGCAGCAGTTCTTCGCCCAGGTTGAGCTGGAGGTAAAATTATTTAATGTGCAAGAGGGGCGGGAGGTTTTAGACACCCGCAAAACCGGAACGTTTGCAAAAAAAGCCTCCGTGGCGTTTGATCCCGATCACGACCCGCGCCCCATGCTGCGAATGGAAGTC
>JAYTHP010000236.1:0-2412 GCA_043732485.1 Oligoflexia bacterium
AGCATCAAAAAAGATCTCCCTATCAAATTTTTTGTCTTGTAGCATTTTGATAAAGCGCGGCACGGTTGATCCCCTCACCTAAAAGGCGCAGTGTGCCCACCTCGTCTGGCATAGGCGTTTGAGGCATCAACGCTTGAGTAGAAGGCGATGGTGACTGGCGCGCCAAAAAGACGCAGGCTCTCCTGCTAAAGCGTTGCGGCCCTCTTGAGCAAGGCCGGCTTTAGGTGTGAGCGCTGAGTAGGGGTCTGCTGAGGTAAGAAATCGACGAGCGTTTCTGAGTCCTTAATTGGCTGCGCCGAGGGATCGTTGCCTAAAAAAGTGACAGTATGCTCAGCGAGTTGCTGTCTTTCTTGGCCGGCGATTGCAGCAGAAATCTGCCGGTGAAAGCGTTCGATTTGCGGCTTTAAGTGTTCTGCAGGGTAGCCGAGTTGCGCTAGGTGGGTCAGGGATCGGAGGTGATGGAACTGGAGCGCCAGGGATGCTACTCCCACTGAAAATGACATCCCGCCGGCGCAGCTGCTCTGAGCTGCCTTTGAAGCTCGGGACTAATACCGTTTCCTCGTAAGTCTACCTGAGTGAGCTTACTTCGAGGATTTGCCCGTAGCGCTTGGATCAGGTGGGATTTCTTCCGCGTCTCCTAGGCCATTGTGTCCAAGATTCAAAGAGGTGAGGGCCGGGAGGGGGTGTAACTGGCCCGCTAGGGCAGCTGTTCCGTTGGGTCCTAGGCTGATGCGCGTTTTCGCTCAAGCCCTGACGGACTTCCTGACGCCATTCTGCTAGCATGGGGTTGTGGAGGTCTATCTTACGGAGATAAGCCCCTAACTCCTCACCCTTTAAGTGACAGGTTTCATTGACTACGCGTAGTTTTTCCTCTGCTGGCCATTTTTTTTATTGTTTTGTATCCAGTGGCCTCATCATACTACGCTTTTTCAGCCAGCCGTATACGGTCGAAATAGCAAAGTTTTCTTATTCGCAAATAACTGATATTGTTTGATTTTCCCGATTTAAAACCTTAAGAAGGATCGAGTTTTTAAAGTCTTCTGAAAAGTGATGGCGTGCTCGCATTTTGCTCCAATTGACCCCCTGTTTTTGATGACCGCAATGCGACAACTATCCTGACACAGGGGGGGATCTTTTTCTAGCGCTGCTCTGCAGGAAAGAGACGATTGGCCAAAGATCTTTTGGCAAAAACCTTCGTTCCTCCTGTCAAGGCGCTCTCCCCCGCTGGGTGCTTTTTTACTGTATTGGTCCCAGCCCAGCTGCAAAAGTGCTTGCGGCGCATTCTCACCGAGCCAGCAACTGCTGGTTAAGTTGGCACTCAGTCTCTAGAGTGAGAGGCTTGAGATGAACGTATGTGAGCTCATCCATTTCCTGGAAAACGCATACTTTGAGAGGGTGGTAAAATCTCTCCGTACCATCAAGGAGTTAGACCACGCTCAAAGCGGTTTTAATCAGCGACAACGAAAAAAAGACAGTTTACCCCTCCTTCCCCTCCCCTTTTTAAATTTATATTAGATACTCGTCCGCTCTAGAAGTGATCCTCAGGCCCGCTTTCTCGTTTGAGAGTCGGCCTGAGGACCTTAAAAAAGGCTTCTAGGAACCAGAGGCGAGTGCATGGTGAACAAGTATATGTATGAAGATTAAAAGCTGCGGGCCTGAGTCAATCAGCCATTTCCCGCAAACTCAAATTAGATCGCAAGACGGTGGCCAAGTATGGGGGCTCCAATACTCGGCCGGCCTATGCTAAGCGCAGCAAGTCGACACGTGAGGATCCCTTGCAGGGCCTGCTTAGCCAGGTTCAGGAATGGTTTAAGTAAACCCCCACCCGCACGGACCGGGAGCTTTACAAGCTTTTGGTCCGTGCGGGCTACCAGGGCAGCGAGCGGACCTCGAATCGTCGCATGAAAGGGCTGTGGCCTGTGCCCGAAGGAGCGCCCGCCTGCGCATGGGGCAAGAGGCATAAACCGAACATAAACCAGCTTTCAGGGAGGAAAAATATTTGTCACGTTGAGGCTTATTTTTTCATGTCTTTCAAGATAGGACAACTTTCTCGGTCTTCGAGGGTAAATTGACCTTTGCCGGAAGCGGCATTTCCCTTATCTCTCACAAAAAACACCTCCCGAAGAAGCTGGTTAAATCAATAGAGATTAGAAAAAAAAGTTATTCGGTAATGTGAAAAAACCCTGGAAAAAAATCAATCAAGACAGGTCGAACGAGTGATTGCTAATTTTTTTATCGAGAGCACCAATAACAAATAGCCATGAGGTAAAGCGGTTGGAAAGACGCAGCCTTTGCAACCATCGACGATGGAGCTGAAATTCTATTTAGCTTGAGTGCGTCAAACGCCCAGGTACAAGCCTCAAGAGGCCCTAAAACAGCATTGAACTTCTTACAGCGCTGCAAAAGGGGTGC
>JAYTHP010000237.1:0-8184 GCA_043732485.1 Oligoflexia bacterium
GTCGCCACAGCCGCCGCAGGGAACGGAAGGTCGGCGGAGGAGGAGTCTGCCACGCTTTTATCCGCGATTCTCAGGTAGTTTTCCAGAAAACGGGCAGGCGAGTTATTGGCCAGCACGTCCGTGCTGTCTGACAAAAGCACCACCTGATCGGGATGCTCAAGCACGAGTTGCTCCAAGCGCTGCAAATAACCCGTGATTTTCGTCCCAAAATGCACCCAAGGCTGCCCCTCGCCTAAGACTTCAAAAGACCAGCCCCATTTTTTCAGGCTTCTTTTGAAGTGCCTGGTGTGTCGATCCTTTTTCTTGTTTTGATAGGTCAAAAGCAAGGGTGGGAGGGCTGCGGGGGAGGGAGAGGAGGTAGCAGCTTCAAGGAGGGGAGCGAATTGAAATTTTTGCAAAATCATAGCTCTCATGACCGGCGACGGGCTCGTTGCGTCGTTGACGGTCGTTGCCTGCTCCGCTTGGCAGGGTTCTTGACATAACAGACCTCCGGGGCTGCGAGACTGATCGTTTGCCACCGCTAAGCATTTTCCTTGAGGCGTGACCCAGCGCCAGCTGACGGCGCTTGCCGTTGGCCGAAATTCAAAGCCCTGCTCAGGCGAGCAATCGGCGAGGATAAAATGGTCTTTTTCGGTGGTTAAACACTGCTGGGAGTCACCAAAAGTAAGGTTCCAGAGGTGTGATTGGGCACTTTTTTTCAGTTTTATGGCTTGGGCCTGACTGTGCCGGTCGCATGGGCGCAGTCTGAGCACCGACTTCGTGCCTTCTTGCGGCTGGTGTTGGTTCTTAGCCTGGTGGCCTGCGGGTGAGCTTTTTGGACGTTCAGCCGACATCGACGCTGCCACCACCACCGTCTCTTTCGTCTGCTGAGGACCTTTGCTCGGAGCTGGCTCGCTGCTCACGCATTGGTCGTTCCACTGCGAAAAAATCTGATACCCCACGCCCTCACGCAGAGCCAAGTTGGCCTGCAGGGGGCGCGCCGCTCCGAGCAGGCAAAAGCTGACCAAAAGAGACCACTGCAGGAGCCAAGCAGGCAAGGCGGGGGAGGGGGAGCGTTGCTTGTGGCGGTGCGTGAGTTGCGTGCTCGTCTTCATGGTGAGAATGCCCTTCTTGTTTGCGTGCTTGCCTGGGGTTTTGCAGTCTTAGGCTTTTTTCTTTTTTGCGCAAACCGTCCCCAAGTCTGGTTGCTACCTTACCGGTTTTGATCACTTTTTTCTAGCCCTTGTTCCCCTGTCCTGCCTCAGGTGAGCTGCCTACTCTTGTGCTTGCCTCTTTTTTCGGTGCAATGTCGGCAAAAACTGAGCACTTGTCCGTCTTTTTGATGCGCATTCAAACGATCCAAGTCGTGCGCCAGGAGACGCCCCCTGTCGCAGCCTCGCACGTGGGTACGGGAGGAGGATGCGGGGGGGGCCTCGGGAAAGAGCTAAACCAAAGATTTTTGCAGGGGATTTTTGACCACACCCAACAAGCGGGCTTTCAAGCACTTGAGAGCGCAGGAACAAAAAAAGAGAGTAGGTAGGCAGGCAGGAGATCAGGGGCTGAGTGGGGTTGCCTCAAAGAGGCCCTGGGGGATCGCTTTGAGGCGCTGCGTCAAAATAGGCGTTTCAAGAATTATTTTAAAAAATTTAAAAATTATTTAAGTTATTTCAAAAAAATGAAGTGTGGGGCCGGATCTGCGTCTAAGGTGAACGGGCCGTTTAAGGTAAAGCGGGTATTGTTAAACAAGCTTAAGACTCCGCCCGTTTCGCAGATCACTTCGGCGTCTGCGGTATTTCAGATAAAGTCCGTGGTGTTCGAGATGGTAAACGCAGCCTGGCGGGATCGTAAAGGTCTTGGCTCCGGCGTTGAGGGCGGTATACGCTGCCCGCTGTTGCGGCTTACTCGCTTGTGGCGTAGGGCCGTGGCGCCCAAAGAGGCAAATTCGGATCAAGGGCAGGAACGAAGTTGACCACAAGACTTGAGCCGTAAAGCGGCGCTGAAGGGGGCACAGACTGGGAGGAGGATGGTAGCGGAGAGTGCGACGACGCAGTGGATGACGTGAGAGGGGGAGACTGCGCGGGTAAGGAGAACGAGGGGGACGGTAAGCGCAGGGTGACGGATTGGGTGCAGGCAGAGAGTAGGAGTAAGAATCCTCCGGCGGCGGCGGCGGCTAGGGATTGGGTAAAAAGTGGTAGCAGCAGTAGGAGCAGGGTTGCTGCTCTTACGAGGAGGTGTGCCTGCGTTGACTCATAAGACTCAGTTTAGCTTAGAAAAAAAGATTTGAGAATGCTTTTTTCCTCTGCGCAAGAAGCGGAAAAAAGGACCTAGACCGGGAGCAGTTGCTCGAGGTGGTAGGCAAATCCCATCCGCCTCGAGCTGAGGGTGTAACAAAGTGGGTGAAAGAGTGAGGATGGGTCGAGCAAATAGAAGAAAATTAAACCACAATCTCGCCTTTATCAGTGATCAAAGGCAAATGAAGAAGCAATGCTGCTCATGGAAGGTTTGACCACTTTGCGGCCTCAGTTCGTGCAAAAACTACTAGAAAGTTGCAGCTCCATTAAAGTAAAAAGACGTTTTCTTTTTTTAGCAGAAGCCTGCAATCATGCATGGTTCCAAGGAATTGATTTATCTCACGTTACTCTTGGCAGGGGTTAGCGTGTCATCGCGAAGGAGGGAGTGCTCAATGGAAGGTATAGCATTACCGTTCCTAGAAGCATGGCGCCTTTAACCTTTGACGATGGAGAATCAGATTGAAAGAGAAAAAAAAAGGCTGTAACCTTTCAATCGGGAAAGCTTAGATGATAAGCCTTTCGCCGACCTTTTGAGGGATCTTCCACACTCCTCAACCCAGGGCTGGCACTGTGGTGAATCAAAGTGCCAGCCCTGGGTTCCCCTTCCGGTCCCCGCAATCAAGAACCCTTGGGAAACAGGTGGCGTGGCTTGAAGTCGGTGGCCTTTAGGCACCCCACACAAGGGTAGAGTTGGCGCCAGGAGTGGGTAACGGTGCGAGGGCGGGTGCAGTCACTGGGTCTTGTAAGTAGACCTTGAGCAACTCAGCGCCTAAGAGGACTCCTAAGACGAGATGCATGATTTGGTGACGCGAGTCATAGAGCAGTCCCTCGAAGCGTGCGCGGCTTGGCAAGTAATTGAGGTACCACCAGACTCGGTAATGCAAACGCTCTGACCAATTGGCGTCGGGTCTGAGTTGAATTGACCCCCAGCACAGCCGCCAGAGGTAGGGGTAGATCATTCGCGCGCCGTTAATGGTTAAAGCCGGGCTGTAAAAATCAATCAGCGATAGCACCATCCAGCGCACAAAGGTGTTTGTGACCAGCTGGCGGGCGCGTGGGTTTCGTGCGACCGCTAAAGGCGACCTAGCTGAGGGCTGGCTGCCAGAGGAGGCGGAAGAAGCAAGCTGTGAGTAGAGGACCGGGCCTGCACCGAGTGCAAAAAGCCCAAGCGTCTTTGCGTTCAGTGAGCGAGGCGGCGTGGGTCGGCTGTGGCTCAGAGTTCTCGGTTGCCGCAAGAGGTCGCGGGGGTTGGTTTGGGGAGCAACAAGAGAGAGGAGCGGCAGCGTTCTTGAGGCTTTGGGGTCGGCGGAGGGGGTGGTGGTCGCGCTGGTGTTAGGTTGCGCGTAAGTAGCCGCTTTGGTGCTAGATGAGGGGAGGGGTGCGGTTGCTTGCGCCCAAGGTTCAGCCGGTGAGGGGTCGTTCTCCTTGGGGGCGGCGCGGATGAGAGCGCCCTCAGGGCTGGGGGATTGCAGCCGTTTTTCTTCCTCAAGTTGGATAAACGTTTGGAGGATTGCAAGGCAGGCTCTTACGTCGCGACCGGGGAGCGAGTTGGCCTTTGCGTTTTGGTCTTGGTCTCGAATGCCGGCTGGGGTGGGGGTGCGGCGCAGGCGGGCGCCAAGGATCTGTTGTCTGACACTCACTTGCTTCCTTGGGTGACTGACGAGAAGTGCGGCTACCACCTGCAGCTCGTCTTGAAAGGCCTGCCAGTCTTGCCCGAAGTCCTGCTCCAATCTTTTACTGAGAAAATCAAGCAATTGTGCCTTAGCCAGGCGCTGGCGTAGGGAGAATCGCTTTTTTCCTAAGCCATAGACGGTAAGATAGAGGTCAGCGGACCTGACAGGGGATAGGATATCGGACGAAATATCGGATGAAAGATTGAACGGCGGAGCGGTACGAGCTTGAAGCTGAGGTAGTAATGTCGGGGAAGACTCACTTTGGCGGAAAAGTGAGCCGCTGCTGGATCTCACGCGACTCGAGTCATCGACTCCCGCAAGGTTTTGTTCAAGGCGTCCTTCATCGGTGCTTCCATCAGCGCTTGCAAGGTAGAGCGGCTGACAGCTTAGCGTAAAGATAACCCAGCAGAAGTCACGGGTGCGATTGCTGCTTTTGCGAGCAGTCAGCGGGGGTGTGGCGAGGCTAAGGGTGATGCAGGAGGAGGGTTTACCAGAATAGGGGGCTGCAAGGCTGTGCGGGTGGCGATCACAAGCGTCATTGCGTCGCAACCGAAGCCTACGACTCGAAATTGGGGGCAAGCACCACCTCCTGATTTTTATCTTTTAAGAATAACATAATTAAATATTTTTAGAACATATAATAAATAAGTCATGGCGGCAGGTGCCAGCATGCTGGAAGCAAAAACCTAAAGAGAGGAGAGAGGGGGGGCTCCTTGTTTTAAGGGAGGTGGAGGTGGCGTGCATCGCATCAGGCGGAGAGAGAGCCCCGCGCGCTCCCCGGCTGGGAGCTAGATCCGCGAGGCCAGCTGAGCAGCCTGGGTGTTGTCGTCGCCGTCGATGGCAACACCCAGCGGGGGGGGATTCAGCTCTTAAAAACGGGCCCTTGGGTGGAGGATGGCTTTTGCAAGGGAGCGCTTCCTGGCTTTGGTAGGTGTGTGCTTTGGCTGCGAGTGAGGGAATTGTGTAATAAATACTGAGCGCTCAGCGCCAGGATTTTGACTTTACTGCAAGCGGCGGGATCGCATGGGTGGCCGCCGCATAAAATTTTGCTCGGGTAAGATTTTGACGGGCCTGTCGCCGTCGTTGGTGGTGAGGTGAGCAACGGGCACCGGGGTCTCAGGTAGGACGCGCCGCTACCGCGACCGCCAACACGCTCGCCCAAGCGCGCAGCACCAGGAACTTTCAGGCAAGCGGCCAGGCAATACAGTTTGCTTTGTAGTTTTGCGGCTGCTGCCCCTTCGTTGCTGTTTCGCGTGCCTCAGGCGCCGCTTAGCGCTTTGGGTGGTTTGTCTCCTGGAACTGTGGCTGGAAAGCGAGTTTAGTCCAGCTGACTGGCGCTCAGGCGCCACTCTTTGGCTTTGCGCTCTGAGAGGCGCGGGCCCTTTAAGACTCGCTCATGATGCTCCAAAGCGCGCTTGAGTTCTTGCATCAGCGGGAGGCTCAAGTGGGGGTGCTGTTCAATGAAGGTCATCAGCTGATGAATGTCACGCACAACTGGCTTCGAAAGGGCGCTTGATAGTTGCGCGGCAACAGCTCATGCACCCAGCTCGTGCAGTAGGTCAAATCCTTGATCTGGTGTGTGAAGTGGGGGAGACGGGCGAAGAAGTCGTCGGTCATGAACTGCGTGAGTTCCGGGGTGTCATCGGAGTGAAAATAGTGCATAATTTCAATTGCTTGTGCGGTAGAGAATGGGCTGTCTTGACAGTGGTTGCGCTGCGCACTCAGTCGTTGCCACCAGGCTTGTTTGTTGGCAGGATCCGGGATCACCAGATCGGCTGCCATGGGGGCAAGCAGTCCTTGCGGATGGCTGTCGCGTGCTTGCTCGCTTTTGAGCCAAGCGATGCAAGACGGCCCGGCGTTGTTCCTGCGAGAAGGTCCAGGAGGGGGCAGCAGCTGTGCAAGCTGGGGTGGCCGGAGGTCAGTACTGGTGTTGTCAACGGGCGCGGTGTTTTCGGGGGTGGGTGGGGGTGATTGCGGAAACGCCTGCGGCGCAGAGTCTTGCAGCCAGCTGACGAGCGTCTGGAGTGAGCTTGGTGTGCGGGCGTAATTGAGGAAATTTAAAAGCCTGAGGCGGTGTAAGTCACTGCTAGGCGCTGCTATGAGCAACTCTGCTGATAACTCTCCTCCTCCAGTTGCGCCGCATAATCGGTCCTTAAAGCGGGGCTCAGGTAATGGAGTGCGGCTTTTAAGTGCGAAAGAGCTTTTTCCAGGACCCCTGGGTCGCGCTCGGAGCCGAGGTGCTTGAGCCCAAGGTGCAAAAACTCCTGCGCCGCAAGCTTGCCGTGATCGACTTGAAACCACAACGACTCCTAGATCATTTGCCGTAACAGCGGGTCGGGGAAGCGAGCAAGGCTGGCTTGCACGGTTTGCAGGCTGAGCTCATCCAAGATCACTCGGACGTGATCATAGTCCCCGTCGATGGGGAAAATGAACGCAGGCAGGTCCTCGCCTTCCAGCTCGCGCACCCCTGCGTAATGGACGAGGAGGGTTTTGCGCAGCTGTAATCCCTGCTTCCCGTTAAAATCATACATGCCGACTTGCGTGCTGTGCGAGCGCAAGGTGTGCGTGGGGTCCTGGCTTGAGGCTTCTTGTAGCAGGTAAAAACGGCTGATTCTAGCGCGTGCACCCCCGCCTCCGCCTCCAGGGGTCTGCTCAATTTGCGCT
This sequence comes from Oligoflexia bacterium, assembly GCA_043732485.1. Taxonomy (GTDB): domain Bacteria; phylum Bdellovibrionota; class UBA1018; order UBA1018; family UBA1018; genus JAYTHP01. Next base: position 6,608 of record JAYTHP010000237.1, read on the forward strand.
TGCACCGTGTTGGTGCCGACTTTCGCTAACCACTGGCGCCCCCAATGAGTAAGGTCTTGCCCGGAAAACTGCCCTCAGACCGCCAGAAAATCGCTGCGGGTGGCCGTGCGGTAAGTAAATCTTTGAAAAAAAGCCTGCAGCGCTTGGCTGAGCCTTTCTTTGCCGATGCGAAACATCAGCTGTCTGAGCACGGAGGCGCCCTTGCTATAGCTTAAATCATCAAAGTGCGCTTCCGCCATGGCAATATCCTCGGCTGCCGCGAGCATCGGGTGAGCGGTGCTCACGGCAGCCGCGTCGTAACCCCCGGTCTTTTCCCTGGCATGGAAATGGCGCCAGACCTCTTGTGCGCTTAAGTCGGGATAAATCTGGGTGGGGAATTGACTGTTTGCCCAGCTGGCAAGGAGTGTGGCAAAGGCTTCTTTTAGCCAAAGATCATCCCACCAGTGCATGGTCACCAGATTGCCAAACCAGCTGTGACAAAGCTCATGGGTGATCACCGTGGCTCGCTCGAGGCGTTGCAGCCGGGTGGCAGGCTCGTGAAACAGGTAATCCTCTGCAAACGCGCTTGCCGCAAAGTTCTCCATCCCGCCCCAGTTAAAATCAGGCGCCACGATTTGGTCATATTTGCTAAACGGGTAAGGGGTTTGAAACAAGTCTTCAAAAAGCGCTAAGCCTGCAGTCGTGATGCGAAACCACTCAGCCACGTCAGGCTCTAAAAAAGCCTGCAGCGATTTTCTCGCAAAAATCCTGAGCGGGACCCTGCGTTTATGGTGCTGACTGGCCCCCTGCTGGTATTCTTGCTGCCAACTCGCAAAGGGTCCAGCAAAAAGAGCAAACAAATAAGGACTAAACACCGTTTCTGCCGGAAAAGTCCAGCGACGAAAGGCCTGGGCATTGGACTCGTTCATGAGGGGCACGAGACTCGGACTGGCATTGGAAATCACTTCCCAGCTGGCCGGGGCATCGACGATCATGAGCTAGCTTGCTTTCAGGTCGGGTTGATCAAACAGCGGGAGGATCGAGTTGGCATGGAATGGCTCACCGCAGGAACTGAGGTAGATCTCGCCGTCTTGCGCATCCACGGTGCGAGTCAGGCCATGGCTGGCTTGGCTATAGCGGTGCTGAAAGGAAATTTCCATCCAGGTGAGCGTCTCGTGTTTCAGGTGAGGGCGCCTGAGCCCCGCGTCGCCTGTCGGACCGGCGCGCAGGGCCTCAAGCGGTAAAAAAAGTCTTCTACCGTCGTAATGCGGCTGCTTGAGAGGTTCACCGTTCATAAACACCGCGGTGATCTCGCCGTGAAGGAAGTCAATAAAAAGTGGGCTGGTGGGTGGGGGGGGCTCGGTCGCCTGCCGATTTTTCTGCGCCCTCGCTCGCCGGGATCTCAGGCCCGGCGCCCTGGTGGTTGGAGTGCGGGTCGTGGTGATTGGCGTCGGAAGGCGCTGGCTTTTGCGTCAATCAGCGTTAAAGCCAGCAAGCGGCAAAGCAGCAGACGCAGTAGCATTCGTCTCTTGCTGCCAGTTGAAGTAGATTTTGATTTTGCCTGAGAAATAATCCTGGGTTTGCTGTAAATTGAGGTA
>JAYTHP010000238.1:0-8183 GCA_043732485.1 Oligoflexia bacterium
CCCTCCTCTCCTGCCCCTGTTTTCGACTTTGTGACTGCGTTTTTTTACCTATCTTGGGCCGAGTAAAAGCTTGAGTCTTCTTGCTTTGAGTACTGACACATCAAGCAAGAGTCCGAGAGGGTTCTTTTTAAAACCGGCAGTTGGGCTAGTGCTTCTTGTAAGTCCGTACTGTCTTCGGGGACCATGGCTAAGTTAATCGAGCCTGGTACTGTCTCAAAATCTCGCACTTTTTTAGCATCAAAAAAGTGATTTTGATTGTTCTTGAGCACATAGTGATCCTCTTTGTTGGTGGCATAGAGCTTAAAATCGCCGCTCATGTCAGGGTGACGAAAGCGGAGCCCAGGACGCAGAATCACGATAAAGCTGCCACGACCGGGCTTGAGGTTAGTGCTGTAAAGTCCGGCTGGGGCAGGAGCGGTGATCACTACCGCTTCAAGCGCCTGGTATTCTCCCTCATTGCTCTCACCTGGCAAAAAGCCTGCGCCGTTGCCTTCACTGAGGTCGGCATCAATCTTGCGCATGTTCCCCATTTCGCTGTCATAGGTGGGATTATTCCAAGAAGGGCGGCTTGCGCTTTGTCCGGCTGTGGCGGGATGGAGGGTTGTTAAGCTTAGCAGCACCATCATTGAACTGACCATTAAAAGCGCCTTTTTTTCGGGGGCAAAATTATCGTGAGTAAAATTCATCATCGTCAATCATCCTCTCTTTTCGGTCTCTTGTTTGCGGTCAACTCGTTCATAGCAACCGGGTTCACTCTAAGACCTTTCAGTCTTGGTGTGTCTTTGGCTGCGTTTTGCTTGAAAACTTCATCAAAAAGCACCGTAAAAAGCCCAAAGCTTGAAAAACTGACTCAACTTTGCCTGGTTTTTGCCGATAAATTTTCAAATGCGTTTATAGAAGACTAAATTAGTCAACTTTTAGAGTAAGCCATTTTACTTTATCGGTAAGAGGAGGGGCTTTCTTTAATTCTTTTGAAAATCCCCCCAAAAACCGGAGGGCGTAAGAGGCACTCATCCACCCGTCCGCTTGCAGCAGTTCACTCCCGCAGCACACCTAAAAAGTCTCTCAAAAGCAGCCCACACTGGGAGGCCGCCAAAAAGAGCGTTCATGTTGGGCGATGAGCGGCGCCAACCTTCCCGACGGGTTAGGGTGCGTTTCAGGCAACCCCTCAGCCCCAGCAGAAAAATACTCTCTCCTGACGCCAGGGGCTCAGTGATGAGGTCAAAGCGATGCCAAGCGCGAACGTGCCAGTAGGGCAGCTGGGGCATCATCACGCAGAGCTCAGGCAAGACGCTTCGAGCCTGGGTCGGGACAATACCTAGGCCCACCCCCTAGTTCGATGAAGACTCGGCAAACATGGGTGGCCTTAGGCGCGGCAACTCCGTTCAGAGGATGCGTGTTCAGAGGATGCGTATTTTTACCTTGACCCTGAAGACTCCCTCACCGGGAAGCAAAGAAGGAGGAAGCTAAACCTGGCCTGCAGCCTGCAATGATCAAAACAATTACTTTTCGGTACTTGTCATCCACTCTAAAACTCTCTGAGCGCCAAAAAAAGTTACCGCGAATCCGTTGGGGGTTGGATCCTATTCGTAGCATCTTAAGGATCCCTTGAAGTGCTTTCTCTTGTTTAAGTGTCCATAGAATAACTGATGGGATAAGATCAAGCTTCCATGCCTAAGAATAGACAAAAACCGCTGTCCCTTCTTGCTACCCTCTGCCGAGTCTGCTTGATCCTTTCTTCTCCTTTAGAGAGACCAGCGCTTGCGGTAAAACCCCCCGCCCATCCTCCTGCCCAGGCCAAAAAGACCCATCCCGTGCACCCTGCAAATGATTAAGGGCAGGCAGCAGGTGTCAGCGATTTGACGAAGGAGACGGAGGCCCTACTGTTAACTCCGCTACCTGAGATGTTACTTTAGGACATTACACTGAGATTAAAACCCTCGGAGTATTTACGACTAGCTGCCTGCTCTAAGCAGTTGTTCGGTTTACGCACAAGCGAGGAGACTCTGCGTGATCGCAGATTGCATCGCCAAGACCAGCTAACGGATACTTGAGAAATGACTTACCTACAGTTTTTAAAGCGAAACGCCCGATTCAGAAACCTTCACCAGCGCCCCTATTTCTCCAGCGCCCTCAAACTACGGTTTAAAGATGCTCAGGAAATGAGAGCTTTTCTGGGAACTAACGCCGCCAGGGAGTTTAATCGCTTCTCCTTTCAGTGCAAGTCCAGTAAAAATTGGCGAGCCGCAGACTGGGCTCTGCTCCAACGCCTAACTCAGGCGCAAGCCATTGAATTAGATTTAACGGGATTTGACCTAGGATGGGGAGAAGGATTCTTACCAGCCCAAACCCAGCTCCCCCACCTCCCAGCCCTCACCTACTTGAATCTTTTTTGAAACGGGATTAAGGATGTTGGGGCGCGAGCAATGGCTCAAGCTTTAAGAGAGAATCCGCCACGCAATCAAGTAAAAATCGACCTAAGACGCAACGACATTTCCCCTGCTGCCCGAACTGAGCTCATAGCGGCTGCGCCAAACTGGGATTTTCTGTTTTAGGTGGATTGCAAAGACGACGATCAGCGGATGCTCGCTTTCTGCCTTGACCCTGAAGACCCTGCTATCTTTACAGCGTCGCGCCACCGACCCTGACTACCTTTTTCTCTCACCTAGCCCCGCAAGCGAACGCCTCAATCGAAGTCGGGCGCACTTTTGCCGCCTGTAGTCCTCCCCACCCTGAATCTACGGTGGTCCTTACGGGTGGTTTGGCAAGAAAGCACCGCCGTCTTGCCTGAGATTTTCGTGATTTTACCCCAGCTGCCCTACTGGGATGCCCGCTCTCAGCATCGCTTTGACCTCATCATGAAGCCCCCAGTGGTAGAAGAGAGCACTTTTTTGACGGGGCTAAGAGAGAATTGAAACGCGACCCCCTTTTTTTGCAAAAGCAAGCGCTTGGCTGCTCAGCTCTCTCCTGTTCTTGCTCCTCCTTTCACCCTTGCCTGCTTCGCACTCTTGGGTGCCTGCGAGGCAGGCAACTAAAAATCGATTCTTCCAAAAAAGGAATCTTTAGGCAGCTGACCCTACGAGAGCAAAGAATCAAAAAAGAGAGAATGCCCCCCGACGCCCGCACCCCGCCTCAGGACGCTTAAAAAAACAAGAGGTCATGATCGGTCGTGAGAAGCTACCAAAGTGGGGTTGCGTGTGGTTTGTGGCGCTCAGGGGCGCCAAAAGAGTGCGATTTTTTTCTCAAGCGGCACGCCGTTGAAGCGCGTGTACCAGCAGTAGTTTCTGATGATCCCCATGACATACTCTCTGGTTTCCTTATAGGGAATGCTTTCAATAAACTCGAGCGGGTCTTGCTGAAGGGGTGCTGCCTTGAGCCAGCGCTTCACAGCGCCTGGACCGGCATTAAAGCCTGCCAGCGCATAAATCGTGTTGCCTTGAAAGGTCGTCAGCAGTTGTTTTAAGTACTTAGCCCCCAACCGCGTGTTGATCGCGGGACTCAGTAAATCCTCAGGCTGCAACGGACCGACGACTAAGCCGGCTGCGGTGGCAGGCATGAGTTGCATCAGTCCTGCTGCCCCCTGATGCGAGCGCACCTGGTGATGAAATGCCGACTCTTGTTTGATCAGACTAAAGAGTAAGTCGGGATCAAGCGCACTGCCTTGGGCGCTTTGGGTAATCTCGCTTTGAAACGGGCGAGGAAAGACAATCAGCAGCCCCGGGGTCGAGAGCACCCCTTCGGCTTGCCTTTGCGCGAGATCGCTTGCAATACTAAAGCTTAAGTGGAAGTTTTTGGCTCCTTGCTGCAGCTTGGCCAGGTAAAGCAAGAAATCTGAAGATAAGTTAGCCCGCGCCGTCAGGCCTTTTAACTCAAAGGCCGCAAGCTCGCTGCCGTTTGCAGCCAGCAGCAGCTCAGCCCGCCTGAGGTGGAAGCGCTCGCCTGGTAACAACCGCGGATCATCGCGCACAATGGCCGGATAGTTGACCCCAATCGTACGGTTAACGGGTAAGCCCAAGAGACTGGCTGCCAAGACACCGTAATAGTTCAAAGGCGAGGCTTGCTGTAAGTCACTGAGCATCTTCCCTGCTTGCTCCGTCTCCCCTAAGTTTAAGAGAGTCCTGCCCAGCCAGAAGCGCGCTTTCTCCCGGTGCAAGGAGCGGGGAAAGTTTTTTAAAAACTGCTGTAAGAGCTCAGACCCACGGGAAAAATCGTCCGTAAAAACCGCCTTAAGTGCGGCGGTCACGGCCAAGGTATCAGGATCTAGGCAGACGTGATAGGCGCGCTCTTTCTCGTCGCTTGTCGTGTCAGCAGGAGTGGGCGTGAGGACCACGACCGGCTGTCGCTCGCGCTCATTTTCAATCCAGTCGCGTAACACCTGGCCCACCCCACCGCCTTTTGCTCCCCGCCAAGCATGAGCAAAATAGGGCATCCAGCTTTGACCGAGGGTGTCTGAGGGACTTTGCTGCGTGTGGCTCAGCGCTTGCTGGTAACGCTCAAGTCGCTTCACTGCGACGTCGTCTGGGGTGAGCCCGGGGTGCAAGGCTAACCGTTGAAAGCCATTTTCGTACTGACGCTTGGCCAGCTCCCAGTTTTTTTTCTTAAAATATCCATCCCCCAGCAAAAAAGCCACCTTTGCAAGCTCGCTTTGCAACCCCGCTTGCGTAAAAGGTGCATAGGGATGCGAACGAATCACTTCAAGTAACTGAGCCTCAGCAAACCCGGCTTCTTTGAGCACGCGGTTACCATCACCGGCACTAAAGGCCACCTCCGCAAGCGCGATTTGCACTTGCGCCTTCACCCACAACTGCAAATCAAAAAACGGCCCTTGGCCTGGGAGCAACGCAAGCTTTTGACTGGCAAGCGCGAGGTTTTTTTGCTGATAAGCCGTCCACGCCGCTTGTAAAACGGCCACTTGCGCAGGCACGGTAGCTGACAGCAGCATGTCCCCGAGCGACTCCAGCAAAAGCTCCGAGCTCGGGCGGCCTTCGCTAGTACTACTCCCGGCCTGCTCTAACGCCCCACCGCCTGAAACGGCGGTGGCAGCAGACTCCTCAAGAGTGTTACTATTCGCAGTCGCCACTCCGGCGTGACTGACTGCGACCACCCACATCTCACACACCCCCCACGCCAAAAGCTGCCAAACCCACCACCGCCCTGCGGAAGGACAGACAGGAGGGCCGTTTTTTTTGACTCTGGGCGTTATCTTGGCGTTCGTCTTCAATGCCTTGCTCTCCCCCTTGAATGAGAAAGTGTGTTGGGGTCGCACCCCACTCCCCACTGGAGCGACACACACCGCCGCCCCCCCCCACACCCACCCCTCGTCTTTTTTAGACTTTAGACCCCTAATCTCCAAGGTAACCCTATTTGCCGCTTTTAGGGAGATTTTTATGCCTTTTTTAATTTTTTAGCGCCAAAACGGCAGCCTCCTGAGTGCCGGCAGATCGCAGCCTCGAGCAGTGGGCGTTAGGCGTGCTGGTTCTGGGGAGGGAGGAGCGAGCAGGACAGGAAAGGGCATCAGGGATAGGAGTTTTTCGGAGCGCTCCACCCGCCGCAAGGTTCCCACCTCTGCCCAAGCCCAGGCCCGCTGTCAAAAAATAGTCGAAGTGCTAAAATTATCGCAAGGAAAACTAGACAATTGCGGCAGGATCGACTAGCGTAAAAGGCAAATCGTTTTTTCAGGAGTAGCTCAGTGGTAGAGCAGCCGGCTGTTAACCGGCTGGTCGGGGGTTCGAATCCCTCCTCCTGAGCCATTTAGCAAAAAGCCCTTGAGAAGTTCAATGACTTACTAAGTCATAACTTCTCAAGGGCTTTTTTGTTTTGTCTGGAGCCTCATCATGCCGTCAAAGACGACGGGACGGCTCACGACACGTCAAACGGCAAAGCGAAAGTGCAAGATATCGCCGTCTTTCACCACATACTCCTTGCCTTCTAAGCGCAAGGCGCCTGCGTCTTTGATGGCTGATTCTGAGTGATGACGCATCAGGTCTTCAAAATGGTAGACCTCGGCTTTAATGAAGCCTTTTTCAAAATCGGTATGGATCACGCCTGCGGCTTGCGGCGCTTTGCAGCCCTTGGGGATCGTCCAGGCACGCACTTCGGTCTCGCCTGCGGTAAAGTAAGTCTCAAGCCCGAGCAATCCGTAACCTGCGGCAATCACCCGGTTCAAGCCAGGCTCACTCATCCCCATTTCCATTAAAAAGAGTTGTTTTTCCTCGGCCTCAAGCTCGGCAATCTCCGATTCGATCTTGCCGCAGATCTGCACCACCGGCGATTGCTCGCGTGCGGCAAACTCCATCAGTTTTTTCACGTGATCATTCGGCTGCGCCTTGCCGATGTCTTGATCATCGACATTGGCGACATACATCACTTTTTTTGCCGTAATCAGGTGAAAATCGTGAATCAAAGCCAGTTCCTCTGGCGAGAGGTTCAGCGAGCGCACAGGCCTGCCTGCTTCCAGTGCCACTCGCACCGGGTCTAAGACTCCCAACTGCGCGGCTGCCTTCTTATCACTCCCCGCGCGCGCAGCCTTTTGCACTTGGGTAAAGCGCTTGTTCACCGTGTCAAGATCGGCAAGCATCAACTCCAGATCAATCACCTCAAGATCGTGCAGCGGATCAACCTTCCCTTCGACATGCAAGATGTTGGGATCGGTAAAACAGCGCACCACGTGGGCAATCGCCTGCGTTTCCCGAATGTGGCCTAAAAACTGGTTTCCCAAACCCTCACCCCGCGAAGCACCTTTCACCAGGCCTGCGATATCGACAAAGATCATCTGGGCAGGCACGAGCTTTTGCGGCGGGATGAACTCAGCAATCCGCCCCAAGCGGGGATCAGGCACCTTGACGATGCCCGTATTAGGCTCAATCGTACAAAACGGGTAATTGGCCACCTCAGCCTTCACCGAAGTGAGCGCATTAAAAAGCGTTGATTTGCCAACATTCGGTAATCCAACAATCCCGCACTGAAAACCCATTTTCTCTTACTCCCCTTGAGCGCCATGAAACTGATTCATGGCCTCTTGTATTTTTCCTTGTAACACCAGCTCACAAGCCTGCAGCAGGGACGGCAACTGACTTTGCAACCCCTCCCACTCAGCACTTGAGAACGCCTGTAACACGTAATCGCTAGGCGCAAGCGGTGAAGCCCGAAAGGTCTCACTGCCCGCTCCCCCGCGCCCTAACTGGGACGGGTGACCAATGCCCACCCGCAGCCGGTGGTAGCCCCTGTGCGCAGCACCTGAACACTCATCAATCGATTGCAACCCTCGATGCCCACCCGTCCCGCCGCCCGTTTTTAAGCGAAAGGTACGAGGTGCCAGCGCCAGATCATCGTGAATCACCAGTAAATCTAAAACATCGAGCGAATAAAACTTCATCAGGCTTGCCACCGCCTGACCCGAGCGATTCATGAAGGTCTGAGGCTGGACAAGCAAGACTTTTTCTTGCAAAAAATAGACTTCCGTCACCCAAGCGTGTTGGCCTTTAACCACTTTGGGAGCACTCAGTCCACCCGCTGACCAGCGTCTGGCTAACTCCTCCACCAGCCAAAATCCCACGTTATGGCGCGTTTTCGCGTAACTCTTTCCCGGATTGCCGAGTCCTACCACAAGTTTCATGACTGAAACAAGCTGCTCACGGAATCATCGTGATGAATGCGGTAAATCGCCTCAGCCAGCAAATCCGCCACCGACAGTTGCACGATTTTCGGTAAACTAAGCGCCTCAGCTGACAAAGGAAGAGTATCTGTGACGATAATCTTTTCAATCCGCGAGCGGGTCAAGCGCTCAATGGCCGGACCCGATAACACCCCGTGGGTGGCAGCCGCATAAACCTGCTTCGCCCCGTGATCTAAGACCGCCCCTGCCGCTTCCAGCAGCGTGCCTGCCGTGTCAATCATATCATCCAAGATCAAAACCGTTCGACCCTCGACGTCGCCAATGACATTCATGGCCTGAGCCTGGTTCACCCCAATACGTCTTTTATCCACCACCGCCACACTCGCGCCCAAGTGCTTGGCAAACGAGCGGGCCCGCTCCACCCCGTTAGCATCCGGACTGACAATCACCAGCTCCTCACAATCGACAATCTCGGTTTTGACGAATTCTCGTAACACCGGAGCGGCAAAGAGATTATCAAAGGGGATGTTAAAGAAACCTTGAATCTGCCCTGCGTGCAAATCCATCG
>JAYTHP010000239.1:0-8177 GCA_043732485.1 Oligoflexia bacterium
CGGTGATGCGGGGGCGGGTGGCTAACTCAGCGTTTTCGCTCAGAGGCGAGCGGATTGATAAGTTAGAGGGGGTGGGTCGCTATCACGTTGAGCAGGGGAGTTATTCGACGTGTATCGACTGTGCGGCTTCCTGGTCGATTGACGCAGAGCAGATTGATCTGGAGATGGAAGGCTACGCGGTGTTTCGGGGCATGACTACCCGCATTAAGGGGATTCCTGCCATCTGGCTGCCGTATTTTATTTTTCCTTTAAAAACTCAGCGGCAAACTGGCTTTTTGATTCCGCGCATTGGGTTTTCTGGGGCCTATGGGCCCACGGTGGTGGTGCCCTTTTTCTGGGCAATTCATCCTAGTGCCGACATGACGCTGGTGGCAGGCCAGTATTTTGGGCGCGGTCCGCGGGGTGAGCTGGAAGCGCGTTACTTGTTTCATCCCGAAGAGAGCGCGGGAACTGCTAAAGCCTTTTACAATTATCTAAGCACCGAGCAGAAGTTTGAGAATCAAAATTTCCCTGTCGGCTCTCAGCGGTGGGGAGTCGACTGGCAGGGGGTGCAAGCCTTACCGCAGGGCGTGCTGGCGCGCTGGCACTTAGTGCAGATGAGTGATAATTTTTACTCCTACCAATATCCCGACGATTTGCCGCGCTTTGCCAATGAGGCTTTCGTTAAATCGATGCTGCTGCTGCACCGCACCGGCCACAGTTGGCATGCGTCGCTAGCGTTGCAAAATTTTCGCAACCTTCTCAACACCGATCCAGGTGGCACCCCTAATATGCGGGTCTTGCAAAACGATCCCAGAACGGTGCAGTTGATCCCGCACGTGCTGATCACCCGGGTCGATCACAGTCCCTGGGATCTAGGCTGGATGACGGGGATGAGCGTGAGCTTGAGTCGCTTCACCCGACCTGCGGGCTTTTTTGATTACGACGCGACGAGTGACGTGCCCTTTGGGCAGTTGCCTAGCGATCCCCAGCAGCCCTATCGCCTGGGCGTCGATCCCCTGAGGCAGGCCAATCGCTTGATGGTCACCCCGTCGGTTTATCGCGCTTTTCGCATCAAAGACGTCGTTTCGGTGGTGCCTTCGCTCAGCTTCAAGGGCTTGTTCTATGACTTTGCCGGGGCCCCCAACGTGCCGTCGTTATTTCAGGGCTATGCGTTGTTGCAAACCGAGGTGAGTGCGCAGTTTGAGAAAGTCTATGATTTTCCTGATCAAACGGCTTACCCTAAGGCTAAGCATGTGATTCGCCCACTGCTGACCTACTCGTTGATGCCGTTTCGCTCGGGGGATGGTTCGCAGCCGCAAGATCATCCTTTTTTGCGGCAAATTTACAACGGCCAGAACCGCGGCAGCACAAATAGTGTGGTGGGCTATAATTTTGATAACCACGACATCATCCCGTACTCTTACGTTAATAACGGGCCGGTCTATCTCATGCCGCTTGGGCATTCGCTAGCTTACGGTTTTTCCTCCCAGTGGATCATCAAGAAAATGACGTCTGGATCTAGCGTGCCTGAGTACAAAAAACGGGTGGAGCTGAACGTCACGCAGGCGGTAAATTTTCTGGAGATCAACCGCGTCAGGGGAGCAAGCGATCGCCCGCACATTTTGAACCAGTTTCGTGCCGATTTGGAGTTTCACTTGGATCAGCTGGAGTCGGTGTCTTCTTATCTTTACAATCCTGATTTTAGCTCAGATAAGCGCACCAGCTTTAATACCAGTCTCAGTTACGTCTTTGAAAAAGCCATGCATCAAGGGGTGTTTGCCTACGAGCGCAGCTTTTTCTTGCGTTACACCTTCGCTCCCTTGCAAAGCACCGATGGCATGGAAACCGGCTTCACCTTTGCGATTAATGATTATGTGATTCCAAACTTTGCTATTGAGTACAATTTTGCCAAATCTTTGACGAACGGGATTAAGGTAGGCTTAGATCTCCAAAACGCCTCGAGGTGTTGGAAGCTAAAGCTGGGCGCCAATTACGTGACGGGACTTTATCCGGGCTCGGTGTTAGAAAAAATTGCTAATAACACGACTTTTAACTTTGAATTGAACATCAATTTAGATGGCACCGGGTTTCGCTCCTTTGACCAGCTGAGCAATCAGCTAGCCAGTCAGTCCTCAGGCGGCTGATGAATAGGGAGGGAGTGTTCTTCCCCCTTGCCGCTTGGAAAAAAATTAACTTTTTTTATTTAAAAAATAAGTCTAAACTAGAAAGAGAGCAAAAAACATGAAACAACCCCATCCTCAAAGCAAAACCAAAATTTTTTCGCAAGCTGCTACGACTTCTACTCGACTGAGGGGTAAAAACTCAAACGCGCGGCGCCGTTTGAGCATCTTGATTTCTAACGACGACGGCGTGCATGCCCCTGGTATTCAAGCACTTTACCGGGAACTGAAGAAAATAGCCCAAGTGGTGGTGGTGGCACCCTTAGAAGAGCGCAGCACGACGGGTCACTCCTTGACCTTGCACAAGCCGTTGCGCTTGGTGGAGGTGGCGCCTGATTTTTACGGCGTCAGTGGCAGTCCGGCGGATTGCGTTTATTTGGGCTTAAAAGAGATTTGCCAAGAAAAACCTGATTGGGTGATTTCCGGGATTAACCGTGGCGCCAATCTTGGCCAGGACATTCATTACTCAGGCACGGTCTCGGCGGCGCGCGAGGCTTGTATTGCTGGGATTGCGGCACTAGCAGTCAGCTTAGATTTTCAGGCCACCGCTGAGGATTTGCTGGCACTTAAGGCGGTCCATTATCAGGCTGCGGCGCAGTGGGCAAGCAGGCTAGTGAAAAAGATCAAGCCTGAGGATCTGCCGGCCGCTAGTTTTTTGAATCTCAATGTCCCGTTTGTGCCGAAGGGGGAGATTCAGGGCTTAAAGGTGGTGAAACAGGGGTTCCGTTTTTACCAAGAAACGGTGGTTAAGCGGCGTGATCATCGAGGAAAGTTTTATTACTGGGTGGGGGGGAAGTACTATGGCTTCAAAAAAGAGGAGCAAACCGATTGCGCTTGGATTGCTAAGCGCTTTGCAACCCTCACCCCGCTTAAAATCGATTCAACGGATGAGCTTTTTTTAAGGAAACTGGGGGAATGGGATGAGTTTCAGGAGCGTTAGTGTTGTTGCCAGTGCGGGTAGGTCTTGGGGAGTCTGGATCAGTTTGTTTTTGCTAGGAGGTTGTGCCCATCCGGTTTCCCGGCCCAGTGGGGGCGCTGAGTGGCAAGACCGCGGCCAGTGGGTCAGCCCACTGAAAAAAGTGCGGGTGACGTCCGCCTACGGTAAGCGTGGCGGGGAGTTTCATGCCGGCGTCGATTTGCGGGCGCCACTAGGAACGCCGGTCTATGCCGTCAAAAGCGGCTTAGTCCTTTACGCAGGCTCCGCGGTGCGCGGCTATGGGCAAATGATCGTTTTGCGGCATCCTCATCAGCTCAACACCGTTTATGCTCACAATTCCAAAGTCTTAGTCAAACGGGGGCAAAAGGTCTTGCGGGGGCAAAAAATTGCCGAAAGCGGTTCCAGTGGGCGCGCGCGTGGCCCTCATTTGCACTTTGAAGTGCGACAGGGCAGCAAGCCTTTGAACCCCGCGGTGTACTTAGCCGAACGGGGGTGAGGGGGCTAAGCTGTCTGGCAGTCATGGCAGTTTTTGACGCCTGCTGACGATCGATCGGGAAGAGCGTGTTTTTTCTCCTCTCAGATTCGCGGTTTGGTGGGGTTAAGAGGCGGGGAGTGAGATTCGTTGCGCCACGAGAGCGTTTAAAAAAAGACTCAACTGTGAGAGACGCGGGCTTTTGTTTCCGGCAAAAGCGCGGGCCTCACGGGCCTCACGGGCCTCCCTAGCCTCAAAGATGGTGGTCCCACCAAGAATCGAACTTGGATCAATCCTTTAGGAAAGGATCGTTTTATCCATTAAACTATGGAACCTCTGTCAACGTCTGCGGATCAGCCAGCGCCCTAGCGGGGCTCGCACCGCGTGGTGAGTGACTGCCCCCGGAAGCGCCCCAGGAACTTTCAAGAGCCACGACTAGTCTGCGAAAACTACCTGATTTTGCTGGCAGATGCAACTTCAACCTCTCAGAAGGGGCGGGCGGGTGTCTGGTCAGTCGGTCGGCCGGATGTGCTGCTGGCTGGAGGAGGCGAGTAAGCGCTAAATACTGGGGTATTTTAGTCTTCTTTTAGATCACACGTCGGAGCTGATTGCACGGCTCTTGCTTCTTGCGCAGCGACCTGTTTAAATACAGGGAGGAAGTAGCGGCAGCAGGCGTGAGTGGGGGAGGTAAGCGTGGGGAACCTCGACGCAAGCTGGTAACAAGATTGAGGAAGGAAACAAAGGTGGGGCTATGAATACGCAACTCTACCGCATTAAGGCCGTCCATATTTGCGAGAAGCTGAAGCTCAAGGATTTGCGCGAATCCTTTTCGCAGCCCGTCAGTGAATTTTCCAACTACGAAATGATTGTGCGCTTTTCTGCCGATTCCTTTCTTTTTGTCTATAATTATGGCTCGGTGGTGTTTTTTAACGTGCCCGAGGAGCTGCAAGAAAAAGAGCTGCGGGCTTTGCAAACCGAGTCCTCGCTGACGGAGTTTGCAGCCGTGCGAGCGAATGATTTTTTTTTGGTGGAGGTGCAATCCCCCCTGACGCCTGAGGGGACGGCCTCCTTAAGTGCGCAGCCGGCTTCGCGGGTCTATTTTGATCGCTTAGTCGTGCAGGCGCTCTCCATTGAGAACATCAAAATCGTTTGCATGCTGCTTGCTGAGAGCACCGCGCTGGAATACTACGAGAATTTGATTGAGAACCTGCTGTTAAAAATCAACACGTTTAGTAAGTCGTTAAAGCGGCATGGCAAGGTGGTTGATACCACCAAGGATTTGGTGCAATTTATCGGGCTTTGCTTGGATACCAAGCAGGAGATCATTTCTAATCTTTACATTGTCGATTCCCCGGACGAAACTTGGGAGAATGGCGATCTGGATAAGGTGCACCAAGAGTTAAAAGCGATGCTAGAAATCAACGTCCGTTACCGTGCCTTGGAGTATAAGATTCAAATCATCCAAGAAGGCATTGGTGTGATCGTTGATCTCACCAAATCTAAGCGTGAGACGTTCTTAGAGATGGTCATCATCTTACTAATCTCTTTTGAGATCCTCATCTCCTTAATCAAGTGGCGTTAGCCGTTTGGGTTTGTGGGGCCTTGAAGCGGGGAGCCTGGGGTGGGTTGCGCCACTTTGCGGTGGCAGGCTTGAGTTGACGGCAAAAACCCGAGATCTAAGCTTGAGTACTCAAGCGTCGGTCGCTAAAAGAAGACTAAAAAGGTAAGTTAAAGGGTCGCTTGCGTCTTGCTCCCTCCCGATGCGGTGGGCAGTGGGGGGTCTGAGGTGGAAACTTTTGCAGATTAGAAAATTAGGTCTTGCAAAATCGCTCACTTATCCTTATTTTTAAAACACTATGACTAAAGCTGATCTTATAAATCTCATTGCCGATGAAGCGAATTTGAATCATAAACGGGCGGAATCTGCCGTGAATGAAATTTTTGATCTCATGTCAGAAGCGTTGATTGCTGGCACCCGCATTGAAATCCGGGGCTTTGGATCCTTCGTCAACCGCGTTTATCGCAGTTATAAGGGACGAAATCCAAAATCGGGGGTTCTGGTGCAGGTTCCGCCGAAGGTGGTTCCCTTTTTCAAGGTGGGGAAGGATCTCAAAGAGCGGGTGGACTTTGTCGTGCCTGCTGCTGCCCTCACCTCTGAAGCTTAAGGACGCTGATGGCGTAAATCCGCTTGGCACTGAGAGTGCGCATCAGTTGACGCGTGTGTCGGATATCAACCGGGTTTCTTCGCAAAAGCTGTTGTTGCGGGCTACGGGACGAGAACACCTGTGTCTGTGACAGGCACTCACGCACCCATTCGCCGCACTCGGCGTGGGGGCTGGTCGATGGATGCTCAGGGACTCTTGTAGGGTCTTTTCCGGCTGCTGGATCTTGAGCAGCGGTCACGGTCATCTGAAAATTGGCAGACCTAGCGTCTTAGAGATAGAGATAAGCCCCCGCAAGCGAGCTTGCGGCGAAGATGCGCCAAATGACAAATTGCTTGAGATTGAGGTTTTCTTCAGTTTTTAAAACATAATCCAGTATCAGGAGGCCGACTAAGAAAGCAATGAGCAGCGCCGTGCCAAAGGAGAGCCAGCTGAAGGAGGGGTCGCTGGTGGGAAGCGCGAGGCTTTTGAGGCGCTGTAAAGCGTCACCAAAAATTTGCGGCGCAATGGCGAGAAACGCATATTTTTTAGCAGCTTCTAGCTTAAAGTTCAGAAAAAACGAAGCCGTCAGCGTGCAGCTCAGGGGGTCCCAGCCTGGTAGAATCGAGAAGGCTTGACTGAGTCCCACGAGGAGGGCTTTGGGCCCGCTCCAGTCAAACATCCCGCGTGACTTGCGATTCAAGGAGTAGGCGAGATAAAGAGGGAGTCCTGAGCAGGCCCAAAGACCTGCAATCAGCAAGTAGGGGGCTTCAAGCGTGTTGAGCTTGGTTAAATTTTGCCCGCAGTAAAATTGAATGGCGAAGTAAGGACAAGAGCTCAAGGCAATGAAAAAAGGCAAGCGCTCGTCGAGGGTCATCGGTTTTTTGCGAAAGAGAATGACCTGCAGGAGGCCTGAGGTCATGCTGGCCCAATCGTGACGAAAGTAGATGAAAAGCGCTAGGGCTGAGCCGCAACTCAGCGCGGTCCAAGCCGCGTTGGGAATTTCTGGGAATTGTGTCAGTCGACTGAGCAGGAAGAGTTGGGTTTCCGAGCTGATCGGGAAGAATTTAAAGCCTGCAAAGAGAAACGCATAGCTGATGGCGGAAAAAGTGGTCATTCTCAGTCAAGTTTAATGGAATCAAAATCATCTGTCTAGCCTGGAATGGGGAGAGGTTTTTTGCGCTTTAGTCCGGGCTGCTTATCCCTGAGCTTCCCCCACTCCTGGAGGGAGTGGGTTGGCTTTTTTCTTGAAAAATTCATAACATTAAAGAGTTAAGTGAGCAAAGGGGACGGTCTGGATTAAAAATCCAGCAAGGGGTCTCCAAGTTTCTGAAACAGTGGCGCTGGGAGTTGCTGGCCGGTTGCTGACTAGTGTCTAAAAGATGAGACTTAACTCTTGGCGCCTAGGATCCGAAGAGTGAGGTTGTCGGGAGTAGGATTTCAGGGGCAGTAGGCCTCGCGGTTTGGGTGAAAGTGCAATGATTTACGCTTTAAAGGGCAGGATGGGGAGGGTGGGACCCTCGCCCACCCCTTTTTTGGGAGGGGCCCGTGCGTTTCGTTGCTTCTGTGTGCGTCCCTGGCCGTCTATGAGGATTCGGGCTGCCGACTGACCCTCCAAGACTTAGAAAAAAGGATCCATTTTTTGCCAAACAGCCAGAAAAAGTCCTTGGAAGCGCAAGATTCCGGGCAACGCATCGCGATTCGAGTGGAGTTGGTGACCCAGGCTTTAGCCAGGGTGCCGCTGAGCGTCTTGCATTTTCATGATCAAGGCGCTTGCGTGCGCGTGCCAGACGGGGACCGGCAGTTGATCTCGCCGGGGGCTTGGATTGAGATTGCGTTAGGACAAAAGAAACTGGGTAAAACGGAATTCTCGCTCGTCTGGGAGACGCTCAATGAGAATCATACCGGCTGCGTGCAGTTTGCTGCGCCCTCAGCCGTGCAGGTGCGAGAAAGTGAACGCTTGCTTTTGTGTCAATCGAAGGTGCCCCGGGTACTTTTTCAAGATCCGACTGCAAGCTCCCCGTCGCTTGCTAGCGCGAAGTTGGAGGCTAAGGTCCTGAGCGTCTCGATGAGTCAGCTGGTTTTGAGCTTGTCGCTCTCGGCAAAGCATCTGTTTCCTGGCATGGAGTTGCTGGCCGCGCAGGTGGATTTTGCGGATTGGGGCATGGCAGCCGTGGATCTGTTTATTGAAAAGATGAAATTAGCGGACGATCGCAGCCATTACGTGTGCGAAGTGTCGATGGGTGCAAGGTCTTTAGAGTTCATTGCGCTTGCCTCAAGGTACATGGCTTACGTGAGTGATTTGCCGCAAGAGGCCCAGCAGCAGGGCGAACGCTTCCAGCCTAACGACTTGCGACCTTTGCCCTTACAGGTGCGAAGGCTGCCGCTTCTAGCCCTCCTCAGCCCGCTTCCACATGAGGTTGCCTTTACGCTCCCCCAGCAGCAGCAGCAGCAGCAGCAGCAGC
>JAYTHP010000240.1:0-8058 GCA_043732485.1 Oligoflexia bacterium
CATCCGCAGATCGTCGTTTCTGCAGAAAAAGGCTGTTGCGTGAACCCGATGAAATACTTCTCGCCAGGCGACTTCTTAGACGCCCAAGGCCAGCGTAAAGCATCGGCCATCACCGATCTCGCCAAGCTACAATCCCTCAGTGAGGGCACCCTGACCAGCCGAGAAAGTGAATGGCAGGAGCGGATGCTGACCCAAAAACAGGCGCTTGATCAAGGCGACAATGGCCTTGATTTTCATTACCTCAATTCTGGGATGATCGCAGGCAGGGCCGATGACCTGTTGGAATTACTGCGCTTTTTAAAAACGGAAGAAGCCGAGCACGATCAGGCCTTAATCACCGAATACTGGTTGCATTTCCCAGAGAAGCTCAAGGTGGATTATCAAAATACCCTTTTTAGCAATGCCCACGGCTGGGAGGATTGGGACGCACTGACCGGCTGTTTTTTTACTTGGGACGCCCACCTCAAACACTTTCATCATCAAGAAAGCTTCACTCAACCGACGTTGATCCAAACTCCAGGCAAGTACTGGACGTGTTACGGTTGGCTGAACAGTTTTATCCGCAGACGCTAGAGCGCTCCCCCTTGGGAGCTGAGATCCTGTGCGGTGGCAAGCTTTTGTGCTTGGCCTCAGCCCGGCAAATCCTTTAAACTGAAAGCACGATGATTTTAAAAATAACAGGCTCGCTTTCGGTGTTTTTGGCCGCTTTTGCTTATTTTTACCGCAAACTGCAGGCTTACTTTGCCCCCCGCTCGCTTTGGCCAGCACGTCTTACCTGCGGACTGCTGGTGTGCTTTGCGGCCTTACCGCTCAGCTATGGTCTGTTGATGCGCGGAGGACCCAGGCTGGAGGGATTTTTTGCCCCCACTCACCCCTCGACCCTAACGAACGCCTTGCTGCAGACGTTTTTTATCGGAGGATACGCACTCTTGGGCTTATGGGGCAGTTTTTTACTCTTTTCGCTAGCGCTTGACCTCACGGCCGTCTGCTGGCGCTGGGTGAAACCACAAACGGCCACTTCGTCCGCCTCCACTCCCAACAACAACACCGACGACGAGCATTTACTGCGGACCAGCCGCAGGGCCTTTCTCGCCTCACCCAGCGTGGGCGTGCTGGGTTTATCAAGCGCCACCTCTGCGTGGGGAGGCTATCAGGCGTTTGTCGGGCCTGAGGTGAAAAAAGTCAGCGTTGCCTTGCCGGCGCTGCCAAAAAGTTGGCAAGGCCTGCGCATCGCCCAAATCTCCGATTTGCACATTGGTCCGCTGATTCATCTGCCTTATGTCCAGCAGGTGGTTACGCAGGTCTTAGCCCTCAAACCCGATATCATTGCAGTCACAGGCGATTTAGTGGACGGCACGCCCAGCGCCTTGCGTGAAGCCTTAGCCCCCTTAGCCGATTTGAAGGCTCCTTACGGCTGCTATTACGTGACCGGCAATCATGAGTATTATTGGGGCGCCGAATCCTGGATTGAAGCCATGCGCGGGTGCGGTTGGATCCCGCTAATCAATGAACATCAATGGATCAACGCCTACGGCTTGCCCGTCATGATCGCAGGCGTGTGCGACACCTCAGCCGAGCAGTTCATCGCCGCCCATCGAAGTGATCCTGCCAAAGCGGCCCGCACGCTGCGCGCCGGCGCGGGAATCACCCCTAGTGCGAGTGCTAGGGGTGATGAGGGAGAGGGTGAGCAGCAGGCAAAAATCCTGCTTGCCCACCGCCCCAATAGTTGCTGGGAGGCTGCCCAAGCGGGCTTTGATCTCCAGCTCTCAGGGCACACCCATGCCGGGCAATTCTTTCCCTGGAACGGACTGGTGAAGCTGGTGCACCGTTATTCGGAAGGTTTGTATACCCATGAAAAAATGGCGCTTTACGTCAACGCCGGGACAGGTTACTGGGGACCTCCGCACCGCTTTTTGATCCCGTCGGAAATCACCTTGCTCGAACTGACAGGCGCGCAAAACACCAGCGGGCAGTGAGGACGGACGCGAGGCGCAGGGGAGGAAGAGCCGGCGCGCCGAGGTGACCGTGGAGTGACCCACCACTTTAAAAAAGTATTAACGCGAAAGGCTAAAAAAGTGTGATGGAAACAAGAGCAAAGTCGGATTTTCTAGGTTGGCTAGCTGGCAGCTCAGGGGGCACAGGAGCGTGGATGATCCTCGCAGTCAGCGCCTTGGCTGTGGCGTGGTCGCTGCGCCGCCGCTTCGAGCAGCATCATCGCACGCGTTTTGCCCTGGAGCTGCAACTAGAGAGTTTGCGAGAAAAAAACTCACTTTTACAACAAGAACAAGCCGCGCGCAGTGCTGCAGCCCAGTTAGAGCAGCAGGCCCAGCAGCGCTTGGCCCAGCAACTCGTTATGGCGCAGTCGTCAGAAACCCACTTACGCGAGCGCTTGGTGGCGCAAGCGGAGTTCACTGAGCAACTGAAAAATCAAACCCGCATGGAGTTTGAGAACTTAGCCCATCAAATCTTAGCGCACCAATCGAAAAACCTCTCCGATCAGACCCAAAAAAACGTTGAAACGCTGTTAAACCCGCTCAAAGAGCGCTTAGTTTCCTTTGAAAAGAAAATTGACGACTCTTACTCCAGTGAGGCCAAGGAGCGACACGTTTTAAAAGAAGAAGTGGTGCGCTTGATTTCTCTGAGTGAGAAGATGACCCAAGAAACCGTCCATCTCACGCAAGCCTTAAAAGGCGACTCCAAGGTGCAAGGCGATTGGGGAGAAATGGTCTTAGAGCGGGTGCTAGAAAACTCAGGCTTACGCTCAGGCCACGAGTATCATCCCCAGAAGGAGTATCAAAATCAAGAAGGTCAGCGCTTCAAGCCCGACGTGGTGATTCACCTGCCGGATCAAAAACACCTGATTATTGATGCCAAAGTCTCGTTAACGGCTTACGAGCAATACTGCCGAGCTGAGAATCCCCAGCTGCGACAAGTCGCCTTAACTGCCCACCTGAAATCAATTCAAAAGCACATCGAAGAGCTGAGCTCTAAGCACTATGCCCAGCTACAAGGTCTGCAATCACCAGAATTTGTCTTTCTTTTCATGCCCATTGAGCCTGCCTACCTGCTTGCCATGCAAAGTGATCCGGACTTATCGACCAAGACCTGGACGAAAAATGTCGCAATCGTCACGGCAAGTACCCTACTCACCAGCCTGAAAACGGTCGCCTCCCTCTGGCGCCTGGATAACCAGAACCGCAACGCACTTGAGATCGCCCGCGAAGGCGGCAGACTCTATGACAAGTTCGTGGGGTTTTTAGAGGACTTTGAGAAAATCGGCAAAACCTTCGAGCAAGGTCACGCGCTTTATGGCACCGCTATGGGGAAATTAAAAGAAGGCCCAGGCAACGTCTTTCGCAAAGTCGAGCTGTTACGCGAGTTAGGCGCCGCTCCTCAAAAGCGCATCCGAGCCGACTTACTCGCGCGCGACTTGTGATGAAGGCCTTGTCACGGCCAGAAACGAGACGGCGATACTTAACGCCGCAAGGGCCGCCGTCTCAGCCCGCAAAATGCTCTCACTCCCAAGATGCACTTGCCAAAGCTTTTTTTGCTGCACCAAGCGCAAAAATTGGGCCCGCTCTTGGGCACTCCACCCACCTTCAGGACCCACCAAGAGGTGAAGGGCGGGGAGGTGGTCCTTGAGCTCAGCACCATCAGCCGCGGCCGCCGCCGCTACTTGCTGTAAAGCTGCAAGCAAGTGCAACGGGGGGCCATCCGCAATCTCGTCGTCACCACCACCACCACCACCACCATCAGCCGCTTTTTCATCTAGCCAAAAAATGGTAGCCCGGGACGCCGGCAGCTGCCAGGCGCCAGGCAGCTCCACACGCAGTTGCTCCAGCCTGCCGCATTGCTTGAGCGCTTGATCGGCGATTTTTTGCCAGCGCGCCTGAAACAACTCCGGGCCCTTGCGATCCAGCCGCACCACGGAATGATCGCACACCAGCGGGAGCAACTGATGCGCCCCCAACTCGCAGGCTTTTTCCACGAGCCAGTCCATCGCAGGTTTTTTCAAAATAGCGGCTTGCAAAACCACCCTCACCCCCGCCCGAAGAGTTGCGGCACCCGACGAAGCCTTTTTTGCTCCGTCACAAGCCGCTGCAGGATCCTCCACCCCCTCAAGCCAAACCTCACCGCCTGATAAAGGCCCCCCCGCACAAAGTATCGCAAGCTGACTCCCACCCCGCCCGTCAATCGCAATCACCTCAGACCCCATCGCTAAGCGCAACACCTTGCAAGCATGATGGGTTTCAGGCTGACTTAACCGAGTTCTTTGACCCACCGCGGGGAGTTGCGCGCAAAGCAGTCGCTTTTTCATGTTTTCCACTTTATCATAAAAAGAGCACACACCGCAAACCGCCAAGCCAAAGAAAAGGGGCCCCCACGTCATGAAAACTCCCCGCGAGCAACGCCGACTCGCAGCCCGCCCCCGCCTTGACCAGGTCGCTTTCGAACTTTTCTGCTTGAGTGGTTGCATCGTTGTGGCAACGGTTGCAGCCTTTGCCACCCTGGCTACTGCGGCGGCGCCAAATCCGGTCGAGCCTCACGCGTCTCCCAGCAAGTCTCCCAGTAACGCCACCGCAACTGATGCGCCTAATGAGCCCGATGAGGAGGCGTCCATCCTTGCGCGACAAACCCGCTTCTGGCTGCAGATCTACACCGAGCTTACAGAACACCAAGCCTTAATCCATGACGCCAGCTACCCTGAGCTGGTCTATGGGCAAGTGGAGTTTCACCCGTCAGGCGGGGTGTCGCGCGCGCGCTGGGCGCTGCAAGAAAAACTGAAGATCAAAGCCACGCTGCTAGCGATTCATCATAAACAACAAGGACTTGCGTCAACGCTTCCTACCCCCCTTTCCCCCCTAGCGCTGCCCTTAACCCCTGAAGAGGCGCGCATCGTGCGCTTGTTTCGCCAAAGCGGGATTGCGGCCCTGCAACAACCCCATGCCTTTCTAGCAGCCGCCCACCGTAAACGCCTGCACCTGCAAATCGGACAAAAAGAAGCGTTTCAGTCAGGATTTAAGGCTTCCCGTCCTTACTTAAAGGCCATGGAAAACCAGTTTCGCCAGGCCAAGATCCCCCCCTCCTTCACGCGCTTGCCGTTTGTTGAGAGCAGCTTTAATCCCAAGGCTCGCTCCAAGGTCGGGGCCAGTGGGCTGTGGCAACTCATGCCGCTGACCGCACAGGCCTTTTTTCCTGCAAGTGATAGCAATGACCCAAGCAATGACCCAAGCAATGACCCGCGCAATGACACCTACCTTGCCACCCAAGCGGCAGCCCAACTCCTGCAACTCAATCAGCAGTTCTTAGGCAACTGGCCGCTTGCCATCACCGCCTACAACCACGGCCGCTCACACCTCCTGCGCGGCACCCGCCGGGTCGGATCCCACGCACTGGCCACGCTCATCGTCCAAGACCGCAAGCGCGCCTTTGGCTTTGCCAGCCGCAACTTCTGGGCGCAACTCCAGGCCTGTATTGCAATCGAGCAACACCCCGAGCGCTTCTTCCCACCCGCTCACCGCTAAGCACGCGCCTGACACTGACCGACACTTTGTTGCTTTTTTCCCCCCACCGCGAAAAAGCTTACTCCCCGCTGTAAAAACTATGTTAATGTTTTGCGATTCATCGACACTTGGGTTGGGGCTTGGAAAAAGTGCCAGTGAAGGCCGAGAAGGCACACTGGAGAGTGTTGCTGCGCCAGCCTTCTTCGCTTCAAGCTGAGCCTTAAGCGATAGCAGCCTGACGCGAAGGGCGGCTTGCCAAACGACGGCTAAAAATAGGAGGCCTCATTTTATGTTTATGATCGGTATTGCAGGAGGCTCCGGGTCGGGAAAGACCACTTTTGCAAAAAAAATCCTTGCGCTGGTGGAGCAAAAACTCACCCCCGCTGAGAGCTCAACGCTTGCGTTGATCCATCAAGACTCTTACTATTTATCCAAGCCGGCTGAGCACTTGCGGGTGCAAGGCGAGCCGAACTTTGATCATCCCGAGGCCTTCGATTGGCCACTGTTCGTCGATCATTTGTCGAAGATCAAGACGCATCAAGGGGTTGACGTTCCGATCTATGATTACCGTTGCAATCAACGCACCCAAGAGGTGGTGACCCTCAGACCGACTCGGGCGCTGATTTTAGAAGGCATTTACGCCTTGTGGCACCCGCAGGTCAAAGAACTCTTTGATTTGAAGATTTATCTCAACGTCGAGGCTGACATTCGCTTTATTCGTCGCTTACACCGTGACGCCCAGGAGCGTGACCGCACGCTAGATTCGATCATTCGGCAGTACTATGACTCGGTGCGCCCGATGCATCACGCGTACATTGAGCCGACGCGCCAGTGCGCTGACTTAATTATTGGAGAAGAAACCGACGTGGCGGCAGAAGTGATTGCGGCGCGGGTTCTGGAAACCATCACCGCTGGATCGTTTGCGGCGGCGGACTTGTGCGCCGTCCGTCCTCTCGCTCCCCAACAGGACACTCCTCAATGATCGATCCCATTAAGATTCTTCCCTTAGGCGGTTTAGGCGAAATTGGCATGAATTGCATGGTGATTGAGTACCGTGACGAGATCGTGCTGATTGATTGTGGCTTACTCTTTAGTGATTTAGATCACTTTGGGGTGGAGTTCGTGATTCCTGACTTTAGTTACCTGAAACACAAATTGGCTAACGTCAAAGCGATCTGGATCACGCACGGTCACGAGGATCATATTGGAGCGCTCGGGTTTGCCTTAAAATACGGCATTCAAGCGCCGATTTATGCCTCCTATTTCACCTCCCTCATGATTCGTGAGCGGCTCAAGGAACTGAACTTGGAGCGAGAAGCCGACTTACGCACGGTGGCGATGGGTGAGACGATTGCCTTTCAGTACTTGAAAGTCACGCCCACCTCGGTGAATCACAGCATTTTGGACGCTACAGCGCTGTTTATTGACACGCCTCACGGCAAGATCATTCACACGGGGGATTTTAAGCTCGATGCCAGCCCGTTTTTTGGTCAGGTGATTGATCATGAGCTTTTCAAAAAAGCCGGGGATGAAGGCGTCTTGTTGCTGCTCTCGGACTCCACCAACGTTGAGAAGCGCCAACCCAATGTCGCAGAAACCAAGATCTACCATCAGTTTGAGCAGCTGTTTCAGGCGGCGCAAGGGCTGATCGTGGTGTCGATGTTCTCTTCTAACGTTGGACGTATTGCCCAGATCGTCGATCTAGCCAAGAAGATGAACAAAAAGATCTGTTTAGCCGGTCGCAGCATGGAACAAAACGTGCGCTTAGCCAGGGAAGCCCACTACTTAAACTTAGCACCGCAGCAGCTGATTGATCTTGATCAGCTGCACCGCTATGATCGCAGCCAGGTGATTTTGATCTCTACCGGCAGCCAAGGGGAACCGCGCTCGGCGCTCACCCGGGTGGCCAACGGCGAGCACAGTCAGATCAAGCTGCAAACCGGTGATTTAGTCTTACTGAGCTCGAAGTTTATCCCGGGCAACGAAAAAGCCATTGGTCGTACGATTAATCAGCTCTTTAAGCAAGGCGTGGAGGTTTTGTATGAAGCGGTGAACGAGATTCACGCCTCAGGCCATGCCACGCGCCAGGAATTAGGCGAGATGTTGGATTGGGTGCGACCCAAGTTCTTTATCCCGGTGCACGGCGAATATCGGCATCTCGTTTTGCACGGGCAGTTGGCGGAAGAACGAGGGGTGGCGCCTGACAACATTCTGATTGCAGTTGACGGCGATGGCATTGAGCTGACACCTGATCGCGCTGAGATTGTGTTTCACTTAGACGACACCCGCTTGCTGATTGAAGACCGTGAGGGGCAGGACATCTCCAAACACCTGCTCAAAGAGCGCAAACAGCTCGGAGAAAAAGGCGTGGTATTTGTGCTGCTGGTGCGCAACTCCGAGACCGGTAGAATCATGAGCTCACCTGAAGTGATCTCGCGCGGGCTGTTGCACGAATCGCACCTCAAGCGGCTGAGCGAGAGCGCCAAACAGTGCGTGCAGCGGCAGATTTTGCGCTATGAACTGGCCCGCGTTGGAGAGGAGAGCCGGGAGCTGG
>JAYTHP010000241.1:0-2359 GCA_043732485.1 Oligoflexia bacterium
CATGAATGGGTACGTTCAACAACCCACCGCTTGGCATTATAGCGTCGAATGGGTTTAACTTGAGCCCCGCGCTTGATAATATGAGAAGTGTAGCCCCACTCTTCTACTAGCTGCCGGTTGGCAGCTGAGTCGAAGCCCTTGTCTGCGCAGAGGAGCTGCTCAACTTCTTTTGGTTTAGGCCTGATTAGTCCAATACTTTCGAGGGTTTCTTCAATCTGGTGCATATCGGACTCGTTTGCTGGAATGATCTTACCCGCAATAGGTATACCATTTTTGTCAGTTAAGATTATATGCTTGATTCCGGCTTGGCCCCGATCTTTTGGGTTTTTTCCAGTATTTTTAGAACATCCGGGAGCCTGTTTTAAGGACCCATCGATCAATTGGAAAGACCAATCTATGCCGAGTGTCTCATCGTACAATTGCAGTGCCTCTTCCATGAGGTGATCAAAAAAACCGGCACTTACCCACTTTTTTAGATATTTACCAAGACTGGTGCGGCTGCCAAAATGACTTGGAACCAGATCCCATTGGCATCCTGATCGAATCCAAAACAGCAAGCCACAAAAAATTTATCGAAGGTCTGCGTGGGGTCGCAACCCTTTCGTTCCCTTGCCAGTGTCAATTTCAGGAGGAAAAATTTTTTGGATCAGTTTCCAGTCTTTTTCTGATAGAGTGCAAGTCGAGGGAATCATGTGCGCCTTTCTTGGTTGATATCTGAAAGCCATACATGAATTCCCTAATTTATTATATTTAGAGGTTTGCGAAACGGTGTCATAAGGGAAAAGACCTAAAAATATTATAAAAAAATAATTTTACCAAAAGGTAAAAATAAAACATCCTCTACGCTGGTCAAAAAACCACAGAAACTGGGACTTAATTAAATCCGTCAAATTAAACTTCTTGAAAACTTCCACCCCGTAAGCTAGTTCAGATAAATTCAGTTGATGCGACAACTATCCTGAAAGTCACCGGTGGAAGGAGAATAGAGTGATGAACTTTTAGACAGCGGGTCTGGTTCTTCAACAGTGGGCACTCCGCCGCTTGCCCGAGTCAATGCCCGCGTCGTTGCCTAATGCGGCGATCAAAAAGCCACAATAGAGTGCCAAACCGAGTAAGGCATTCAGAGTGTCCGCGGTCTTTGTGAAAAACCACCACGACCACCGACAACAACACCCCGACGACCCGCAAAATCCAGCGCCGGAGCGATCCTGCTTGGTCTTGCGGGCCCCAAGTCAGCCTGGAGCGATGATGAACATCACTGCAATCAACCTGAATTTTATTGAGGCTTTAGTCAACAACCCGCACTTTTTTTCGCGCCCCTCGCCTCGCCCTGCCTGCTTTCGGCAACTAAGCCGTGAGCTTGCGCCAAACCCACTCACGCACGCACGCGTTTTAAGAAAGATGATTTTGGGTCGCTGTTTCTAAGCCTGACTCACTCATTTTTTTCAAGCACCTGCCACAAGGTTTGCAACCCCCATCCCACCGTCCACTTCGCCTCGTTCACGAGCCTGCTGGTCATGGCATTAAACTTGCTTTATCCGCCCCGAGGGTGAGTCGATCGTGACCGTTTTTTCAAGAAAACTCTTATTTTGATCTAGTCACCCCCAAAACCGTAAAAACAGCTCCAGGCACAGGCTTCAGCTTGAGCTCGACTGGCGTGATTTTTTTCCGATTTTTCTAAAACTTGCCAAAACGGACCAAATCTTCAGAGAAGGGTAAAAAATTTATGAGCGCTACTTCGCTTTTCACTGCACGGAATTTTTTCCCTAACCACAAATTTCCCAAAAAAAAACCGCAAGCCATTTCTGCGCTCGCGCCGTCGCTCAGCGCCGCTCCTCTGCCGTGGGAGCTCGCTGCTTCTAGCGCCGGTTCATCATCGGTGCTGGGCTTTCAGCAACAAACGATCGGGAGTAAACTTCGCTTGCTAGCCCTTCCTTGCGTCTTTTTCAACCGGCTGTTCATAGGCGCCGTCTTCAGCCTCATCTTAGCGACCCTCACGCTGCCCGCAGCGCACGCCCTGATTCCCGCAGCCCGGGTGCTTCGTGCTATGCCGCTTGATCTAGGCAACCCAAGGATCCTCAATCCGCTTTTCGCCCCAGAGCAAATCGCTCAGCGCGCGGCCCTTGCCGCACAGCGTCTAGACTTCGCACGTGAGAATCTCCAACGCCTCAAGCTTCAGCAAGATCAACAGGCCTCACGATCGCCCTACCTCGCATCGGCTGCAAAACCCAGCCACGCCATGAAAGAAGCCCTGCGGGAAAAGAATGCTGCCACCCGGGCTGCCTGGCTCAGGGCTCCGCAAGAGGCCGTCTCTGAGATCGGCAAAGCCACCTGGAGAAACTTCACCGGTTGGTCCGTT
>JAYTHP010000242.1:0-21855 GCA_043732485.1 Oligoflexia bacterium
CCGAGGGCACCTACCTCTATCACTTTCAGCGCGTCAAAGCCAAGGTCCAGCCTGCAGTCACCACCTTAATCATTATCCCTGGGGGTCCAGGCGGAACCCTCATGAGCAAAAGCCTGCCGCAGGACTTATCGTACAACTTCCCCGAAAACTGGGACGTGATTGTCACCGATCCCAGGGGCGCTGGCTGCAACGTAGCAGATTTCACCGGCGTTGATAACGATGCGCTCAGAAGCGATTACATCGCAGCTGACATCCTTGAAATGATCCGTTTTTTTCAATTAAACCACTCGATCATTTATGGTGGCTCTTACGGCACAGTGGTGGCCACCTACCTTGCGGATCAGCTCACTCGAACCCCCTTCTCCGACCCGTTGCAAAGACCCCAAGCCATTTTACTGGAGGGCGTAGTGGGTAAGGCTGATGCCTCGGAAGAGCAGAGCCAAGCGGCTTTCACCAGGTGCTTAGAAGCCGCCGATCCGGAGCGTTGCATTTTACAACAGACGGATGCTGGTTGGTGGGGAGTGAGCCCGGTAGCTTGGAGGCAATGGTTTTATGGCAAGACGGTCGAGGGCAACATTTACACCTACGCCCGAGGTCGGCTCGGCTGGCATTCACCGCTTGAACTCCTGATCGACCAGCTCAAAAAATCTTATTTGAGTGAGATCAAGAAAGCGAAGATCCTGGAGGAAATTGAGGTAGCTTCAGAACACTTTACTGATGCTACTTCCGAAGAAGTGGATCAAACCGATCGGGCGAGCATTAGTCTGGGCGCAAGAAGTACCTACCGAACCATTCTTTGCCAAGAGTTGCTGTCGGGACGAACAACGGATCATGAGCGTGATTTTTGTCAAAATCATGAGCCCTCCTTACTCTATGACCCAGCCCAACTCACGGCTGATGTGCCCATGATCTACTTCCAAGGCGAAAAAGACTGCCAAACCGAACTCACCGGGGCGCGGTATCATTTTGACTCGTTAAAAAAAGCCAAGGTCGCTCCTGCTACGACCGTTCAAGACCAGGAAAATCAAAATCCTGCAGCAAACCACCACCACCCCCCACCCACCGTCCAAATAGTCCCCAGTTTCCCTTCAGTCTCTCCCCCTTCGAGCGAGCGAGTTTTCGTGGAAGTCGCCCACGAAGGTCATGCCCCCTTAGGGCACCAATTAGCCCCCTGCCGCAAAAGGATTTTACGCAGTTTGCTGACGCAAGGCCACTTGCTTGAAAGTCTAAACCAGGCGCTAGGTTACTGTAGCCAAGAAGAAGCCGAGGAGGAACAATTCGCCCACTTTGTCTCTTTCTCAATCTCTCAACGATCGTGGCCTCTGTAAAAAAACCCTAAAAATCTGGGTCAAATCAGTCAGCCGCGACCTTCATGCATCCAATCGCAAGGCCCCCCTGCGGTTACTCAGACTGGACAGCGATCAAACCACTCTGGAAAGAGGGCGTGCTTCGAGCTCAGCACCGTACACCACGTACAGTTGAGGGTTGGAGCGAGAATAAGGGGTCAAGGTTGGGTGGTATCATGAGGTCGTTCGTTGCAAATGACGGGATTTTTTTGAGCGGTAAGCGCAAAAGCCCGCCACCTGCGCGCACCATCTCACACGGATCGACCTGCTCACGCGTCACAGGCTGGTTGCAATTCAAAGTGAAAATGGTGGCTGAGAGGTGAATCGAACACCCGACCTGCGGGTTATGAATCCGCCGCTCTAACCATCTGAGCTACCCAGCCTACGATCTCTTTTTTTTTTGCACTCTCACTGGTCTTCCGCGTTTTGGCGCTTTCCCCCCCCCTTTTTTTTTTCCTACCTTTAGGGGGAAGCAAAAAAAAGGCGCCTGGGTGACACAGCAAGCAGTTTTTAAAATTTGCTTCAACAGATTACCTGGATTTGCGGCAATCTCAAGGTAAAAATCTGAAAAAACCTTAGTAAAGCGCGATAAAAAAACCAACTTACGATCCCTTGACGGTACCTTTACCCCAAGCCTTAGGCTCTCAATTTTTGCTTTTTGCGCGGTTTTTTTAGGGGATTTCTTCAAGCGCACGCCTTTGACCCCGTCCTGAGGCCATCATCGACGGCGGCGATAAGAACGACGACAGCGCCACTTACTTGCCAACATCACTAGCCTCGAGGTTCTCTTGGCAACGGGAGGCCAAAAAGGCCCGCGTTTGCGTTTGGGCATTTTTTTGCTCCTGCTTGATCAAAGGGGGTGGTGGCGCGAGGCGCTCTTTGCGGGTGGGGACGACGAAAGTCGGGGAAGTGCTGGCGGGCTGACCGAAGGCAGCTTCCGCGCCTGAGTAGGCCTCAGACAGGGCTGTTGCCGTGGCTTGGCTCGCAAGCTGCTCATTCATTTCTCGCAAGCGCTTTTTAGAATTCTGGCAGGCAGCCTGATTGAGGGCTTGAAACTCGCGAATGAGGGCCGCAGGATAGGGGGCATGACCGACTGAGGAGTAAAAAACCGGGGCCGCTTGCGACAGTAACGGGAGACGGGCGCTTTCTTTGCCCAGGGCCTGGCGTACTTGCGTATACCAATCGCCGACGCGGTAAAAGTCTTGCTCCATTTTTTCGGTGTTCAGCCCCACCAGCTCTTTACCAGGCTCGGGCAAGTAGGCTGAGCAGCGCTCCACCTGACTCCCCCCTTGAAATTTCCATTCGAGCACCACTTGACACTCGCGCGAAACGGCTGCCACCTCTCCCCCTCGGCCGCTGATTGCGGCTTGAATGTACTGACCCACGGTCAGCTGCACATCATAAGGATCAAAACTCGGCAGGCTCACGGCGTGCACGAGTTCATGCGACAAATTACCCAGCCTTTGCTCAAGCCCTTGGTCTTCTTTCAAAAAAATCGTCACTTCCCGCACTTGCTCTTCCTGACCAGTCAAAGGATTCAATTTGCGCGTCAAAATCGTATCGGTGCGTGAAACAGCAGCCCACTGAATGTGGGGCAGCAACTCCGCTAAACTCTTGGCATGCCAATGGG
Source organism: Oligoflexia bacterium (assembly GCA_043732485.1). GTDB lineage: Bacteria > Bdellovibrionota > UBA1018 > UBA1018 > UBA1018 > JAYTHP01. The sequence goes on from JAYTHP010000242.1 coordinate 2,977, forward strand.
TTAAGGCCTGGCTCAGAATCTCTTGGCCGGCTGGCACTTCGTTAAGGGTCATCACCAATTGCTGGATCGAAGTTCGCGGTCCAGTCATCGCGGTCAGGAATCCACCTGCCAGCAACAACACGCCGACCCAACGCAACTTCAGCCTGATTCCAGTCATAGGGAATTATCGGCGCAAAGACTGAGAAGCTAGAGCGTAAAAGCCTAAAACCCACCCACTCACCCCACACGACCCCGCCCCCCCCCACTCCAGTCAAAAAAAGACACCCCTCCCTCAGCTTTGTTGCAGCTGACTAAACCTTAGGCACTCACCCCAACCCAGCAGGCGTGCCACGCAAGCAACGATGACTGATCAAAAAAACCAATAAAAATTCAATAATAACCATATTTTAGATCCAAACCGTAGGCACCCCTGACATCGCCGTGGCACCGAACTTGCTTTGCCATTCTTGCGGAGGAAGGTGTCTCCCTCAACTGGCAACATCAAAAGCCCCAAAAATGAGCCCACCCCCTCACAGAGCTCCTGAAGAAAGTGCCTGAAGAAAGTGAAAGAGCCCTTTTATGAAAACTGCCCAAGCTAAAAATTGGAGTTCGATGGAGGCAATCCTCCTGGCTTCTGCCATGTTCATGGGCCTTGGGTTGAGTTCGCAGCCAGCCACGCAGGAGCTCTCACAAGATCAAAAAATGGCTGCGCTCAGCCACTCGATTAAAAACTGGGGCTTAAGCAGCCACCCGCAAACCGCCGACATTCATGCTCTGGACGCCTGGAAACTGCAAGAAGGCAACGCGGCGGTGATTGTCGCGGTAATTGACACCGGCTTAGACCCCACGCATCCCGATCTCAAAGAAAATCTTTGGCACGATCCGACCCAAAAGCAGGCCAACATCTGGGGCTGGGACTTCGTCAATCATAGCCCTAATCCAATGGATCTCCATGGGCATGGCACCCACGTGGCAGGCATCATCGGCGCGAAACCCGATCCGGTAAGCGGCGTCAGCGGCGTTGCCCACCATATTTCGCTCATGCCCCTTAAATACTACTCAGAGCACAGCTCTGGCCACGTTAACCTGAAAAACACCATCGCAGCCATTCATTATGCCATGGATCACGGAGCGAAGATCATCAATTACAGCGGCGGTGGCTCCGAGTTCTCCAAGGCCGAGTACCAAGCCATTGAAGAGGCAGAATCGCGCGGGATTCTCTTCGTGGCTGCAGCCGGCAATGAGCATCAAAATACCGATCAAGCCGGCAACTCCTATTACCCTTCGGCCTATAATCTGAAAAACATCCTATCGGTGGCGGCAACCGATGCTCAAAACCATCTGATCAGCTCCTCCAACTGGGGTCCCCACACGGTCGATGTGGCGGCGCCAGGTAAAAACATTTTAAGCACCCTCCCGCACGCTCGCGCCGGAGAAATGTCGGGCACCTCGCAAGCCACGGCCTTCGTCTCAGGCCTGGCTGCCCTGCTGCTATCGGAAAATCCCAAACTCACCGCAACTGAACTCAAGGCCGCCATTCTTGCCTCCGTCGATCACTTTCCGGAACTTGAAGGCAAAGTACAAAGCGGAGGACGGATTAACGCCTGCGCAGCCCTTATGCGCGTGCATCCGCCGCTGCAAACCGCGCTCTCGTTACTGAGATTACTGTCGCAAAGCGATTCTAACCCTTAAGGGGTGTCCTTAGCGCCCCCCCCTCAACCCTCCCCCGATTTTGGTAAAAAATGTCTTTTCACCGAGCTCAGCTTAGCTTAACTTCAAAATAAGCTGAAAAGAGCGTAGCCCAGCCATCCATCTATCCACCCGCCGGCCCTATCGCCCGCGACCCGCACTCAGGGGAATCGTTGTGGGTTTGTGTACCTGTTTGGGGTGTCTCTCGCAAAGCAAAAGCTGCCTCCCAGCCCAAGGACCCTCGCAGGAAAAAACAACCCCCCGGGGGACTCCCCCGACAACCCAAGAGCGCCCCAAGCGGCTCGCTGTCTTTTTTTTTGACCATGATCACCCAATCCCACCGCTTCCCACTCGCACCCCCCCATCCGAAAACCCTGCTCTCGGCGCTGCTGATCGTCTTAGCCTTCCCGCCCTGGAACTGCTGGCCCCTGATTTTGCTCGCTCTCGTGCCCTGGCTCCAGGTGTTGCACGCAAGCCCTTCTCGCAAACAGGCGCTGATGCAAGCAGGCTGGCTTAGTTACGGCATGTCCTGGGGCGGCTTCTACTGGGTGATCTCTGCGGTGCACGAGTATGGCCATTTGCCCTGGGTGCTCAGTGTCTTAGTGTTTCAGATTTTTGCGTTTGGCAATCAACTGCAGTTCTATGCCTTTGCGGCCCTCTTTCATCCCACTTCCCCTAGGCCGCAAGCCCGCACGCTTCTTTTTCCTCCCTTTTCCTTCGCCGCAATTCTATCCCCAAAGCCCATGTCCCCCCTTTCCAGCAGACTGCAGTACCTGCAGCTATTGGGCTACAGTGCCAGCTATGTGACGCTCGACTGGATGCTTCCAAAACTGTTTCAAGACACCCTGGGGCACGCTTTTTTCAAAACCACCCACCTCAAACAGATCGCAGACCTAGGCGGCACCTCTTTACTCACCTTCCTTGCGTTGCTGGTCAATCTCTCTTTGTGGATCCTCAGTGAGCAATTCCGACTCCTCCCCACCCCGCTATCGCCGGCTGCAAAAAAAGCGTTACCTGCGCATCTCTTGCCCTTCTGGCTGCCCTTCTGGCGCTTTCTTACCGCGCAGGCTTTGCGCTTGCGGCTGCTTGTGCAAACGGCTGCTCCCGCTCAGCGCTCCTTTATCACCTTCCACCTGCTCTTGATCCTGCTCAGCGCGGGCTACGGGTTCCTGCGCTTACGCACCCTTGAAACTCCTTTGCCTAGCGATCGCAGCTTTCAAGCCAGCATCATTCAAGCCAATATTGGTGATCTTTTGAAAAGTGCTGCGAGCTTAGGCTTGAAACAAGCCTTCGCCGAGGTCGTGACCCAACTGCTTGCGCAAACCAGGCAGGCTGCTACCCAAAACCCCCGCCCGCAACTCCTCATCTGGCCTGAAACTTCTTTCCCCCTGAGCTTTGGTCATCCTCATTTTGCTTGGGATCTGGACTTTCAAAGAAAAATGGAGCAACTCACCCAAGAACTCGCCATCCCCCTACTCTTTGGCTCCTACGATGAGGCCGACGATCAAGACTTTAATGGGCTTTTTCTCCTCACCAACGCCAACACTCGCAAAACCGACGGCGCCGCCACTTCCTCCCAGCAGGACCTGCAGGTGTACCACAAAAGCATCCTCTTGCTCTTTGGCGAATCCATGCCAGGGGCGCAGACCTTCCCTTTCATCAAAAAAGCCTTCCCGGAGGTCGGGAACTTTGGCCGCGGTCCGGGCATGCAACTCCTCAAGCTGCCGCTGGTACTGGATCACGCGCCCCTCACGGAGATCAGCATCGCTCCAACCATCTGCTACGAGGGTCTATTCACTTCCTACGTCTTGACAGGCGCCAGGCAGGGTGCCCAAGTCATCGTCAATATCACCAACGACTCATGGTTTGGTCCTTGGGGGGAACCCTGGCTGCACCTCGCACTCACAAGCTTTCGCTCGATTGAAACCCGCTTGCCACTGATTCGCGCCACCAACACCGGGATCTCAGCGCTGATCAGCTCCTCAGGTGAGATCTTGCAGCAATCACAGCTCAACCAAGTAGAAACGCTGCCCATTACCGTGAAACTGCCTGAGCTCGTCCCGCAAACGCTTCTCAAACTCTGGGGCAATTGGTTTCCGCCGGCATGTGCCCTGTTTGTGCTCCTGAGTCTCGCGCTCTGAGGACGCCTGGGAGGCTCCGAAGCGCCCCCCGCTATCCGCCACTGGTAGCGCTCCCTAGTTTTCTTACACCCCATGTTTTCAAAAGCGAAAGAGGATTTGAGTTTGACCCTATGCGTCAAAACCTCCGCTCGCCAACGAAAATAGCTAGGAGTGCCTTCTTTTTCCTCTTTGCGGCCGCCGTGCTTGCCAGTGAGTGCGTCACGCTAGCTGGAGGGTCCGAAGACACATCTAGCAGTGACACCCGACCCACGACGCACCCTGCATCAGGCGAAGAGAAGCGCACGGAAAAAAAGAAGACAAAGAAAACCATAGATTTAAGAGCGCCTATTACGTCGGCGCCGTTAATCCAGAAGCGGTAGAAAATTTTCCTTACTTTATGATGGTATAGACATTGGAGTGATGAATCATTTCTTGCAAGGCATGAGTAAAAAATTAGACCCTAAAAAAATTGCAGTTACCATTACAGACGGCGTTAGTTGGCATCCGCCTGATGATCTGGTTGTTCCATAAAATATAATCTTGCATCATCTTGCATCATCTTGCATCATCTTGTATCACCTTCCCCCGTAATCTCCAGAACTCAATTCTATCGAGAAAATATAAAGGTACATTAAAAGTAACTTCCCTTCTGGTCGTGTTTTTATAAAATATTAATAAAATTTTATTGTGGGATGCGCGATCCTGGAATCAGTGAACGGCCAAAGCTATAAAGTCTATATGTGCGTCAGGTTTACAAGTACAGACTATGGATTAACAAATTTTATTATCAACTCCCTAGATCTATCCGCCAATCCTCTGACTTGGGAAAGCGTGCAAGCGCTTGCCAAGGCCGTCCAACAAAACCAGAACAAGCTCATCAAACTCAACCTGAAGAACACGGAGGCGGGTCCCGAAGGCTTGCAAGCCATTACGCGAGCGCTCGAAAGTCCTGACAAGCGCCTTTAGTGCCTCCAGCTGAGAGGCGACCACGGATTTAATGAGCCAAGCGTGAGGGCTTTTGCAACAGCGCTTACGAGCCCTCACAACCAACTGACGCACCTAAATCTCGCCGGCAACGTAATCGGAGAGGCAGGAATGCAAGCGATTACCGCCGCACTCAGAGGCCGCTTGATCCATTTTTGAGACTTACGGCAATAACAAGGCACTCGGTGCTGGGTCTGGAACGAAGGGAGGGCTTGAGGGCTCTCGGGCTCAGAAGGGGGGATAGGGTTTGTACACTCTACTTGCGGGAAAAAGCTTTCCTCGCCCCAATCCTTGACCTAATCCTTGCAAGAATGGCAGTTTGAAAATCGATAGCTTTTTCTCGCACGAAGTATTACCCTCAGCGGATGCGCCAAAACCCCCTGCTTTTACCGCTCCTGACAACTAAGCTCACTGTTGCTGTGCTTCTCACTTGTTCTTTACCTGCGCTGTTACTCGCGCCTCTACACGTACACTTACCCCTCGCACAGGCCATGCCGCCCTGCTCAGACTCAGGCACCGTCCCGCGACACGCCGCATCACAGGCCTTATCTTTAACGCAAACCCAAGCCAGGAAGACAAAAGAGTGCACCGCCCCCACGCTCATGAGCTTAAGTGAGAACGCACGCCGGGAAATTGAAGCCAAGCTCGATCATCGCTCCTTTGTTCGCTGGGCTTGCTGCTCCAAGGACTGCCTGCAACTGCTCACAGGCTCAGCCGAAGCGATCAGCGCCAGGCGGTGCAACCGCCGCGAGGACAAGCTAGCAGACGTTCCGCAGTTGACTTACCAGCAGTTTTTGCAACGGAACAATCGCTCAAGCTTCAAAAAAATTCCCTACCTCTCCAATGCCCTGCGCGTTAAGTTTCCTGACTTTTTGGCGATGCTCCGCTTTCTGAACACTGCCGATGCGCAAGACTTTAATCAACTCTCAATCAGCTTTTTTTGGACGAGCGCGACCTGGCACGAGGACTACTGGGAACAATTGCTGCGGCTACAACCTACCACCGAGCTCAAAATGGACTTAACCTGGGCGCAAATGGCCGATACAGGGGCCAGAGCACTTGCCAAGCTACTCGGGCATCGCAAAAACCCACTGAAGGCGGTCAACTTATGGCATAATGCCCTGACTGAGCAGGGGGTAAGCTTGCTAGCTGAGGCGTTACGCTCACCCTACAATCAGTTGCACTCCTTAGACTTAGGCGCTAATCCTATCGGCAAGGAAGGCGCTAGAGCCCTTACCGCAGCAATGCAATCGCCGCACAATCGGCTCACTGCTTTGCATCTTGCAGCCAATCACCTCGGCGATGAGGGTGCGGTCCTGCTTGCCGACGCTCTACAAGACCGCAACACGCAGCTCACTGAACTCACACTCTGGGGAAACGGTATTTCAGAGCAAGGAGCCCTAGCGCTTGCCGTTGCGCTCCGCCATCCGACGCATAGCAGGCTTACCTACTTGAACTTGACTACCAACCCGCTGGGAGCGCAAGGAGTCGGCGCACTGGCAGCCTCCTTGCAAAGCCCCCACAATAGAATCCGCTCCTTAAATTTAGAAAACACCGGCATGGGCGTGCAAGGCGCCCTAGCCTTAAGCGAAGCACTGCAATCACCTCACAACTCGCTTCGTGTCTTGAATCTCAGCGTTAATCGCATCGAAAATGCCGGTGCTCTCGCGCTTGCCGAGGGACTTACCTCGCCGCACAACCAGCTGATCAGCTTGGTGCTCAGCAGCAGCGGGATCGAGCCAAAAGGGATCCTTGCCCTTGCAGCAAGCCTTCAAGCAGGGCACTGCAGGCTTACGTGCTTAAATTTAACTAACAACCGGGTCGAGGATGCAGGAGCCCTGGCGCTTGCCGAGGCCCTCCACTCTCCCCATAGCCTACTCTCAGCGCTCCATTTAGGCTATTGTGAGGTGGCAGACGCTGGGCTCACTCAGCTTGCTCTTTGCCTTGAGCGCCCCCACAATTGCCTACGCTTTTTAGACCTTTCCCACAACCACTTTAGCGATGCGGGTATCAAGGCACTTGCCAAAGCGCTGCGATCCCCCCGCCATCAGCTCACTGCGCTCGTGCTGACCAACAATGCCCTAGGATCAACCCGCATTGCGATGCTTGCCGCTAGCCTCAAGACTCCCCAGAGCACGCTTGCTTGCCTCAATCTCTCACACAATCCCGTCGGCGGGAGGGGTGTTGCCGCCATCATCCGTGCGCTGCAGCAAAACTCCCACAGTCGTTTAACCAGCCTCGACTTAAGCCACACCAGCCCAGCACTTGCCCACTGGGCTGAGGAACTGAGGGCTGCCCTACCCGCAGCCTGCGAATTGCTTATGAGCAATGATCGGGCGCGGCGGTAAAACCGCAACTTCTGAGCCTTTGCTGAAAGTTTTTTTTTGCGCAGCTAGTTTGCAGGTCCTTTATTTAGGTTAGGGTAAGATGAGGAGGAGGCGTCGAAAGAGTCAAAGCGGCCTTACTCAGGCAAGGCAATAACTGCCATAAATAAATAAAAAAATATTTATTATAATTACTTATTAATAATGCCAGAAAAAACGTGACACCTGAAGCAAACCGCAGGCACGGGGTCAATTTTTTTTACACATAGTATAATTTAAAAATATCGCCTTTTAATCAAGAAAGATTTAGGCTCCGGATTTCGATGAATCGTCCCACCCGTTTCATGTTTTTTAGCCCAGCTGCGCTGCTACTGACAGCCCTCTTGTCGCTTGAGTCAATGGCTCAGGCGACAAGAGCCATTCCCGGACCCGGTCCCAACTCCTGCGCTGGCAGACGAGCGCCTCAGTCAGCGAAACGAACCCTCAAGACATGGATCATCACACAGATCGTCCGCTGAGCAACCCGTGGGCGAACCTACTCCAAGAAGTTCGTCTTGCTGTGACCTCCCCTGGATGATCGCTGGTTCCTCAAGTGAGCGGCCTGCTCGCGTGAGACTTTACAGCAGCTGACGGGATCGCCCGGGGCAATTGCTGCCAGACGCAGACAAGGCCATGACTTGCTGTCTGAAGTTGCTGAAATGTCTTACACCCATTTTTTGGCGCGCAATTGTCGCCTGCTTCAGACAACAGATCAGGTCATGAGTCGGAAAAAAGTGCCTTACCTCTCGAATGCGGTGCAATTAACTTTTTTTGATCTCCCTGTCCTGCAGCAATTTCTGCAGTCGCCTGACGCCCAGGACTTTAGTCGCCTCTCGTTGCGGCGATTTGGGGCCGGGGAAGCATGGCTAGCCAGTGACTGGAATCTCCTGCATCAGCTCTCCTAGGCGCAAGAAATTACAATCGACTTGGCTTTTACAAACTTTGAGGAAGCGGATGCGCGCTTGATGACGCAAACGCTGACCCGCGCCCGTCATCACATCACGGCGGTGAATCTTTGGGGTAATCCCCAAATTGGCCTGGCCGGCATGCAGCTGATTGCAGCCGTTTTGCAAGACCCCTACAATCAGCTTGCTTCCCTGAATTTGGGATCAAACCTACTGAGCCTCGCAGGCGTTGCAGCGCTTGCAAAAACGCTCATCGACTCTGACAACCCTCCAGCCAGCCGACGCATGAGCTTAGACCTGAGTCGTAACGACTTAGGCGTCGAGGCCGCAAGACTGCTTGCTCAGGTGATGCGCGCGCCGCACAACTCACTCACCACCTTGCAGATTGCCTCTAATCTTTTTGCGGTTGACAGCGCCCAAGCACTAGCAGAAACGCTTGTTGACCCCCACAACTATTTCACTTGCTTAGATTTGGCTATTAATCTTATAAAAATATAAAGCGACCACGCGCTAGCGGCAGCCTTGAAAAACTCGTCTAATAAGATCAAAGCTTGGACTTAAGCCTTACGGCTGCAACTGAAGAAGAAGGCGAAATGCTGGCCGAGGTGCTCGCTGCAGCCATATAAGCCCCCAACAACCACCTCACGCACTTGAGGCTTGCGAATCATTTCATCGGCGTCCGCCGCCGCGGAGCCTTTCTGATTGCTAATGCGCTCAAGTCCTTGGAGCTCTCTGGCAACGCCATCTGCAATGACGGCGTAAGAGCGCTCGGAGCTGCACTCCGATCACCACATACCCAGCTCACGTTTTTAGATTTATCCTCGAATCATCTTGACACTCCTGGCATCTGGGTGCTTGCCAAAGCTATGCACTCTCGCCACACCCGACTTATGACCTTAGACTTATCCTTTCATGCGATCGGTGCTCCAGACGCAATCACGCTTGCAAGCGGGCTTGCGTCTCCTCACAATCAACTCACCACCTTAAACTTAAAAAACACTGGCATTGGAACTGAAGTGGAAACTGGGCTTGTCATCTCCGACGCCGGCTTCATCGCGCGTGCCAACGCGCTCCGCTCAGGCAACTCTCATCTTTCATCCTTAAATTTAGCGGCCAACCCATCGCACGAAGCCACAATTATTGCGCTTGCCAACGCCTTCAGAGATCCAAACCATCCGTGTCTCATCACCTCCCTAGACCTCTCAGCACTCTATCTTACAGAAGTAGCGATGAGAGCGCTTGCAAACGCACTCCTGCGCCCTCAGCAGAGGCGCTTGTCCCTCCCTCTTGCCGACTGTGGGCTCGAGCGCGGAGGTGTAATCATTTTTGCGCAAGTCCTGGCTTCCCTGCACCATCGCCTTGAGGGCTTAGATCTCTCACACAATCACCTGCAAAAAGAAGGGGCACGAGCACTCGAGCAAGCACTCAGAGCCAACCCCTACAGTCTGCTGAGGAAGCTAGACTTGCAACGCAACGGGCGGTGAGTCGAGCAACTGGCAGCAGAGCTAGAAGCCGCTGCGCCTCCGGGATGTAAAGTGAACCTTGGCACGGTGAACTGGTACGAGCGACGTGAAAGGTCGTGTGGGGTTGCAGGTGTCGCCCAACGCGCGCAGGCGTTTACTTTTGTGAGACTTTTCGCCGCAAGCGCTTGGTCGGGAGCTCATCAGGAGTCCACCCCACGGTGTCGCACAACCCTTGCGAGCAGTGAGAGCCGTCACCACCAACATCACCAACCGCGCTCAATGAATCAGTCTGGTGCCCTGCGCTTCAAAGACGCCTAAGCCGATATCCTGACAACCCTTACGATAGCGATCAGCAACATGCTCCTTGCGGGTGGGAAAGGCATCGAGAATCTCAATTTGCTCCTCACCCTCAGACGTCCGGTCAGTATCACCGAGCTCGCGCGCCACGATCACAAACCAGAAATTTTGCGCTTTGTCAGCGCTCAAGCCTTCTTTTAAGCTTTTGGGGGTCACCTTATTTTGCGGGTAAGCCTTCAGGAAATGAAACACCTTCAGCGGTGAGGCCGCTTGTTCGGGATGACTCCAGACCTCATCCGGCTGGGTGAGCGTATCGTGAAAAAAATGCTGATAACGATCCCACTCCTGCGCGGCAATGTCTGGCTCACCGTCATGACCTAAAGACTTAGCGCGGTAAGTTTCATCCTCCGTCCACTTTGAAGCTAAGCCATCAGTGGGATTGCGCTCTGCTAACTCAGAGAGCTCAGTTTGCTTGAGGACCGTGCCGCGACGGTAACGCTCGACCAAAGTATAATCGCGGGTAGGAAAAGAAATCAGCAAAAAGCTTGGCTCACCTCGTAAAAACAAGCAAATCGCCACACTCCAGATGCGCTCACTGCCGATATGAAACTCAGAAATCAGTGAATACTGATAATCCCCCCGCGCCGTGGTTTCCCGCCAGACCTCCTCTGGGCATTGTAAGGTGTTCCAGCGCAAATAGGCGAAGCGCTCGCGGTCGTCAACAGAGAGATCCTCCGGATCAAGCCAACGCAAGTACTCGTCTTCAAGAATTTTAATTTCTGGGGAAAAAAACTCAATGATACAAGCCTCAGAGCAAAACACTCGCCCTTGCTCTTCTTCTACATAAAGTGTTTTTTGATTTTTAATAAGGCTCTTCGTGCAACTTCGGCAAAAATCCGAATTCTTCCGTAAAATCTCTGAGGAAATCGCACTACTCTCCAGTGAGCGCTCTGCAGGCTTTTTTCGCTTCTCCGTGCGTTTTTCCGTGCTTTTCTTTCCATGAGGAGCACGCTTCATCTTTTTATTGTAACGAACGATCAGGCTAAGAGTCAAATCAGCAAAGCATAATTTTAAGAAGCTCCCCTAATCAGCTATTTTTTGACTGCAACAAGCCCCCGACACCAGCCAATCACCGCCCATGGAATTTTAGTCAGGAGTTTGACGATTCTACCTTCGTGCTCGCCTTAGTCCTGCAACCCCTAAGACTTGACGGCCCCACCAGCGACCCAAGCCTTCCTCGCACCCTTGATTTGTTGTGCCGCGGGTAAAAAACAAGTATTATTTTTACAAGGAACACTTTCGCTGCTATCAATTTATTCTATTTGGCTTTAAAATAATAACCATGAGCCTCTGTTTGTCCTGGACGCAACGACAACCCTACGCCGCAGCCGACGACGACGACCAGTCCCACCTCCAGATATTCGGTTTGCCGACAGACTTTCTCAGCGCTGCCCGGCATGCTTTGATGAATCGACCCATGAGCCTCATCGCAAAGCGACAGCGACGCTGCCTGCTCGCTTTCCTGATGCTGCGCCTCAGACGGCGACACGGTGCCCCTTGGCACACGACGACAACGACCGCTACTGACACCGCTAAGGCAATACGGCCTAGAAAAATCAATCACTTATGAACATTTCCTTAAACCCGCAACCGACCAGCTCCCCTTCCAGTCGCAACGAACAAAGAGGTGGTGGCGGTGTGGACAGTGCCAGCCAGGACGCGACGCAAAGAGCCTTACAAGAGCAAGTCACCCGACGAGCACAACAGCAAACCACCCAAGCCTTAGACGCGCTGCGCGACACCTATGCAAAGGAGTCCTCGCAGCAAGCCGAGCGGCAGGCCAAGGTGCTTGAGCATCAAAAATTAAAGGATTACCAGCAGCTGATGAGCCTAAAAAGCCAACAAAACCGAGCACTCAGCCAAAATCAGCTCGCTTTAGATCGCACTCTTTCCCAGCAAGCCGACCGCTGGGGGGAAGCCATGACGGACCTCAAACTCAATTATGCCAGAGAAAAAAGCGAAACTGAAAACCGCGAGCGCCAGGAACTCAGCGACTTGCACCAAAATCACGATAGCCGCAAGAAACTGTTCACCGAAAGCCAAACCACCGGGCTGCAACAAGAAACCGAGCGTTACGATCAAACACTCAAGGCCTTAGTGGATCAGCGTGAGCAAGAAACCGAAAAACTCACCGCAGCCAATCAAGACGTCTTAACTCGACTCAACGACCACTTTCAAAACACCTATCAATCGGCGCTGCAAAAATACGCCAAAATCATGAAAATGCTGCAAACTCAGATGGATGTTCAAGTTGAAACAGTTCGCGCCCACCACGCGCAAGAACTGGCAAGCTACGACGAAGAGCAAAAGGATCCCTTCTACAACACTCTGGATCTTCACTCACGCTTAGAAGAAACTCAAGACAGCTTCATTCTCACCGCTCAGCTGCCGGATTACGAGCAACAGCACCTGCACGCCTCCGTCCAAGGCGATCAACTCGTACTCTCAGGGTATCGTAAGAACGAGGAAAAACAAGAACTCTCGCCAGGCCACCTGCAATCCACCGCAAGCTTTCAGACGTTTCAAGAAACCTTTCCGCTCCATTGGCCCGTGGAGGCCTCCAAGCTAAGTCGCGAAACCCATCCCGATCGCCTAATCATTCGCATCCCGAAAAAAACTCGGTTCGGCTTTGCCGCGCCAGCAGCCACGCAAGCTTCACCCTCCACTTTAGCGAGCAACCGCTTCTTGCGTCAACCCGGTCCATCCTCTTAGCGACTACTGAACAAGTGAGTCATTCGCCTTCCTGAGACTTCCTTAGCCCTCATTACCCCTCTCATCACAGAGGCTCGCAAGCTGACTAGCTTGCCTGCTCACTCAAGTCAGCATCCCACAGCTGCAGACGGCAACACGCTCCAGTCCCTGAAATAACCGTTGGCTGCAGGACTTTTAATTTTTTTTTCTCATAAATTTTTGCTTTTTTTTTAATGCTGCGAGCGATCGTGATCCGAAACCGCCTCTAACTCCTGCAACAAGAAGCGCATCCGTGACTGCAGATCGTACAGGTCTTTTAAGTGAAGCTTCAGACCTGAAACAATCCCTTCAGGCGAATTACCAGGCGCTGAAGTCTGCAGGCGATGCGTCTCAAAGGGCTTGACTTGCACCGAACCTAAGGTATTTTCCCGCAAATCGGTCGCCTTAATGACCTGTGAGTAAACTGGCAGCCGGCTGATCACGCCCCCTTTCGCCTGCTGAGTAGCAAGCGCCTGATGATGTTGCGCGAGCATCCCCCCCCCCGCACTGGCAGGAGTTGCTGGCGTCGCAGTCGGCGCCTTTTTAGGGAACAAATAACGCACCTTGGAATCGGGAGCTTCTTGGCTTGTGTGAGAGTTGGCGCTTGAGGACACCTTGTCAGAGTCTTTATTGTGATTAGATGCCATAAATGAATCTCCTTAGGTTTCCCTCTAGAAAGAGCAAGCAACGTGCCAAAGTGAAAAAAATAAACTAAAAAAGCTGATAAGCTGGATTGTCCTAGTCTTTTTTAAAGCGTGGATCTTATTACCATGACCCAAATTGTTTCTTTTGTGAACAACTGCTTAAAAGATCTTCACTTTTTTCAGGCCCCAAACAAGCCCGACCCTTGCTTGACGCCGGGATGCGGTCCCATCAATCCGTCTATGGGGCAGTCGATCGATCATTCTCTATGGAGCATTCCCTCTAGAGCGTTCCAGCGAGCGATCCACCTCATCCCCACCACCTCTCTATCGTCGCACCCAGCGGTTGCACGCCAAAATGCTTGCGCTCACAAGCGCGCCACTTGCCAGCACTCGAGGCTTTGCAACACAGGCGGAAGAGGGAAAAAGAGAATGAGGGGGAGAGGAAGGCAAAAGCAACTAGGACTTAAGCCCTAAGCACTGCGGCAGCCGAACGCCTGGCAAAACTAGCCACCAGTTTCGGAAGACTTTTCTTCACTAAACCATTAATAATCATGCCTGGCACCGGGATCTTAAATTCTACTTGAATAGAATACAACACCTGGGTCTTTTTTGACCCTCTGGGTTCTAATTGCCAAAACCCAGAATTAAGCTTAAACATCTGACTGTCAACTAAAGACCACTCAATCCGCTGCTGATCAAGCTTAGGGCGATGCTCAAGGGTATAAGTGAAATCCTTCCCCATCAGGGAAACCCGGTAATCCACCTGAACCAACCCACCCGGCTTGCGACTCTTAATCTGCGCACCCTCGCACCCGTCCACAAACTGCGGATACTCTTCATACGCCTGAATGACTTGCAAAAGGCTCTCTACCCCGACGTCTACTAATTCCTGATACTCTGCAACCGCCATGACTTAAGCCTTCACCAAGGAATCAAAGCGTAACTGACGCTCCGGCGAGCGCACGCGACTGAGCATCGGCTTACGATCAAAATAATGCTCCGTTTCAATAAACCGCACCGTGCCGGTCTCTGAGCGCATGACCACCGAATGAGTCTTAGCGCCACCTTTAAAATAACGCACCCCGTTCAAGTAAGTCCCCTGCGTCACCCCCGTGGCACAAAACAACACCGGACCCGCTGCCAGTTCCTCAATACGGTAAATCCGGTTCTCCTCGCGAATCCCCATCACAGCCGCACGCTTGCGCTCCTCCTCATGACGAAACACGAGCTTTCCTTGAAAATCACCGCCCGTGCACCTGAGCGCCGCAGCAGCAATCACCCCTTCTGGCGCACCCCCCGTGCCCATCAAAACATCGACCCCACTCTCAGGCTTACAAGTCGCAATGGCCGCTGAGACGTCCCCATCACCAATCAACCAAATGCGCGACCCGGCTCGGCGCACCTCCGCAATCAGCTCAACGTGACGTGGGCGATCTAAAATAATCACCGTTAAATCAGAGACTTGGCACTTCTTGGCGTGGGCAATGCGCAATAAATTTTCCGTAGGCGAGCAATTTAAATCAATCACCCCTTTGGCCTCAGGTCCCACCGCAATTTTTTCCATGTAAGTATCCGGCGCGTGCAAAAAATTCCCTGCCTCAGCAATCGCAATGACAGAAAGCGAATTGACTCCCCCTCTGGCGCACAAGGTGGTTCCTTCTAAAGGATCCAGCGCCAAGTCCAGCGCAGGCCCACCGCCACCGCGACCCACCTTTTCTCCAATGTAAAGCATCGGCGCCTCATCGCGCTCCCCTTCCCCAATCACCACCGTTCCATCAAATTGAATCGTATTCAAGACTTGACGCATGGCCTCCACTGCCGCATGATCCGCCTCCTTTTCATCTCCCAAACCCATCCAACGGGCACTTTCTAAGGCTGCGGCTTCCGTCACTCTTACAAATTCTAACGCAAAATTACGGTCCATGAAACGTTCTTCCTCTTCTCTGTTTTCGCTTGTTTTTCAAGCTACCCAAAAAAAAATTTCTTTTTTACTCTCCGGCTTTCGCGGGGCTGAGCCATCAGGTCCCTGCTCCCACGCTCACGCAAGGCCGAAAGAATTGCCATTCCTGAGGGCAACCGGCCCGGAGACTGTTGCCTTTTCTCGCGCTTCGCAATCACCCTTGCCAGCAACTTGCAACAAGGTCACACGCAAAATGCCCCCCGCTTGCAAGCAAATTTTTAAGGGTGATCCTGCCAATTCACCAGGCATTCATTTTTTAGGTGTTCTGTTAAAGTAGAACTCAGGATGATTTTTTTTGCAATCTCCAACTTCTCTCGGTCCAAAACTGCATCAAAATAGACCTTCAGCTCATCCCAAACAACCAGTCCGCTCGCCCGCCGCGGCTGATGAGCTCTGAGCTCTTCCTTGAAAACACCCGACGAGCAAAGCCCTTTTTTTCGCTCCCACAAAAAAATTAGCGCTTGCACGCGGAGCATGATGCACCCCACAGTGGCAGAATCGTCAAAATCAAACCTCAGTAAGGCGCCTGCTCTTCCTACATAAAAAAGGCTCGTCAGCTCCCGAAAGGGAAACAGACGAAGCGTCGCGCCGATCGCCTCAGGCCGTAAAAACTCCGCTAACGTCTGAGCGAAAGAAGGCGGCAGCCCTCCCCCCATTCCCCCCTCAAACCCGAGGAGCACTTTTTTATGACCTAAACCCAGCACCTGCATCTTCACCAAGTATTTTTTTCGGGTTAAGTTCAGCATCCCTTCCAGCCGCTGCCCCACGCGAAACAGTGCCAAGTCTGCCTGCGAGATCAGCGCCAGCGAGAAGCCTGTGGGGGTGAGGTCATAGGCGGCAAAGACTTTCTGAGCAGAAACTAAGCAAAACTGCTCCTGACTCAGCCCCACCCGCGGCACAAGCCAATGACTATAGGCCGCCTCCGCCTGGAGGCGCTGATCCTGAAGTGGGCTGCTTGGCGCCATCAGTCGCAAATTAGTCTGTCCGCGATCCCTGAGCGTTTGCCGCTCTGGTTGTTCTTTTTCCTGATCCACCGCACCCTCCCCCTTTTCGTCACAGCGCTGCTCAGGCTCGTGACAGTCAGTGCACACTCACCCACTCTTTTGCTTTTGGTCCTATCTTCAGTCTAGACAAAATCTTAGAATTTCCATACTGATAAAATGATGTTAAGCTCCCCGTTCATTAAAAACAAGGATCTCATGCCACCCCTCTTTGAAACCACCCTCCCTAGCAAGACTCCCCCCCCGCTTACTGCTGAGGATTCCTTAGGATTCACCAACGCCCCCAATCTCCTCACCCTCGCCCGTATTCTCCTCACCCCGATTGTGGTGGGTCTGCTCTTTCTCAAAGACCCCACCTGGGATGTGGTGGCAGCCTTAGTTTTTGCGGTCGCGAGCATTACTGACTATTTTGACGGTTATCTGGCCCGCAAACGCAACCTGGAAACAGTCTACGGCAAGCTTATGGATCCGCTAGCCGATAAGTTTCTGATCGTCTCCTCGCTGATCGTTTTACAAACGCTGGGACGGATTCCGGCTATTTTAGTGATTGTGCTGATTTGTAGGGAAATGGCCATCACTAACCTCAGGGCGCTCGCCAGCGCCGAAGGGCTGGTGCTCGGAGCCTCGTCGATTGCCAAGTGGAAAACGGCCACCCAGATGATTGCCATTCCGCTCATTATGGGACGCGATGGTTTGTGGGGAATCCCGCTCTACACCCCTGGATTAGTCCTACTCTACCTGTCGCTTGCCATTAGTCTGATCTCAGCGAAGGACTATCTGGTAGACTTTTTTCGCTCCCTCAAGCTCGCCCGCCTCCATAAAACGCGGGAGCGGAAGTTGGCCCGCGAGGCGAGAAATTCTGCCCGCGCCGCGCGCTTCAGCGCACGCCTGGCTGCAGCCCAGCAAAAAATTGCGAGTCTAACGAATCCCCCCTCGGACTAGGACAAACTCTCACACGCTTTCTGATCGTTCTCCTGGTAGCTCATCTGGCAGCTCACAGCCTCCCCCCACCCCCCCCTCAAGCGCTTAGCAGGCAATAGCGCTCCTTCTCCCTAAAAGAAGACCTTTTTAGTCTACTATTACTTGAGGTTTGCTGGCGGGGCGATCCAAGGCAATTCCGTAACCGCAGCACGTCGATTGAACCAGCGGGCTGCGAGAAACAAAAAATCACTCAACCGGTTCAAATACGCCAAAATCAAGGGCCTCACCGCCTGAATCCCCGCGCCAGCCACGGGCAACTGCCCCCTCACCTCAGCACGACTCCAGGCCACCAAATCTCGCTCCGCCCGCCGAATCACCGTGCGAGTCAGGTGCAGCATGGCTCCTGGCTTGGCGCCGCCTGGCAAAATAAAGGTGCGCAAATCAGGTAATTGCGCTTCCAACTGCTCAATTTTTTCTTCAAGCGCCTGCAATGCCTGCTCACTTAAGGCCCAAGTCGCCAGGGTTTGCGGATTGACCTGCGCAAGCTCGCCCCCTAGTTGAAAAAGCGCCCCTTGCAAAGACTGCAAAAAAAACGTCACTTCAGCAAGCGATAGCGTCGCGTGATCACCGCCTCGCTTGGCCTCAGCCTGGGGCTCTTGCAAGCAGGCTAGCTCACTTAAGACCAACCCCAACCAGCTGTTGCCCTCATCCAGACTGCCGCAGACTTGAACAATCAGGTCACTTTTAGGCACCCGCACACCTCCCAGTAACCCCGTCATGCCACTATCACCCGTTTTCGTCGCTATTTTCATGACTCACTCTTAGCACAAATGCTCGCTCTCACCCACACCGCTTCTGCCTAAAGCGGCACGGAGCAAAACACTCACAGCACTCACAAAACCTAGCGTGGGCTCTTTGAGCGCGTGCACCTGCAAAAGAACCCCTTTTTTCACCTCAAAACCCTCACTCGGACTTTGAAAAAGGGGGCGGACCCCCATTTTTCTCACTTCACCTGCAAAGCATTCCCTTGACCTCGCCGAAGAAAATCGATATTGTCAGTGAGTTCCTTTTTAAGGACGCGGGAGTAGCTCAGTTGGCTAGAGCGCCACGTTGCCAACGTGGAGGTCGAGGGTTCGAGCCCCTTTTCCCGCTCCAAAAAAAGTCCCATCTCGGCCCTAACTTGCGCAGCCGTTCAAACACTTTGTTAGTTTTCTCAAATCTGGGAAAAATACTGGAAAATTAGCTGCAAAAAACCACAGCTGATCTCGTTTGAGAGAAACGATCGACACCCACCCAAATTGAGCTTCGGATCCTAAACTTCCGCACCTTTTCAATCCAAAGCGCCCTTTAAGCATAAGACAGGCTTACCCAACGATCAAAATACTGGCCTAGGCTGCTGCGCTCTTGATCCAAACCACTCTCCTCAGAGCCGAGTGAGTGCCGGCGTAAGTGAAGGTATCTAAGATTTTTTAAGGGAGCGACTCCGATCACAATTGCCCTTAGGCCAGAAAAGCCAAGCTCGTTTTGTTTCACCGACAAACTTTCTAGCAAGTGTAGCTCATGGAGGTGCTCCGTAAGCTCAGCCGCTCCACCCAACCCCAAGTGATTACGCTCTAGAATGAATCTTTTTAGAGCGGGCAGAGAAGAGAAAACCTGAGCAAGAGACTTAGAGCCCGTTTCGCAAACCCCGAATATCATAGTTTAGCTAAAATGACGCAAGCGCAGGCTAAAAATGTCATTGCCCGATAGACCTCGGGGCGGTG
>JAYTHP010000243.1:0-2289 GCA_043732485.1 Oligoflexia bacterium
GGGCTTAGTAACATCACACTTCTAAAAATGCTCTCAAAACTGCGAGAAATCAAGGAGAAAGCAGTCGTAGGGGTGAGCCGACTTGGGCTTGAGAAGAGAGAGAGACAGCGTGCACGAAGTTTGCAAGAAGCCGGAAGAAGGTTTGAAGGGGGAAATTTTTCTTTACACCCCAACTGGCTTTGAGATATAAACCGTAATCTATTATGTCATTATGTAGAGAAAAAGCAGAGCGATATCGAAAGCAACTCATAGATCGGCGCAACGCCATTGCTGAAGATTTACGAATCACCGCCTCCGAGTTTATGAATGACGAAGTGGTCTACACCGATTCTGTCGATCAGGCTGCAGCGGAGACGGATAAAAGCTTTCTGTTACAAATGAAAAATCGCGATCGCAACGTCTTGTGGCAAATCGAGGGCGCTATTCGTCGTTTAGATGAAGGCACCTTTGGTGAATGCGAGCGTTGCGGGGATTTAATTGCGGAAGGTCGAATTGACGCTTTCCCTTTCACCACGCTTTGCATAGACTGTAAAGCTGAGCTTGAGTCCGAAGAGCATCGTTTTCCAGGGCGGCATTAATAGAAAGCCCCGAGCAAAACGTCTTGACCTCGGTCGTCAAAAAAGAGCATTAAAAATACAGCAAAAAAAAATTAAGAGTCACTCGTGGTTTCCGGGTAGAAAGCGAATGGGGAAAAACTTTGACAGTGCAACAGGCAACAGGGTTGGGCGCTTGAGTACGGTGCGCAAGGCAGTGATTCCTGCCGCAGGCTTGGGGAGTCGTTTTTTACCTTTTACCAAGGCTGTGCCAAAGGAAATGATCCCGATTATTGACGTTCCCGCCATCCAGCTTAACGTGGAGGAGGCGGTGCGCTCAGGGGTTCGGGAGATTATCCTGATTACTGCGCGCTCAAAAGAGGCGATTGAAAACCATTTTGATTATAATTATGAGTTAGAAAATTATCTGGATCAACGAGCCCGCAGCGATTTAGCGGATTTATCGCGGACGGCCGGGCGCTTGTGTCAGCTGATTAGCATCCGGCAAAAGGTGCCCTTGGGTTTGGGGCATGCGATCCTTTGTGCGGAGCCTGTGATTGGTCGCGAGCCTTTTGGGATTCTGCTAGGCGATGAGTTGGTCGACTCCCAGGTGCCTTGCTTAGGGCAGTTGATGAAAATTTATGAGCGCGCTCAGCACTCGGTCATTGGTTTGGCTGAGGTGGCGGCCGATCAGGTGGACAAGTACGGGATCGTGTCGGGCCAGCAGCTGGTTTCCGGTGAAATTGAGATTACTGATTTGGTGGAGAAGCCCTCCTTAAGTGAGGCGCCATCAAGGCTGGCGATCACCGGTCGTTATCTCTTAAATGCCACGATCTTTGATTGCTTGCGGGAAACTCAGGCAGATCAGCGGGGAGAGATTCAGCTGACGGAGGGCTTAAGAAAGCTGGTTCGCAGGGAAAAGCTCTTAGGCTATCAGTTCCAAGGCGAGCGCTTTGATACCGGCGATCGCTTGGGGTTTATTGACGCAACGCTTGCGTATGGACTGAAGCGTCCGGAACTGGCCGCAGGGGTCAGGCTTTTGCTGGAAAAGCACTTAACGGGGCAAAAATGAGGGGTTGTGGACGGACGCCTTTTTGGCTGGGGTCGCTGCTCGTGGTGCTGGCGACTGACCCTCTGCAACTGCAAGCGGCAGCGTTGCCTTCCGCGTTTATTGTACAAACTTGGGTAAAATCGCACGGCTCGCACTTTGGGCCGCTGGAAATTCAGCGCAAGGCCTCGGTGGTGGTGGGTGGTGGGCAGAAAAATCAGCTTAACCCTGAGTGGCGCTGGGTGGAGCGGACGTTCTTGCATCATGAAAATCCGCCGCGCCTGACGCAGGTGGTGATGAATGACGAGGGCCAGGTGCTCTTTAGTCAGACGCAGCTGCTGCAGCAAAGTGCGGTGAGCGAGAAGTTACTGTTCTCGAAAAACTTCCTTGATCTTGCTCGCAGTTTGCGCTCGCAAGGCATCCCGGTGCTTTTGGAGAGTGATTTCGCTGAGGCGCAGGCTCACGAGGGCATCAGGAAGGCTGAGCGGGTGAGCTTGCAAAGAGTGCAAGGGGTGTTTGCGAGTTGCTTGAATCAAAGTGAGACGCCCGAAGCTCAGGCGGCAACGGGCGCCAGTCAACTTTGTTTTGAAAAAGCGAGTTTTCAGCCGGTGAAGTGGGTGGTGCAAGCGCCAGGGCAGGTGCGTACGGAGTGGCGGTGGACGGATTTTGAGGATTTTGCCGGTTTTCCTTATCCCAAGACGGCAAGTT
>JAYTHP010000244.1:0-7787 GCA_043732485.1 Oligoflexia bacterium
ATGATGGGCTGGGGGGTAGATGATTTTATTTTCCTGCCCTGGCAAGAAGCCGAGCTGGTGGTTAAGTTTGGAAACTTTGCCCGGATGAAAGAGTTGCAAGACTTATTCAAGCGCGCCAACGTCCGCTTAGAGCAGCTGAGCTCGACGGATGAGCTGACGGGCTTGATGAACATGCGAACGGCTTATCGGCGGGCGGAAGAAGAAATCACCCGGGCTAGAACTTTCAAGCGCTGGGTTTCAGGGATTCTGCTGAACATTGATGCCTTTTGTGAGATCAATCAGCGCTATGGCTTCGCCATCGGCAGCCGGGTGCTGCAAGAGGTGGCGCAAAAAATCAAGCGCCTGACGCGGGCGGAAGACCTGATCTCGCGGGTGGGGGCTGACGAGTTTTTTGTCTTCATGAACGGCGTCAACTTGCAAACCGCAGAGGTGATGGCTAGGAGGATCAAAGAAGGACTGCAAGCAGAGCCTTTTTGTGTGGATAAATGCGTGATCCGCATGACCTTCACCGTCGGGGTTGCCAGTATGAGTTACGAGCAAACTGACCAGCGGATGGGCGATTTGTTGCGCTGCTCCACTGAGGCGCTGCGCTCCGCCAAAGCGAGCGGCGCCAATCAGCTGGAGACCTATTCTTTTATCTGACGCGGTGACTTGCTAATAGCCGATTAAAGTAATCAAGATTAGGGAGACGGTGCGGGCGGCGCAAGGGGTTCGCTGGGGAGTACCCTTTTGAGGGATTTCTTATGTTTTGAAAATCAGATACACTTCCAAGAGCCATGAGCCAATTTGCCTCGCCTCAGCCTTTTGATCCCTTATCTCCCCGCAACGACGCCAATAGCAACAACAACGACGCCGCTCAGCAAGGCGGGGAGCACCTGGTGCCGCCGCTTGACGTGCATGAGCGCCTGAAGCGCAGACGCGAGGGCATTTTGATTGCCGTCTTGCTACTCGTATTTTTGGTGCTGTTTTTTATCGAATTTCGCTTGGTCAGTGTCTCAAGCACGCTGCCTTTTGTGACTTCGATTTTTTTCTTCGGGCTGCTCAACATCAATATTGTGATTTTGATGGGGCTAGTGTGGCTGGTGTCTCGCAACATTGGTAAGCTTTTTATCGAGCGTAGGCGAACGGTCTTTGGCGCCCGCTTGAAGACCAAGCTGGTGATTGCCTTTTTGGCGTTTTCGATCATCCCGACCTTAGTTTTATTCTTTATTTCCGCCATTTATATTAACTCAAGCTTTGATAAGTGGTTTTCGCTCAAGATTCAAAACACGCTGCAAGCGTCGCTAGAAATCACCCATACCTATTACCGCAACACCGAGAGTACGGCCTTCCATTTTGCCCATCACTTGGCAGCCAGCATCGCCAAGCGCATCCCGCCGCCCTCGTTGATCGGTCCGCGGCCGGCCATGGAATGGATCGGCGAGTACCTGCAAACCCAGCGTGAGCTGTTAGCGTGTGACGGGGTGGAATACTACGGCGAGCTGCTAGGTGAGCGGGTGATGGCGCAGCGGCCGTTCATGGCAGATTTTCCCATGTTCTATCCCAGGCTGGCGCTTGAGTCGCTAGAGAAGGCCTTTGGCGGGGAGTCGGTGTCTTTGTTTCAGCACCTGGGGACGGGGGATTTGGTGCGCTGTTTGGTGCCCATTCATGCCCCGCATCCAGCAGGAGCAGCAGCAAGCGCAGCCGTGCTCGGGGTGATGGTGGTGGACTCTTACATCCCGGTCAGTTTACAAAACAAGGTCAATGAGATCACCAACGTGGTGGAGGATTACCGCGACACCAATCCCTTGAAGTACCCGATGAAAACCACCTATTTTGTGATTTTAATCATGATCACGCTGGTGATCATCTTTGTGGCGATTTGGATTGGGCTTTACATGGCCCGCGAACTGACCGTGCCGGTGGAGCGCTTAGCCCTTGGGGCTGCGGCGGTGGGGGCTGGGAATTTGGACATCTCCATTCTCGCCACCGGGCATGATGAGATCACCGTGCTGGTCAATTCTTTCAACAAAATGACGCGGGATTTGCGAGAGAGTCGCAAAAGCTTGATTCAAACCGGCGCCGATTTGGAAAAGCGCCGGCTGCAATTGGAAGCAGTACTGGCGCATATCGCCACTGGGGTGGTGGTGGTGGATCATTTAGGCGAGATCACCACCTTTAATCCAGCGGTGGCAGAATTGCTGGAAATTACTCCAGAAAAGGCCTATGCTCAGCATTTTTCTCAAGTGCTGGTGGGTGATTATCAGGTGTTTTCCGGACTGATTGAGCGGGCCTTTCATAGCGCCAGGGCAGCAGAGGTCTCGCAAGCAGAGACTGGGCAGTGGACGATTAAGGTTGGCAAAGGGCTTAAGGTGCTGGCGGCGGTGGCAACCTTTTTACGGGAAACCGAGAATCACTGGGGGGTGGTGCTGGTGATTGACGACATGACCCATTTGATTAAAGGCCAGCGCGAGATGGCTTGGCAGGAAGTGGCCAGGCGCATTGCCCACGAGATTAAAAACCCGCTCACCCCGATTAAACTCTCAGCGCAGCGGCTGCAGCGGCGCTTCCTCTCCTACTCCGGGCGCGATGGCGATTTGATGCGTGAATGCACGGAAACCATCATCAAGCACACCGATGAACTAAAAGAGATGGTCAATGAGTTTTCCAATTTTGCGAGGTTCCCTGAGGTCTCACCGGCCCCCAACGACTTGAACGCCGCCTTGCAAGAGGTGGTGTCTTTGTTTCAGCAAGGGCATACCGAGATGCGGATTGTCACGCAGTGGGATCAAGCGTTGCCGGTTTTTGAATTTGACCGCGATCAAATCAAACGGGTGATGATCAATCTCTTTGATAATGCGGTGGCAGCGCTCAGAGATCATCAGGGCGGAAGCGGGAAAAAGCAGATTCGGATCGCCTCCCAGTACCATTCCCCGCTGCAAATGGCGATCATTGAGATAGAAGATAACGGGTGTGGGATGTCAGAGAGCGTCAAGTCTCGGGTCTTTGAGCCGTACTTTTCCACCAAACTGGAAGGGACGGGTCTCGGGCTTGCAATCGTCAAGCGCATCATCAATGATCATGATGGTTTCATCCGGGTGCGCTCGGATGAGGGGAAGGGCACGCTTTTTTTGATTGAATTACCGACCAAACGCCATGTCTAAGGCAGCGCAAGCAATCCCTCTTCCCCCCCTTTAGGTCAACGGAGGTGGACGAGGCTTGTGCGGGAGGCGAGAGGGGGAGGACTGTGGCGGTAGCGGCAGCGGTGGCGAAGAAGCAGAAGGAGAGAGCTAAAGTATGCGCAATCAGTCTATTTTAATCATTGATGATGAGGCTTCCATTCGCCAATCGCTTTGCGGAGCTTTAAAAGACGAGGGCTTTGAGACCGCAGCTGCGGGGTCGGCGCAAGAGGGGGTGGATTGGATTCGCAGTCATCGCCCGGATGTGGTTTTGCTCGACATTTGGATGCCACAAAAAGACGGGATTGAGACCTTGCAGGCGATTAAGGCTGAGTGGCCTGAGCAGGTGGTGATCATGATCAGTGGCCACAGCAACATTGAGACGGCGGTGCGGGCGACGAAATTGGGGGCTTTTGATTTTATCGAAAAACCGCTTTCCTTAGAGCGCCTGCTGGTGCTTTTGAATCACGTGGCCGGGGTGCAAGAGCTCACGCGGGAAAACCGCGCGCTGCGACAACAAATCCAGAAGCAAAAAGTCTTGATTGGCCATAGCGCCGGGATGCTGCACATCCAGGCGCTGATTCGCCGGGTGGCGCCCACCACCGGCTCGGTGCTGATTACCGGAGAAAATGGCACTGGTAAGGATCTCGTGGCGCAAAGTCTGCATGCTTTTTCCTCACGCTATCACAAGCCTTTTGTCGAGGTCAATTGCGCCGCCATTCCCGAAGAGCTGATTGAAAGTGAGCTGTTTGGTCACGAAAAAGGCGCTTTTACCGGTGCCACCCAGTTGCGCCGCGGCAAGTTTGATTTAGCACATGGCGGCACGCTGTTTTTAGATGAAATTGGTGATATGTCTTTGAAAACGCAAGCAAAAATCTTGAGAATCCTGCAAGAGCAGAAATTTGAGCGGGTGGGGGGATCGGCGACGATCTCCGTGGACGTCAGGATCGTTGCGGCCACCAATAAGGACCTAAAAAGTGAGATTCAAGGGGGCGGATTTCGCGAAGATCTGTTTTACCGCCTGAACGTCATCCCGATTCATGTCTTGCCCCTGCGGGAGCGCAAAGAAGACATTCCCTTACTCGCACGGCATTTTCTCAAGGAGTTTGCGCTGATTCATGGACGCCCGGTGCGGGACTTAAGCCCGCAAGCGCTCCCGGTGTTGTTAGGCTATTTGTGGCCTGGTAATGTGCGTGAGTTGAAGAATTTGATTGAGCGCCTGGTGATTTTAACGCTAGAAAGTGAGGAAGGCAGCGCTTTAACCCCCGCACAGTTGCTGGCTCACTTGCAGGATCAAGGGAGACCTGAGTCGCCGCCCGTGATCAGCGGCCTGTTGCCGTCATCCTCAGCGGCTGTGGTCAAACCCGTGCTTGCTGCGTCGCTGGGCAGTTTGCCGTTGGATGGGGAGGCGCAAGACGTGGGGGGTTGGCAAAACCTGAAAGAGGCGAGGCAAGCGTTTGAAAAAGAATACATCTTAAAGGTCTTGCAAACCCAAGGGTGGAACATCTCAAAAACCGCCCAAATCTTAAAAGTGGAGCGCAGTCATTTACACCGGAAAATTAAAAGTTACCAAATCGCGGCACCACTGTTTTAACCGTGAGGCCTCTCCCAGAGGGGGGAGCTTTGGCAGTGCTCAAAAGAGGAGAATCGCTCAATGGCTGAAAAAAATGTACTCTTTTTAAAAAATCCCCACAGCGTGCTCGCCGCGCTCCAGACCCGGCCACACGATGTGCTGGAGTTGCATTTGCCGCCCAAGCTCCTGGCGTCTGCTGTCCACAGTAAGCGGGGGGGGGTGGGGCAAGAAAAAAATGAGGGGGAAGGCAGCAGCAGTGAGCTTGGCCCTTGGGTGAAAGTCATGCAAGCGGCGAGGCCTTTAAAAATTCCGCTGCAGGCCAGCGAGTCAGCGCTTGCCGCAGGGGGTTTGAAAAATCCCCTGGGGCGCAGGGCTGCGCAAGCAGGCAGAAGAAGCGAGGGCGGCAGCGGCAGCTTCGCACACTCCCCGCCCGAGTCCGGGCGAGGTGGGGGTTCCGGCGCTAAGGTGCGTCCGAAGCCGTCTTTGTCGATTGAGGAGTTTTTTGCGGCTCGTCCTAGCGAACTTGGGGGGCGTTTTGGTACTTGGCTCGCGTTGGATCGCCTGCAGGATCCGCAAAACATCGGGGCGCTCTTTCGAAGCGCCGCTTTTTTTGGCGTTCGCGGGGTGATCTTGACCCAGGATCATTCGGCTGCGATGACGGCTGCCGTCTATGACGTGGCTGCAGGCGGGGTGGAGTGGGTGCCCCACACGCTGCAAGTGAACCTGGCACGGGCCTTAGAGATGGCGAAAAAAGCCGGGCTTTGGATCATGGGGGCCACGGAGCACGCCCCCCAGTCGTTTGGCTCCGTGCCGCGCGACCGGGCCTGGCTCCTCATCCTGGGCAACGAAGAAAAAGGCATGCGCCGGCTCACCGAAGAGTCATGCGATAGCCTGGTGCAAATCACGGGTCAGGGTTCAGGCTCCGTGAGCTCGCTCAATGTCTCCGTGGCTGGCGCAGTGCTCATGCAATGGCTGACGGCCGATAACGCGCGCCCCGTCTGAGTCGTTGGTCCCTAGGGTGGCCTTGGTTGGGTGGGTTGCTTTCAAGCAAGTCGCATGCTAGAAATAAGGGAAGACCTTCACGCTTTTGCAGGGCGCAAGACGCGCCGCTTAGAGCGACTCAGAGGGTGACTAAGGTGGAGTTTTTTAGCGGGCTGGAGTAGCTCAGTTGGTAGAGCAGCGGTTTTGTAAACCGCAGGTCGCGGGTTCGATTCCCTTCTCCAGCTCCAAATTTTGTAAGCAGGCAGGCAGGTAGCCCAGGTTGGGCGCCTACGACGAGCTGGCTGGTCAGTGCGCACTGCCTCTGAAAAGCAGAGGGCGCACTCAAGCCTGGCGTCAGCCCTAGCTTGCCCAGAGAGATTCAGTGAGTAGCCGGGTGAATCGCGAAAGGGTTGGACGGACAGGTAGGCTGGCTGGTCGGTCACTCTTGGATTGTGCGACGGAAAAAAGTCTCCTCTACAGCTGTCAGGTGAAAGCTGAGCGCGGAGACGTAGACCTCATGACAGCCAATGAGTAAGGAATCGTTTATGGTGAAGGTGACGACTAAAAAAGCATCAAAAAAAATAAAAGCTGGCGTTGAAAGAGTTCAACCCTCCAAGATATCGCCGTTCCAAGCTCGGGCCATCGAGCAGCTAAAGTTTTCGCTTTGCGATTATTTTGTAGCCTACCGTACCGAACACCAGCTGAAACAGCGCCAGATTGCTGAAAAGATGGGTATTGCTGAGTCGCTGGTGAGTCGGATTCTGCGCTATCAGGTGAGTGACTTTTCGATCGATCGCCTGGTGAAGTATCTCTTGATGCTCTCGCCAAAAGCGGCTTTGGAGATCCTGATTGTCGTGGGTAAGCAGAAAACTGTGAAGCGCGGGGGATAAACGCTTGCGCCCCAAAAGAGGTCGCGCGCTTGAACGAGAGTTGAGGGACTCTTGCCGCTTCGGTTGCTTCCCTTTTTTATCCAGTAAGTCATGGAAAATAAGCCCATGGGCAGTAGGCGCAGCGTGCTAAGTGCGTTTCGGTTCAAGGGGTTGAAAAAACGTAGGAGATTTTGGAGCTTTTTATGATGCAGTTTCCTAGTGAGGCAGAATGACGAGACATGAGGGAGGCTCTTGAGCCCGCCCCTGTTCTCGGATGTTGCCCCCTGACGCAGGGCCGGTTGAGCGGTTAAAGGTGGCCTATCTGCTAGAGCACCGCATGGATCTGCGTGAGCTTGCAGATAAGCTGGGCGCCGAACAGCTTGAAATAGAGGCCAGGCGATCCTCAGCAAGATCGTGCACTATCACTGCGATGACTTTTACGCGGGAGCGCCTCGTTCAGTGCGTGTCGCTTCTCTTTCCACGAGCCGAGTTCAAGATCTTGATCTCGCAGAGCAGTCTAGTGTGAAGTTTTTTCTGGGGTCCGGACATGAGGCCTTCAGCGAGCTCAGGCCTACTGCAAAAGCCACAGCGTTTCCATGGCTAACTCCGCCTTCCTGGAGTGTTTCAGTCTGCAAAAAGTGCTTTCTGGCTAAGGCTTAGGGAATTGTTCAGGGGGTGTGCTCTCCTTTTTGGCTTAATCGAGGCTGGCTTCGCTAAGATAATAAGTGGTGGAAATAAGAGTACTTGCCTGGGTTCTGCGGCGCCGGTAGGTCGGGGAAGCAAAAAACCTGCCGTCAAGGGTCCTTGGTGCCCGGAAGAGCGCGGCTGCGAGGCGTCCGTTGATTCAGGCGCTAGGCCAGCGGATTGAGGGGCGCAGGGATGACTTTTTCCTTTCCTGCGGCTTTTTGCTAAAAAAGGGCTAAGAGAGTGCTTGCGTCCGCTCTTTTGTCGCGGTATGACAATCACTTTACTAAGGTCTGGCGCTAAAGAAGACAAGGCGCAGCTATTTTTACTAGGGCTCAGTAGGGGCTAAAAGCTTAAAAAAAGCTCTTTTCCGATACGCCTCAAAGACCGTTACCCCAGCCGGGGCTCTTCCCCCGGATCGTCAAATAGACGAGGTTGGTGAAGAGAGTGAGATCATGATGAAGCGCCTTGGTGGGTAATGGCGGCTTGAGCTGACCCGAATTTTTTTGCATATTTTTGGCT
>JAYTHP010000245.1:0-2237 GCA_043732485.1 Oligoflexia bacterium
GCCGCGCCTGCTTCGCACTTCCCTGGGCTGCGGGAGGGAGCTTTTGCGCAGCCGGCTTGCCTGCGGCTTACTCAGCTTGAGTGTTGCAGGCCTGCCTAGTCTTTTTCTTCATGCCCAGATGCGCGGGGAGTATCCCAGAGGAGGTGTTGCGGGTGAAGGGCGGCGGCACCTCCTGCGGTCCTTGCTTCCGGCTCAGCAGCGTTCGCGGTGTTGGGTCAGCCGGGCTGCGGCGGGTGGTGATGCCGAAGGCGGCTCGGGTGAGGGCAACGCCCGGGGTTTGCGGGCGGTGGAGTTGGGGCTTGAGCATTTTTCGATGCTTTCAACCCAAGGGGTGATCTACCGGCGCATGGTGTCGCGGATGGCTACGATGCCACGTGGCGGGGCGTTTCGCACCGAGGATACCGGGCGACTGAAGGAGCAAGGGATTCACTCCTTAATCTTTGCGGCCCCTGGCGTGCGGGAATGGTCGGAGCCTGTGCGCAAGGACTATGCGCCTTGCGTGAGTTGCGTGAGAACGGCGGTTAAAAATGCCATGATTTTAGCCAATCGCTCTGGCGCCAGACGGGTGGCGATTCCTTTAGTGGGAGGAGAGGGTTTTGCCCGGGCGATGGGGGTGAGTATCGATGAGTTGGCTGACGCGGTGGTGGGAGGTGCGCTTGAGGAGATTGGCAGCTGTGAGCTGGTTTTTGTCGATAGCGAGGTGCCGGTGGTGGTCGCCTTACAAGAAGCGCTAGACCGGGCGCTCGAGAAAGAAACCCTGTTGCCGGATCACTCGAGGGAGGTTTACGTGTTACAAGGACTCATGACCGAGCTGGGTGACACCAACGTCGATTGTTTGATGCTAGGCGCTAACTTCGAGACCACTCAGGGCAGTTGGGTGGATCGTGAGGTCGCAGAGAAAGCCGGGGGGTTGAAGTGGCGTAAGCTGCTGGAGCGCCGGGCACTGTTGACGCTGCAGTTTTTCCATCAGGAAGTCTTAAAAACCCTGGTTGCCCACCCCACTTGTGTCCCTTATAGTCGCTGGGAGCGTGGGCCCTAGAGGCAGACTTTTTCGATGATTTTTTGGTAAAACAAGATGGCTTTTTCGATTTGCTCTAACGTATTGTATTCATTGGGGCAATGACTATTGCCGATGGGATGGCCTGGACCAAAGGCTAAAGCCGGGTAGCCTGCTTGAAAGTAATGGGCAGCTTCCGTAGAGGTGGAGTTGGTGACGTACTCAGGCTCTATGCCTGCTGCTTTCATCGCCTCACCGACCATCCCGACAAAGGAATCCTCCATCGGCATGTTCAACACGGGATTACGCCTTTCACATAAGACGTTCAAGTTTAACTGCGGGAATTGTTTGGCAATTTTGAGAATACCTTGCACAATATTTTGGTGAATGGCCTCCGGATCAAGTCCGGGCAGGAGCCTGAGATCGACGAAGATTTCCATTAAGCCAGGCGATTGCAAGACTTGCCTGAGATTGACGGTAGAGACGTTTTGTTCGTATTGGGCGTCTTGGGTGCTGGCCAAGCCGAAAGCAAAGTCTTGGAAGAAACAAACCACGGCGTTGAGACAGGCAAACAGCTGATCGGGTAAAAAGCGCACACCAATATCGCCTGCTCCGCCTAAATCCACCCGAAACATTCGCTCCTTGCCCTCAGCGCGGATGTTGTCGCGAAAGAAGCGTTTAAAATCCTCAAACTGGTGGGAGGTGAGATAAAACTGGGTGACGGCTCGGTCGGGCACGACGTTCATGCGGTCGCCCCCTTCCAGGCGGGTAAAGCGCATTTCAAACCCGCGATTGGCGGCGCGGTGCAAGAAGTCGACTGAGGTTAAAATAGCGTTTTTGCCTAGCTGGGGAAAAGCGCCGTGCGCCGATTTACCAAACGCCTGCAACTCAATGCGGCGGTTAAAGCCGCGGGTATCGCGCTCCACCTGCTGGTATCCGATCGAGACCTTGTAGATGACGAGCCGCTTGTGGGCCACAATCATTTTTAGATCAGACGGCTCACCGACTAAAACGTATTTCGGGTTCAAGGCGCTGGCCTTAATAAAGTACTTGGTGCCCATCATGCCAAGCTCCTCGCCACAAGATCCCAGTAAATAGATCGGCTGCTTCAACTTGCGCTCGCGAAAGGATTCGGTGGCAAACAGCTTGCACAAGAAATCAAGCTTAGCATCGGCAGCCCCTAAGCCGTAGATCTTGCCATCGCGCAAGGTGGCTGCAAAGGGATCGCCGCCGGTCATCG
>JAYTHP010000246.1:0-21016 GCA_043732485.1 Oligoflexia bacterium
ACTCTTCCACACTCAAGTCGTTGGGATAAAGCTGATGGACGTCACAGGAGTGATGATTGAGGTAGGGATCTGCCGCCAGATAGGCTAAGTTAACTGCATAGTGACCCTTGGGGGTCCACTGCGCTTGCTCATGGTCGACCTCTGCTTTTGCCGCTTTGTAATCCTCGTTGAGATAAAAACCACCGAAAATAAAATTTTTGCTCAGTCTGTCTTGCAGGTTTTTCTCCTCTTGCTGCGCCAGCAGATTAACCTTCTCGTTTTTGGCGACTGTCAAGCCTTAGAACACTGGATAAATTTTCCTTGTGCCCTGAAAGCCATTGTTATGAGCGTGAGTTGGGGTGGGAGTAGGGGGTAGGCAGTGCTTGTCAGGGGAGGGGTGGGTAGGGGGGTATTGTTCGATGCAAAATTAATTAACAAATAATTAAAAATTGTATTAAATTGTGAGTGCAACTTATGCATCGGGACTTTAAAATCATTTAAAATCTCGTCTATAAGATAGACGACTTGTCCACGCTTGGGAACTGATCTGGTTAGTAAAAGTGTGTAGCGCTCTTCGTTCTTCAGGAGTATGATTTCATTAGCTTTTAAATTTAAAAAAAAGCTCTCTGGCTTGATCAAGCTGAATCGGTTTCTCTGAAAATTCTTCGTCGACCTTCTTGAGGTCGCGTTAAGTTTCGTAACGATTACGTTCGTGGACTCCGGGGGTCGGGCCCCTCAGACGTCCACGAAAACCAGACGATTTTAGGGTATCATAAAATGTGTGCCCACTGATTAGTAAGGTGCCTATTTTTTCAATGAGTGGGGCGAGAGTCGTTCTTTTTTTTCGGGCTATAAGAAAAGTAGTCCAATCCTTGGGCGAGCAGCTGATTGGCTTTTGCAAGCTGGTTTTTTGATTGAAGCCCGGTCAGTTGCAGTCCGAACTTGCTCTAAAGCCCTTACGCCCAACCCTGCTTGTGGCCGCGCAGACTCCACTTGCTCGGGGGGGGGGGGGGTGAAGGGTTGTCTATGGCTGGCGGTCTGGGCGACGATGCTTGGGGAGAGCGCTCGTCGGCTGCGAAACGAGCCCTTAAAACAGTGAGGCGCCGAATTAGGTTTTCTCCCCATACAAGAGGTGGGGATTTAAATTGTGTGAGCATCGAGTCAATATTGCTACCATCATTCCCTGGTGACATAAGCGGGTCAGTGAGAGTATTAAGCGCGAATAGTTTTCATCGTGAAGAAAAATCTCTCTCGCTTGCTTAAATTAGATCGGTTGCCCCGAAAATGCTTCATCGATTTGCCTCAACTCACAGTAGTTATCATAATGAAAGCGTTCGATTGGACCGGAACGAGAGATTCCCTCAAAGCGTCTGCGAGAACCAGTCGCGGTCAGCGTTCCATTCAAGTTGTAACCACGGCTCAGTAAGGCATCGATTTTCTCAATCAGCGGGGCGAGGGTCTTTCTTTGTTCCGGGCTATAAGAGAAATAGTCTAATCCTTGGGCGAGGAGTTGCTTGGCCTGCTCAAGCTGGCTTTTTTCTTGCAGCCGCTTCCTTGCTAGCGGCGCTCGCTCTAAAGCCCTCGCGCCCAATCCTATTTGAAGCTGCCTAGGTTCTGCTTGCTCGGGAGGAGGAGCGGAGGGAGGGCTACCAGTGACTCCCCATGAGCCCACCGACCACTGAGTGATCAGCAACACTAGGAGGTGGTAGCAGCTATTTTTCCGAGAGAAGTTAAAGCTCATAAGCCTTGCTCTCGGGTTTGGCGTCAGCGAGCTTGAATTTTTTGGGGATCGAAGCTTGGGTGCATCTGCGGCGGGTGGTGTCTGTCGTCGTCGGTGGGGGTAGGAGTGAGGGGGAGGGGTGAGTTCACAGATCCAAAGTCGTTTTGGCGTGAGGAGGCGACTGACTAGCTAGCAGAAGCGCCCAGCTGCGTTTGTGAGTGTGGTTGTGGGTGCGACGAGCGGAGCAAAATAGCCCCAAGGTACGGGAGCGTCACCCCTCTGTGCTCACGGCACGAGGCGCGCAGTGGAAATCCACTCGCCTGGTTCTTGTTCTTGAAACAGACTATTTTGGTAGGATATAGCCATATTTTTGCAGCAGATAGAGCCAAAACTTGTCCGTGACGCGGGTATTAGCGACGGTTTCACCGGGGGGTGGGTTTTGGAAGAAGTCACTGTTCGGTTTGCTTGAGCCTGAGGCTGACGCGGACGCTCGCTCCGGTTCGTCCAGAAAGTCCTGATATTTTTTCGCAAGCAGGGGGTCTTGCGCCACGATTTCGTTGAGCACGAGATTGGTGAGCTTTTGGCCGGGGGGACCGCTTGCCTGCGGAGGCTTGATGCCCCCGGTGGCTGAAAGACCCCGAATCCTCGATGCTTGTAAAACCTCGAGCATTTTCTCCACATCATAGGGATCAAACTGAACGACAGGCAAGTTAGGTTGCAATTGGGCAACGCCACCTTTTAAAAAGTGCTGCATGACGGTTTGGGGCTGTAAGGCCGGATGGTAGGGTTTAGCATGGCTGGCGAAACCGACGTTGGCTTCCGCGCCGCGTAGACCTAAGGCGTAAAGCATGCGTTGCCTGAGTAATTGCGGCGCGGTGGTTTGAAACTCAGGGTCGGTGGGGGCGAGAGCGGCATGGCGGGTGATAAAGTCCATCTTATAATCGGTTAAAACGCGACTGATAAAATCTCCGGCATCTTTGGCTCTTCCTTCTTGAAAGTAGAGCGCCTCAATGTCGTGGAGGCCATCACCCACGCCATCAATACAGCGTTGTCCCTGGTTATTGAGATGAAGGGCTAGATCACCGTGCAGCGTGGGAGCAAGTTGACCGACTTCTCCCTGCTCAGTTCGTGTCCTTGCATGCTCGTAAAGACGTTTAATCCTTTTTTGTGCGTCCCCTCTCAGTTGGTTTAAACGGTCGGAATCATGGGGCTCGTGGTCGAGCCGCGATAAAACCGACTCGAGCTCATCCACCAATCCTGCGATGCCGGGTTGTCGCATCAAGGCTAGCTTCAGCTGTGTCCACTGCTCTAGGGTGAGAGGATCGGGGTAAAGCTGATGCACGTTCGTGGAGTGATGATTTAAGTAAGGATCTGCAGCCAGATAGTCTAAGTTCACCACATAGTGTCCCTTAGGCGCCTTCTGCGCTGCCTCTTGGGCGACCACGGCTTTTGCAATCTTGTAATCCTCGCTAAGGGGAAAGCCAGCGGCAGACGAGTTTTTACTCAGCCTTGCTTGCAATCTTTTTTTCGCTTGCTGAGTGAGCACGGCCACGGGCTTGTCCCTGGTAACCGCCACGTCACGCAGCACGGGGTAGAGTTTCCTTGCGCCTTGAAAAGGGGTGTGCGTCGGGGGAGGGGGGAGCGGGGGCCAAGGGACGATCTCGTGGTTCAAGCCGAACTCATGCGCTAGGCTTTCTAGCCTTGCAAGCCGTTGTTCGATGGGTACGTTCTCCGGGACTGCGAAATGCCGCAACGTTTGCGCAAACCGGAGCCGATCCGTCCCTTGTTCAACGATCAAGCGAGTGAACGTCTGGAGCGCTTGTCGTTGCTCAGGGGTGTAGGAAGCAAATGCCTGCGCTTGGCTAAAAAGTGCGCGCGTTTGGTCAAAGGAAATCGGTCGCGCTGCGTATAAGGCGTCAATTCTCATTAACTCTCTGTAATTGGTGAAGTTAAATCGTAACTCTGAGGCGCGATTGCGCCGCAAGCCCTCAGGAAACCCCGTCTGCTTCAAGGCATCACTAAAAGTGGACCCACTGCGCATGAACCCGTCAATCCGCTCAATGAGCTGGGCGAGCGCCTGTCTTTGCTCCCCGTTATAAGCAAAATATTCTAAGCCCCGGGCAAAGAGTCGATGGGCATGGGCAGCCTGACTTTTTGCTTGCAGACCTTGTCTCGCAAGCCGCACTTGCTCGAGCGCCCTTGCAGTCCATCCTGCGCGCGGCCTTGCAGATCCCGCTTGATCGGGAGAGGGAGAAAGCGCAGGTAAAGGCGGGGAGCCGCTGGCTGTAAGAAAGCTTAGCCCCTGAGTGAGGAGCAAGACCCTGAAGCAGCAAGACGTCCTTCTCCGTGAAAAATAGCGATTCATAAGACTTTTGATCGGTTTTTGCTTCAGCAGACTTGAATAGTCGGGAATTGCAGTCTCTCGATGCGTACGGCGGGTGACAGGCGCGTCCTGGGGTAAGAGGGCACCGAAAGAGGGGGGGCCTTACGACGGGCTTAGAAAGAATTCCTCGATTTCTGCAATCTGGTGCGTGGCATCTTGATAGCCTAAGGCAATGAGATCTTGGGTGTAATCGGAATGAAACAGCAGATAGCTCATCAAGTCGGCGCTTTGTGCTTGGGAGTTGCCCAGGCCATCAAGCAGGTAACGCACCAGGGCTGGCATTTTTTTGGCGTGGTTTTGTGCTAGGCAGGCTAGATCTTGCGAGGGATTAATGGCCAGCGGTTGGATGACTTTCATCGGCTCGCGCGATTTGGAGACCCCGACTTGGGCGTCAATTTTATGGGCAATGAGCAGCTCATTCATACGGTTCAGGTGTTCCAGATCGGCATCCAAGTGATCAAGAAACATTGAGTTCAGGCTGACCCCCAGAATCTGGGCGAGCGGTGGGGCAGCCATTTCTAGCACGGTTGCGGGAGGGCTGGGGCGCAGCAAGTCCGCGGCGGTAGGGGGTTCTGTGGTGAGGTGTGCTAACGTCATGTGTTTTTTTAAGCTGGCTTCGGCTGCGTGTTGGGAGCGAATCCCGATGGCAAAGAGCTTCTTAGCACCTAAGCGAATGGCGGGGCTGCAAGGCATGGTGAGCCTTAGTGCGCCGTCGCCAAAGTAAAAATTTCCCTGACTGGTCTCGACCCTGACTGGCTGGAAGACGACGGGTATGGCACAAGAGGCCCAGACGTGATTGATGTTCAAGCGAACGGACAGGGCGGTTTTACGGCTCTTTTCCCAGACCGGGTGCCCGGCTTGCCCTTGAATGAAGGTGAAGGATTTGCCTGAGTAATAGCTGGTGGCTGAGATCCCGACCGCGTAAAGCTGCTGGTTAGCAATGGCTTCAGGCAGCAGATGGACGGGGAGGTTTTTTTCTAGATACTGACTGAGCGGGGAAAAGTCCAGCAAACCTTGAGCGTGACCGCCGCCAAAAGCCCCCCCGAGTGAGAGGTCCTTGAGCCATCTCATGCCGCCTAAGCCTAAGGTCAGTGAGTCGGTCTTAAAGACGTTTTCGTAGGAAATTTCTGCCCAAAGTTTGGCCAGTTGCTGGGTGGCGCTAGGAAAGTGGTGACTGAGCGAGGCAATCCCCATGCCGTTGATGGCACCCGCAGAGGCGCCTGTGACGATTTTAAAAGGCGAGGGTTGATCCCTAAATTGCGGTAATTCGCCAATTTTTTTTAGCACCCCTGCTTGATAAGCACCCCTGGATCCACCGGCGGTTAGCACTAAAGCAATCATAATTCTCATTATAGTCCCATTTTTTTAGAAGTAGAAAGGCTATTTGATAAAATAATTCCATGAAGCTTAAAAAGTGAGGCTTAGGTAAAATCGGCAAGCCACAAGCTTTTCCAAAAAAACCTCTACAGCCTCGGGGGCACTCAAAAACCATGGTACTTTTCGTGCATCGCGTAGGCGAGCGGGGAGGGGGGTGAGGGGCTGTGACGCCTGCGCGTTTGTTCAATCGCCCCCCCAAAAAAAGCAGGGCTTACCACAGGACTTCTGAGTGCTTTTGCCCCTCACGTCCAAAATTGTTGGCACGTTCCGCTAATGAGTCGAAGCAAACGATTCTATTTTGATACTATCTGTAAAAGATGGTTCAAATGAAAGCGGTTCACGCTCGATTCTCTGCGCTCTTAGATGCAGAAGACGCTCAGAGCGCTTCCAGTGCCCGATTTTCTAGCAAGCTCAATGATGAGCTTGCTAGAAAACTTTTAAAAAAATGGAGTGGGCCGCAAAACTCAATAAAGCCGAAGTTGTAAAAAGGGATTATTGTGCAGATGAAAAGAGAGATGCTAGACGAAAAGAATAAGGAAATCATGGAGGATTTGCGGGATATCCTGTTTTTAGCAGGATAATTCCTTTTGTGTGCCCATAAGGCTGGCGACAAACCGCTGCGATTAAGCGCTAGGGTGGGAGCTTGTGGGGTGCGCAAAGCGGTCCGCGGCGGCCAGAGATTCGGGCCTAGCTAAAAGCTGGTAACTTTCAGAAGAGTGGTCGCACCCACTGATTTATTTTGCACGAGCAATGAGCGACTTGCTCAGCCGCTTCCGGTAGACCCGAGCTGATGCTCGGCATGGTCTGCGCGTCGTTCTAACTCTCGTGCCCAGTGGGTTAATGGCACACAGGGCAGCGCTAAACGAGTTTCGGGGGTTTGTTCCCATGACCGGAGATTGCTCAGGCACACTCATTTGTCACTAGTAGACGGTTTGGTAAGAAATTCTATTTTTTTGCAACAAGGAGTTAAGCTCCAAGTCGGCTTTTGGAGATCCAGTCACCCAATGGATCAGGATGCGTGGCGGAGTTTGTGGTAACGCTCGCTTGAAAAATCTCTCCACATCACCCTTTTGCAGTGCGCTCAGCGCAGCTTGCAGGCGGGAAGGGGAGTCTTGCTTGAGTCCCGAGAAAAGTCCTTCGAGTTGCCAGTTGAGCAGTAAGTGCGGCGATCCAGTGAGGAGTAGTAAGCGTCCCTGCACATAGCGTTGGGTGGCTGCGAAGTCTTCTGGCAAGACCACGGGTTGGGTTTGCAACCGTCTTAGTTCGCCCAGTAAGGCTTGCAAAAGAGCAGGCAGTTTCTCAGGCGAGGTCAGCGCATCGATGCTCCACTGAGCTTCAAAGCGCGCGGGTCCGGGCAGCAGCTGCCGTGGCAAGATCTGCCAAAGCCGCTTCGTGTGGAGAAAAAAACTCAACGCCTGCTCAGTTTGGATTTTTTGTGGCAAAAGACTTTGCGGCGCCTCCCCGAGCAACGCATCAGCGAGTAAAAATAGCGGTTCATCCTCGGGCTGGAGCTGAGAGACGGGCCAGGTCAAGCGAACTTGCAAGGTGAGAGGCTGCGGCGGCTGCAGGAGTGGAGCGGCGGCGTCGGGGTCGAGGTTTTCAAAGATTTTATCCAGGCGTAGAGCCAAGCCCGCGGGCAAGGGCGACGCGACCCCGTCTTGCTGCAACACGCTTTTTGCTTTGCTGTTTTGACCTGGCAAGAGCAGGGGTAGCGGTAGTGGAAGATGCCGGGCACTGCGGTGTGCTGGCTGCTGCGCAGAGGGTTGGCTGGAGTGGCGGGGGCAGCGGCGGGTCCAGGTGCTCTTGAGCTGTTGCTCGAGCAAAGTTTTGTTAGCAAGCCAAGTCAGCGTCTGCGGGGCTTGGAGTGGTGACGTATCGAGGGGCAGCTCTTGGCCTGCGAAAGGAAGGGCTAGCAGGAGCGTGATTTGATCCGGCTTGAGCATGAAATCTGCAAGTTCTGTGAATTCATGGAAGGTCGGCCAGTGCAAGGCTAGGCCGCGTTCGGGGGTTTGCCAGCCGCTTTCACGCGTTGACCAAAAGAGCTGGTGGGAAAAAAGCTCAAATTTTTCTTCAATCGACAATTTCAAGGCGTCTTGCAACTCACTTATTTTCTGATGAAATGCCGACTCGCGCCAGCTCAGTGCGGCGTCGGGGCCGACTTGCCCAAGCGCTTGGGCTAGTGTCTCGAGCAACGCAGGGCCCTGATCGGCAAGCGTACGGACGCGGATGGCCACCCCTTCGGAGCGCGCGGCCACTTGCACTTGTTGACCTAAGGTGTGACGCAAACTGAGCGTCGGTGCAGTGCGAGCACCTGGCAGAGGTGGCTGCGCTTGGTTTTGCTCGCCTGGGTGGTCTAAAACGAGTTCCGCCAGCAAGAGGTTCTGCTCGAAGGCAGAAAAGCGTGCGGCATGCGGCGGGGTGCGTAAGAAGACGGTGACATCGATGAGCGGTAAGTGATCCCGCTTAATCCAATGACAGTGGGTGGCTTGACCGCAAAGCTCAGCAGGGGGGAGGGAGTCTTGCGCGAGCGGAGTAAGGGGCAAGGGGGAAGGGGAGAGAAAGGAAGAAGCAGGGTAGGCGGCGCCTTCAGCCCAGCTGAGTGGCAGCGTGGAGGGCTGCACCCAGAGGAGCAAGAGCAAGCCGCCGCGGCTTACCAAGCTTTGGACCAAGCGTGGTGTTTTAGATCGGAAGGAAGGGCTGACCTCTTGATGGGTGCGGTGGCACTTGCGGAGCTGCGGGGAAAGGCTTGCCTGCTGTGGTGGTCGTAAGGGAGTTCCAAAGTGTGAGATGATTTTCATTCTTTTTTCACCGGGCTGTTGTCACCGGGCATGGGCTTTTGTCACCGGGCATGGGCTTTTGTCACCGGGCAAACGATGATCAGTGAGCGATGATTAGGATCCAGGTACCGGTTTGCCGCTTTTTGAATCGCCTCCCGGGTGACTTGTGCATAGGGCACTAATTCCTGATAAAAACGCTTGGGTTGGGAAAATAGGGTCTCAAGCGCTCCCATCATCTGGCCCAAGTCAAACGCCTGCTGTCTCTCGCTGAGGTGTTGCAGGATCATTTGCCGAATCGCGCGCTCGAGTTCTGCTTCCGTGACGCTAGCGCTTTGGACCTCGCGCACCACTTGATCGCGCAGGCGCTCGTACTCGTCTAAGGTGCCTGTCGCCTGGCGCATAACGCCGTGTATCATGAGTAGGCCCGGAAAGCGGGGGGTATAAGCTAGTGCTGTGAGCGCTTGCAGAGGCGCGGCGTGATCACCCAGAGTGCGCTGCCCCAGACGCGAGGTGGGACCATCAAACATTAAGGTACTGAGTAAATCGAGCAAGGAGGATTCCCGCGGGTTGAGTCCTGAGGGGATGGGGTAGCCTTCAAAAAACTGTTCCACAAACTGTTCCACGGGGGGGCTGCCGGCTTGCTGATTCGGCGCGCTAGCAGCGCGAGGGGCAGTTCGTCGGTTGGCGCTGCTGTTGGGGTTTTGACCGGAGCGAGAAAAAGGTGCCACGTGCCCAGGCGGTCGGATGATCAGCCTTCGTTCTTCGCTTTGCAAGGGCTCAGTCATCATGATCCGTGCTTCTTGCGGGACTTCGTGCAGGGGGGCTGGCGGAGGGCGGGTGACGGCCGAGTAGCAAGCGGTGAGGGTCTCAGCCGTGCTGTCTAGCGTAAACGGGCCTACCACCACCACGGTGGCGTTTGCGGGCTGATAATAACGGTGATAAAAATCAATGAGATCCTGGCGTTGCAATTGCACGAGTTGCTCAGGCGTGCCTTGAATCGGCCAGTGATAGGGGTGGAGTTTGAAGGCTAATTGCCACAAGAGGTCTTGATAAGTCAGCTCCGGTGCGTGCTCAAATTTCAGTTGTTGGCGGGTCAGTGATAAGAGCAGCTCGTTTTTTAAAGCGGGCTCGCTGATTTCCAGGCTGGTCATGCGCTTGGCCTCATGCGCGATCACTTGCGGGAGCAAAGCGGGGGGGAAGTTTTGGTAAAAGAGTGAATAATCGCGAGTGATGACGGCATTGACCCCGCCTCCTGCGGCTTGGACCTGCTTGACTAAAAGGGAGGAGTCTGGGGCTGCAAAAAATAAAGACTCAAGCAAATGGGCTGCGCCGCGGGTGTGAGGGGTTTCGTGAAACGACCCGACGTGAAACCAGGTTTGATAGCTGATCACCGCAAAACTCGGATCCGGGATCAGGAAGATTTTTAGGCCATTGGCAAGCTTTATCTCGTGGCTGGGGGGGGAGGTGAAGCTCAAGGCCGGGAGCAAAGGGAGGCGGCCAGACGGCAGGGTGTTGTTGACGTCTGCGGCGATGTCGGCTAGGCGACCACGGGTTGCCCCGTCGCCGTCCTCGAGTCGATCCCAGGGGGGGGAGTGCGCGCAAGCCTGGGCAATGAGGGGAATTGCGCCTGCTAAAAAAAGAAAAAGGCAAACGAGCCGAAATTTGTTATGAATGGAAGGAGGGAGTAGGGGTAAGCGGAAGACATAAAGCCGTTGCATCTTCTTTCCTAGGTATCCAACAGCGCGCGCAGGTGCAAGCAAGAAAGCAAGGTCATGACCAAAAACAGTTGTGCAAGCTCTATCAGGCGGTGGCAACCGAGCGAGCGTCACTGTTGTCACTGTCGGCGTCGTCGTTGGGAGCGGCGGCTGACTCGTCAGCTCACTTATTAGCTCACTTTTTAGAGGACAAGAACGTGAAATTTACCGTTTTAGGTTGTGGAACCTCCAGTGGTGTCCCAGTACTGACCTGCCAGTGTAAGGTCTGTCAGTCGAGTCATCCCCGGAATCAAAGGCTGAGATCGTCGATTTGGCTAGAAGTGACGCAAAACGACCAGGTGAAGCATCTAATTATTGACACCACGCCTGATTTCAGGCAACAGGCGTTACGGGAAAAAATTCCCCGCGTCGACGCCGTGCTTTACACCCATCCTCATGCCGACCACCTGCACGGGATTGATGAACTGCGCAGTTACAATTACTTTCAAAACGCTCCGATCCCGGTTTTTGGTAACCGCTGGACCTATGATGATCTGCAGCTGAAGTTTCCTTACATTTTTGATCGCAGCCTACTGAAGCTCTCAGCC
This sequence comes from Oligoflexia bacterium, assembly GCA_043732485.1. Taxonomy (GTDB): domain Bacteria; phylum Bdellovibrionota; class UBA1018; order UBA1018; family UBA1018; genus JAYTHP01. The sequence continues at coordinate 10,539 of JAYTHP010000246.1, forward strand.
GTGCCAGAGCTCAATTTACACCTCATTGATCCTGAGCAACCGCAAGTCTCGGTGGTCGGCATTCCGGTGGTTCCCTTGCCGGTTGAGCATGGGCGGCAGGCCTGTCTGGGGTTTCGCCTCGGTCAGTGGGCCTATGTCACCGATTGTAGCTTGATTCCCAGCCACACCTTGGCTCGGATGCAAGACTTGGAGGTGCTGATTTTGGATTGTGTGCAACTCAAGCCGCACAAGACCCATTATAACTTGCAGCAGGCCTTAGAAACGATTGAATTTTTAAAACCTAAGCGTGTTTTTTTAACGCACTTGAGTCATGATTTAGATTATGAGGAGTGGGAGCATAAGCTGCCCCCCGGGGTGGCCTTAGCCTACGATGGGCTCTCAGGGATGGTCGGTGATGGCTAAGGGATTGGCTAAGTGACCGTTCCAACAGCGTGCGGAGCGTCAAAAAAATAGCAGCAAGGGGGGGTAGTCATGGCAGAAGAACAAGGTGGCAGCAGCAAGCAGCAAATAGACGGACAAGCTCCTCCTACCGCGAAAACCCCTAAGGGAGCAGAGGATGAAGACGCGTTACCGCCTGCGCCGCGGTCCTGGTTTCCCATCATTGTGAGCATTCTCAACGTCGTCGTGATGGCAGGCGGGCTGGCGTTCTTTTATTATTCAAAATTTATTTTTTCTCGTCCCAAGATTACCGAAGACCGCGAGCGTGAGCGCCTTGCCGAATACTACTATGACCCGATTAAAAAGGCCGTTCCGGGCTATTTCACGCTTGGGCCCCTCACCGTCAACGTAGGCAATCGCTTAGGAGGCGATAAGTCCCATTTTGTTGCCCTCACCCTTGCGATTGAAGTGCGCGATGAAGCCTGGGTGTCGATTCTCGAAGAGACCAAAGAAGCCCTGATCGATCGCTTGATTCGCTTGGTGGCCGGGAAACATTACACCGACTTGGTGACTGCGCAAGGCCGGTACTTATTGCAAAATGAAATTATTGATTTTTCCAATGAAATCTTAAAGCCCCGCTTCAGTGAGTTAAAGACGGATTCGATGGTCTCAAAGGTCTATTATACAGCGTTTCTCGTGCAGTAAGGGGAGCGACGAGGTTGCGGCGGCGGCGGGCTAGATTACAAAAGAACAAAATGGGGTGATCGCTTGGGGATTAGCGCGCCTGCCAGGCGTTGCTTTGAGTGCTCGGACCCTTGCCGCCTGCGATTGTAAGATGGCGTGACTGATCTCCGCGGGCGTTGCCCCAGAAGGAAGACTTTTCAGGGGGGCAGTGGCTTTGTGCGCTGTTTGCGAGGCACAATCGGCGAGCAGTTTAAGCTCAGCTCACTTATCTTCAGCTAAATGATCTTGCATCACTTGATTGGCCTCAGTGGTGTAATTATAGACGCCCTTTTTGCAAGCGTCTGGGTAGGCGCGGCGTCTTCGTGGGCATTTTGCAGCTGGGGCGGCAAGGCGGGATTGCGTGCTTGTTGTTTGTGATAGCGATACTGACTGTCATGGTCTTGCAGTAAACTATGTTGGTAATGCGCCAAGCTAGCCCAGGATTCCTTCGCGCGAGCTGCAAACGCCTTTGGCTGCGACAACGGAAGCAGCAGCAGCAGCACGCTTAGGATCATCAGGGAGCGGAAGTGCGAGGTTTTTTTCATCAAGCTAAGCATCCTCACAGGCGGAGCTGTCCCCTGAAGACTTAATTGATCGCTTTTGGCTCAAGTACGCCCGGAGCTTGGGTGGTTTGCGGGTTTCGAGGCAAGGAGCCCTGCTCTGCTGGCTGAAGGGAGTGGTTCTCCTGAGCGGCTGGCTGAGTCGGCAGCGCTTTGGGGATAAAACGATCGCTTGCTTGCTTGGCAGTCTCCGTTTGCTGACCATAGGCATGCGCCTGCGCAATGGCAAGTTTGGCTTGCTGGGGCGGGGTTTCGGGGGTGATGCCCGCTAAGTGGCTAGAGGCAAGATGGGCCGATTGTGAGGCCATGTCTGCGATGAGCCTTAACTGCTGGAGTTGCTCGTTGGACAGGTGCTCTTGCGGGAGGCGGTCCTTATTCTTGTGTCTTGCCTCAAACGAGTAATTATGCAGTGCTAGGCTTGCCGAGTTATGGGTGCGAGCCGCCTTCTGGTGCGCCGCTTGTAAAGCGGGGGGGAGGTCTGGGTTTTGTCCTTGCGCGAGGTGGTGTTTTTGTTGGTGCTCGTGCTCCGGGATCACCGTCTGATGGACCTCTTTGAGCTGCGGCGGGGCTGTTTCCGTCGACCAAGTCACGGTGGGTGCAGGTACCAGCGCAAGGTAGGCAAGCAAGAGAGCTTGAAGTCTGTAGCGGGAGGCTTGTTTGCGGGAAGCGTTACGGGAGCAGTGGCAGTAAAAGCTGAAAAGTGGCAATGCCCGTGGTCGTTGTCGCATAAAAATAGATCGGCCCTTTCTGGTCTGGTGTTGTTGGCTTTTTTTTGATAGCCCCTTCATTTTGCAAACGAAATTGAGTCGCTGGAGTCACTGTCAAAATCCCTCGTTCACTTGCCGCAAGCGTTCTCCCAGCGATCCGCTTACGCTTCCTGCCCGCCCAATCGCCCGTACTGGTTTGGATTCGGTTGTTTGCGGGCCGAGCTTGAGCGGTAGATCGTCTCTTTTTTGGGCTTGGGCTTCGACTAGAGCCTTTTTTCTCGGGGCACAGCAGTCGCATGAGTAGGCGGCTTACTGGTGCGGCCACTCACCCATTGCTTTAGGCGGGCGGCGAGGGGGGGGAGGTGAGCTTGAGCTAGTCTTTCGCCTGTTGCGGCGCCTGCTAAGCTCGCGTCAGGTGCGACTGTCTTTTTGCTGCCAGTGCCGGTGAGACGAGTTGGCGGCTTGGGGTCCAGCTGAGCCTCAGTCACCGCAGCTTGGCTGCGTCCTTGGGCTTTCAGTTGTTCTAAGGCTAAGGGGTAAGCGTCTAGCGCCGTGGTCGGCTTGGGGTTGCTGGTGCCAGCGGTGGCCCAGCCCTGGTCGTCTTCACTTGCAGAAGGCCGCTGCAATTGTGCTGTTTTTGCTGCAAGTTTGCTCTCAAGCCGCTCCTTACTGGCGGCAAGTAGCCGAGTTTGTGCGCCAACGTATCTTGCCTCGGCGCTTGCAGCTGCCAGTTCTGGTCGGGCCAGCTTTGCGCTGGTGGAGTTTTCGCTAAAGGCGTCGACCGTCATTTTTCCGTCCTGGTAACTATATTTGGCTTTAGCCTGAGTCCAAGAGTCTTGATTGCGACTATGAACCCTCTCAGGCGCCAGCGTGTAAATCTGGGCGCGGTGGAGCACAAAGCCAAGGCGCCCGGTGATCGTATTAGCTACACCGCGTCGACCAAGATCCTCGCTCAGGTGCTGGGCAAAGCTCGCTCTCAGGCCCGTTTCATCAAAAGAACAACTACCGCCGTTACAAACCAGAAGGCTGATATCTAAAATTTTTTTTTCCAAAAGTGGGGGTAATGGGTGGGGTCGTGGTGGTGGCGCTGGAGGAGGGGCGGCAGCCTGCTGCGGCAAGGGGGCAAGCAGCAGGCTTCGCGATAAGTAGCCTGCCAGCTCTTCTGAAGTGTTGGCTTTGGATTGCAGCGGTGCTTTGGCGCTCTTTTGACCACTCACACCACCACCGCTCCCGCCCTCTTCTTGGGAGTGTGAAATGATCTCATCGCTGCCTGCCGCGCCGTGCGCCGCAATCACCAGCTTGATGGATTGCTTTTGAGCGAGGGCCTGGAGTGTCTCGCTATAACCTCCCGGCTTGGCCAACTCCTCAGGCGTTAAAAAGAGAAAAAACGGGGGGTTGCGCTCTTTCCAAGCAGTTTTTCCGAGGTAAAGCTTTTTAAGGAGGTTATTTTCGGCAGGCAACTGATTCGTGGATAAGACTACCAACTGATCGTAATCTTTAGCGAATCCCTCGACGCCGGGGAGACTGACGAGTAAGCAAAAGAAAAGGGCAGTAAGCATCGCCATCTTTTCAGTCTAGCAGTCAGCACTTTTTTTGACGAGATGCGTCAAAGGTAACCTACCTCAGGTCACTGCCATTTATTTATGACTCAATACGCCCTGGTTAGATGACTGAAGACGACGCGACGCGAAGACGAAAAAGCACGGAAAGATGCAAAAACGCGCTGATGAGGTAAAAAGAGGCTCGCGCCTCATGCAACCTTAGAAAGAAATGCCGACGCGGAAGGCTGTGGCAAACACCAGGCTCGTGAGATTGGGCATGTCAGTGTTGGAGAAGGCATAGTAATTGCCGGGTAAAAAGAAGCCATTATCCCAGGCGAACAAGAAATTTTCATCCCACTGAAAGCTTACGCCTAAATCGAGCTCCACTCCGAGATGATGCCCCTGGTTAGTGGTGGTCTTTTGCTCGACCATCTGCCTGCTCCAGGTGTTCAAGAAATAGCTGCCTTGGCTGGCTGCAATCGGCGCATAGGCATAAACCAAATTAGGCCGAAGCGTCCACTTATCGTTAGGCTTAATTTCCGTGCCCAAGGAAAGGTAAACGGCATTGACAATCGGGTTGTTAAAGGGGGAGGCCAACTGATTAGGCGCTAGATTAGGATTATTCAGGGTCTGCGGCGCCGCAAAATTAGCGAGCTGGTAATTAAACATAATCATCGCGATGTGATAGTTGGGGTTGAAGTAGAAGGCATCGTATTGATCAGGGGTGGCTTTGGAATCATTGGCCTGACCTGAGGCGAATCCCCCCTTCATCAGCCAGTTCCAGGTGTCGTTGGGGGTATAGCTTACTTCCGTGGCGAGGCCTAGGGAGTTGTATTGTGCCGAGCCGAGATTGCCCAAGGTAAAGGGTAATTCTGCTGAAATTTTCCAGGCTTGCATTTTTTTGCGGGCATAAAAATCAAAGATACTAAAGTTACTCGATCCTTGCAGTCCCACCGGCAACGCGGCGCGGTAGGTCGGGTCCTGCCCGGAACCAATCCAGCGTTTGATAAAATTCAGTCCCCCTTCGAGCTGGTCGTCTTCGTTCTCGTACTTTAAAATGAGCGAGAAATCCTGCACGCTGCCAAAGCTGTCTAAGTTGTTAATGATCGCCGAGCCGGAGGGTAGGACTTGGGCGTTGCCGCCGATGTTAATGCCGGCTGAGTTGACGATGAAGCTAGGCATGAGTGAAAAAGAGCCAAATTTAGCAATCCAACGCACCGCGTCACCTGTGGACATGTATCGATCCCAGAGATTTTCTCCGGCGTTCCAAACTATGCCTAAGCCCCAATGCAGGGGAACCCGTCCGATTTGCACCACCCCAAAGTCGGTAATCAGCTCTGACCAAAAGCGCTGGGCGGTGATCAAAGAGCCTCGTGATTGCGAGGACGAATACCAGCTTTGGTCAGGCGAATAGGGCAGCGCATTACCGAACATCCCAAACACGGGATCGCCGACCCACCACTCGGTTTTAATCGCGATGTTGTCGTTGACGATAATTTTGGGTCGTAGCCGTAAAAAGACCGTCTGCAGGTGCGCAAGGTTTGAGCCGCCTTCGGGGATATAGTACCCGCCAGCCTTGGCCCGTGCGTTATCCAAGGCCCCGCCGCCAGGCGGGTTCATGGTGTAATCGGCAATCATATGGTATTCCGACCAAAACTGTCCGGACCAATCCAGTTCCAGTGCCTGCGCGGGGGAGGCAAAAACGCAGGCACTGACGAGGCCGCAAGCCACGAAAAAACGGGCGCGGTAGGAGTGCGGCGCGGAAACAGGCGCAAAGAAGCGGGCAAGTAGGCGTGGGAGGCGAGGCTGAAGCGAAATCACGGGAAACTCCTATCTGGGGATGGGGGGGGCGGGGGTGTCCCCGAGGGGGTCGATCATGTCACATAAGTCAAAGTTAACATTCAACGTAGCATTCAAAGTCAATCCTGTCCAAAGGTTGCAAGGGGCGTTGTTTGCACCCAAGGGGCAAAACACCGACCGCCTCTTCCAACAAACTCCGAAGCGCTATGCCACGTTTTATGAGTCTGCGCGTCTGCAGTCAAGGAGATTAAGGGAGAAAAATCAGGAAAGGACGAGGGATTTTGGGCCCCCTCAGCTGCGGCGAAACGAGGATCTCCCGGCTCGGTAAGTTTTTGCTTCTTGCTTGCCTAAAACTCCCTCACGGGTCATGCTCAAGACGGGAGGGGGGAGAGATTTTTGCGCGGCCTGGGTTCCTTGGCCGCCCACCCTATCGCGCCTGCCCTTTTTGCTTCTTTTGTTGCCCACTTAGGAAAAAAATCATGAGTTTCAAGCCCTTGCAAGCGCGTGGCAGCGCGGGGCGCCGCCTCCTGGGGGGGGGGTTGAGCCTTTCTAAACGCTAACGAGGAATCACCACTCCATGACTTACGACCCATCATCAGCATCACCACCCACCCTTTCACGAGCAACACCCCTCAGCCAAGGCCAGCAAGTCCGAAACAGGGCCGCTTGGTATTGCTGGTTTCGGCGGATCAACCTGGTGGTGAGCGCGTTGATCGGTGCGGGATTGGTGTGGGTGGGTTTTAATTCTTGGGACTCCTATCAGCAGGTGACTTATAATTTTGACCATCTCTCGCACTTTATCCCGACGCGGGTTTACTCCGATTTAACGCCGGTGAAGCTCGGCATGAGCAGGCTTGCAATTACCAAGCGCCTCAGTGGCTTGGGTTACGTTTTGAGTGACGAGCTGTCCCCGCAAACCCTCCAGGAGTTTACGGCAGAGTCGCCGCTTGGGTCTCAGGTAGCGTTTAAGGTAATGAAGCCAAAATTCTTAGCCTTTTTGCTGCATCCGTTGGATTATCCAGCTCGCTTGTTGCTGCAAGGCCAAGCGCAAGTGGAGGCGGAGGCAATCGCTTCAGCGCCTATGCCTGCGGTGTCTGAGTCACCGGTTTGCCTCAGCTTGTGTGCTGCGGACTTCAAGGAAGCCGAAGCACCGCTGGTGGAGATGCACTTTGAATCGGGGCAAGAGCAGGCAAGGCTCGTGGCGCTGCGGGTAAATCATCACCCGAGGTCGGCGGTTTTTTTAGAGCCCCAGCTAGTGGCAAGCCTCCAGCCGGGCTGGGATCGCAGTTCACGGGTGATTCGTGATCCTTTGCAATTCAGTTCGGTACCTGCGCAGGTCTGGCAGGCGATTATGGCAGTTGAGGATCACCATTTTCTGGATCACCCGGGACTTGATCCTTCGGGGATCGCACGCGCCATGTGGGTCAATGTGAAGACTCTCTCGTTTGCCCAGGGCGGCAGCACCTTGACTCAGCAGCTGGTGAAAAACTTACTGACCCGCCGCGGCAAAAACCTCGGCCGTAAGGTCAATGAAGCTATCTTAGCCTTGTTACTCGAGGTGCGTTACTCGAAAAAGCAGATTTTAGAGCGCTATTTGAACGAGGTCTACTTGGGACAAGTGGGCGCGCTGGAAGTCCACGGAGTGGCCGAAGGCGCCGAGCTGTTTTTTGGCAAGCGGCTGGAAGATCTCAACACTGCAGAAATCGCCCTGATGGCAGGCTTGGTGCGTGGACCGGGATATTATTCTCCCTACCGCTTTCGTGAGCGCGCCGTGGAGCGACAGCGTGCGGTTTTAAAGAAAATGGCTGAGGCTGGTTATTTGTCAGAAAACGAAGCGAAAGCGGCAAGCGACCTGCCGCTGCGCTTTGCGGCGCCGCAGGCTGCGGCCAGTCAGGCGCTCTTTTTTGTCGACTTCGTCAAAGCGGAATTGCTCAGCCTTTTAAAAGAGAAGATGTCAGACACGGAAATCATGGAGTCGGGTCTGAAGGTCTACACCAGTCTCGATCTCACGCTCAACCAGCAGGCCCAACTCTTGGTCAGTGAGGGGGTGAGCCAGTGGGAGCAGCAACATCACTGGCCTGCAGGGAGCCGTTTAGAGGCGATTTTAGCCAGCGCCGAGGTGGAAAGCGGTTTTTTAAAAGTGCTGATTGGCGGTCGAGATCATGGACAAAGTGCTTTTAATCGTATCTTGAATATGAAGCGGCAAGTCGGCTCGACGTTTAAGCCGATCATTTACTTGGCGGCCTTTTTGCAAGGCAAAGATCCAGTCGGTGTGCCTTATGGGCCGGCCCATTTAATTGAGGACGCGCCCTGGACCTGGAGCTATGATCATGGGCGACAAGCCTGGAGTCCACAGAATTATGAGCGCGCTTATTTGGGATGGATGTCTTACCGGCAGGCGCTGGCGGCCTCGGTAAATGTGGCTGCCGCAAAATTGTTACAAGAGGTGGGGCTTGAGAAAGTCACGGAGGTGGCCAGAAGTTTAGGGGTCACGTCGGATTTGCCGCAAGTGCCCTCGTTGGCCTTAGGTGTGGCGGAGCTTTCCCCACTTGAGCTTTTAAAAGTCTATCAGACCCTAGCCCATCAGGGAGTGCGCAAGGCGTTAGGGGCGATCCGCGTAGTGAGCCGTGCAGATGGCTCGGAACTGCTCGCCTGCTCTCATCCCGTGGAAAGTGAGTTGCCGGCGCCCCCGGTCGAGCTGCTGACTGATATGCTCGCAAGTGTGGTCACTAGTGGGACGGCGCAAGGGATTAAAAAGTTGGGATTTTTACGCCCGGCTGCTGGAAAAACCGGCACCACGAGCGATCACCATGACGCCTGGTTTATCGGTTTCACCCCCCGCCAGCTCACCACCGTGGTGTGGGTGGGGTTGGATCGCACGCAAGAAGCCGGGCGCTCACTGACCAAGTCGCTGGAACATCTGACTGGCGCCAGTGCTGCCTTGCCGATCTGGGCACGCTTTACGGCGCAAGCTGTGCAGTCCCGGCCGACGCAAGCGTTTGCCCTCTCAGAGGGCTTGGAGCGCCTGACGGTGGACCGCCGCACCGGGCAACGACCGGAAGCTCAGTGCCCGGAGAGCGAAAAGGTGGAAGAATTGTTTGTAAAAACGGGCTTAAATGATGGCACTTTGGCTGCACCGGTGTCTTCGCCTGTTCCTTCGCCTGCTGCCCAGTAAAGCGAATTTGACTTTAAAAAATAATAATTATATAATTTTTTTTTAATAAAAAATAGAGGCCCCCTATTACGTGGGATGAGGCGACAAGTAAGAACGACAATCAGGGAAAATCCGTGCCTCTGGCCGCATGACTCAAGTATCTGGTAAAGTTGCGTGATTTTTGTCAGGCTTTTGAACAGGAGGAAAGTGGACGAACTGAGACATCTCTCACATGTCAGTCAGGATGCCAGTCAGGTTTTTAACGGTAGGAAAAGGTTTGGCAGTGAGATCCCGGAGGGCTCAAACTACTGCTAGTTTTCAGAAAATAGTCAAGCCGTCAAGCCGTGACCCACTTTCCAAGGCGGACAGACTTGACCACCTAGGGATTGCTTGAACCTAGCACTTTAACTATCTTTTAACCTGTCTTTTAACCTATCTTATGGATGAGCAAAATTTACCATGAGGCAAAAAATAGAAAAATTCAAAATTTTACGTGACTCTCCGAGTATCACTGGAGGAAGCGAGCGAATCTTGTTGTACATTAGTCTTAGAGGGAAAGGTTTTGGAGGCGCAACTGGCGGAAGGAAAAGTCAGTCTTGCAAAGCGCGGTAGGCCGCCTAAGTCCAATAGGGTGGCTCGCTGCCCTTCATTCAGGAAAAAGTGTGCGCGTTGAGTGAAATGCGCGCTCGAGAGGCAGAGCTTTTAGGTTCAATGCGAACCCCCGGGGCTCAGCGCAGGAGGCTGATCAGGGTAACGAACCTAGGTCGCAGGCCTGGAGCTCAGAAAGAAGGAGCGATACCTTGAGCAACAATGACGGCGTTTTCAAGTCGCAGGGCGAAGCAAGAGAGGCACCGAGCCGCCCAACTCACGTGAGGATCGCTCCGGCGTTTGCTTTTAGCTTGCCTATGGGGCAACCAATCTTAACCAAAAACTAAGACAATGAAAAAAATTGTTCAAAAAAAAACTGCGGAGACCTAATTGCGCGGCTTTTTGCGGCGAATTCCCGTTATTAGGCTTTTAAAGCGAACCTCACTCTTTGCCCTTTAAGTCGAGCGGGGCTGGCGAACCGCTTAGAAAAACTTGTTGAGCCTTCATATTCTTCGCGCAAAAAAAAAGTAGGTTATTCTTTTGAGCGAACTAAAAAGTAGGCATCGGTGAAAAAATTTTCAGTTTGTCACACCCTCACATCCTTCATAAAGCTGGCAAGCGTCTTGGGCGAAAACTAGAAGCCTCTGGTTGGGATTGGGCTATGGATTCAAGCGGATGGGAGTAAAGCGATGCCCAGAGCAGGAGAGTCTGAGTAGAGGTGGCGCAAACGCGCCACCAGGGTTGAGACGTATTCATGAGATGATACTTAAAAGAGACTAACCATCAATAAAAAAAAATTAAAAAAAGAAAAAAAAATTTAGCCTTAAAGCAGGGAGCATGAGATTGGTCTTTGGCCTCTTGGCTTTAGGTCACGGGCCGGCACTCGGGCTGGGTTTTATCGGTAAGCTGCCCATATAACCCTGTTTCGAAAGAATCGATTTTACTTTAGCCTCCTAGCAGCACCCAAGAATGCGAAGGAGGACAAGATGAAAAGACGAGCGAAAGCAGTAAAATTAACCAGCCAAGA
>JAYTHP010000247.1:0-2219 GCA_043732485.1 Oligoflexia bacterium
ACCTTGTCGCTTGAAGGCGATGAACTGGGATTTGCATGCGCAAACGCCCTAGCAGAAAGCCTCGTGTTTCTCTCTGACTTGCGCCGACTGGACCTGGCCAACAACCACATCGGATCGCAGGGCGCAACCAAAATTTCGACCCAACTCAAACACCTCCCAGCGCTCACGTCCCTGGACCTAGCCGACAGCACCCTTGACGGTGAGAACAGCAACCGACATCACGGCTGAGACACCTCAATCTCGGGCAAAACGAGATTGAGGTGTCTGGCTCGCGGGCACTTGCGCGCTTGCTCTCCCCACGCTTAATCTCGGACGCAACCGGCTTGGCCCTGAAAGCATCAAAGTGATTGCAGCCCACTTGGCTTCGCTTAGTCGGCTCAAGGTCTTACATCTTAACGACACCGACATGCACGATGAAAGGGTCACCGCTCTGGTGCACCACCTGCGCCACAAAAGCACGCTTACCGAACTCAACTTAGACGGCAATACTCTAGCGTAGGCGGCCTTGCGGGTCTGATTGCCATTTTCCCGAGCCTCACCTAGCTACAAAGTCCCTGAGCCTTGAGGTCAAAGCACTCGAAGACCTGACGATGTTTGCAGCCAACCTACCGCACTTGCAAACTTTGACGAGCCTGAACCTTACCGCAAACCCTCTAACTGAGCCAAGCCTTAGCCTGTTTGCTGGCTGGGGCTCTCCCTCAGCTCAAACAGCTGCGCACACTCGATCTGAGGGCGATTCCGCTCAGCGCGGTTGCAATGCAACGGCTAATGAGCGGGCTCTTACCGATCTAAGAGCTAACAACCCGCGTTCTCAGTTTGATGAGCTGAGTGCCTGAATGGTCGCAACGAACCTCCCCGAGCTACTAGGCCTCAGGGTACTGGACCTCACTCACACTCCCCCTTAAGCGCAGAGAGCCGCAACCGCTTGCAGCAAACGGCCCTCTGCGCACGGCTGTAGGATTTTTCTCTGACCCCCTTCACTGAGCTTGAGTCAAAAGCACCCTGCAAGGCAACCAGCGCCCTCCACTCCACTCCGCAACCCTTCCCCTCTCCAGTGGGGCCTACAGTGAGCGCTGAAAAGGACAAAAGAAAATGGCAGTGAGAGCCCCCCAGTCAGCAGGCCTCTCACCCCAAAAAAGAGGTCTCTTTTTTTTAAAGGATCGCCTTCCTCCTCTCTCCATGCTTCTCCTCGAACAGGACACGTCTCAGGAAGCCGCCCTGGCGCAATGAGCAATCTAAAATTTTTGCTCGTTGAGGGAATGTTAGCTTGTCTGAACCCCGCTTTCACGGTCAAGCAGCAAGAGAAAAAGAAAGAGAAGGCGAAGGGGTAATAGAGATCGCCTCACCTCCGTCAAACACTCCCTCAAAGGCTTGGGCTCCCCTGATGATGGGTTAGCTTAGTTTTTTTGCCGCCTGAAGTCATCCCTCTTGTGCTTACGCCCCTTGCTTGAACCGGGGCTTCATCCCGCCGGGCGCTGGTGAGCGCTGAGAAGAAACCAGGGAAGAGAGGGAAAACGAGGAGCCACTAGCGCCTGAGGCATGGGAAACCTCAGGCTGCAAACCTACACGAGGGAACAGCCGGCCGGAGGACCGTGCGCTGAGGAAAGTTCTTCTAGCCCCTCGAGCTCCCGGCGGCTGGTCCAGCCCCAAGCGCTCGCCGTCAGATTCGCTGCTTGTGGTCATCGACGTGGTGACTCGCTCCAAACCCCATTGCCGACGCTGATTGACCGTCTCTTCGCTTTGCACTGAAGGCCCTACACCACGGGCGCAACAACGACTCCTCGGATGAGCTTGCGTCAAGGTCACTCAGGACTTAAGACTGCAGCTGATATTGATCTTGTACCCCCAAATCTCTCTGGGGGGCGACCGTACCACTAGGATCTTGATGAAACTCCACTAAAGCAGCGGTTACTTCCGAGTAGGCTAGCTTCGATTGCTCTTGCATAAAGCCCGACTGCAGTTCCGACTTTTTTGGAAATTACCACTACTAGTCCTAGCCTCTAAACCAGCCAATGCGCTGACTAAACAAGCACTTGCCAAAAAGCTTACTGAGCCAATCTTTTTCCCCTGTAACCCCAACAGCTTGCGGGCCAGGAGGGGTTGCTTGGCAACGTCTGACTGAGTTGACTGGGGGAATTGAATATTCTCATGATCGTCTTCTCCTTAGGGTTTTCACAAGGTTTTGAGTTGCGGCACACACCTTCTTGCCCCAACCTCGA
>JAYTHP010000248.1:0-2217 GCA_043732485.1 Oligoflexia bacterium
GGACTGGCCACTTTCACAACGGCTTTGAGGATCTCGCCGCGGAAGACGTTCACTCTTGCCTTTTTCTTAAATTGGACATGAAGTGGGGTCATTGCAAAGCTAGTTGCCGAACTGCACAACAGCAATGCGCCAAGTGATAAGCTCAGCATGGTTCTAGTCTGTCTGGTTCTATGACGGGTTAAATACAAATAGTTTTTTCTCATTTTTTCTTACTCCTTTAATCAGCAAAGTGGTTGATAGCCACCAAACGATCATGCAAAAAAACCTTTAGACCTTCTTATTTTTTCAGGACTGCGACAGGATTGGGGAGAGGTTCCTTGCAGCTTTCCGTTAAACTTCTTTACTCCGCAAACGGCTAACCCTCCGTGCTTCGTCTTATTTCACCTAGCACTCACCTAACGCTTGGACTTTGAAAATTCAGGAGGGGGCATCTTACGCCGGCTTTGCCCCCTCCTGAGTTTTCAAAGTCCAGCTCACTGCCGCGCAACTTTGCAACCGTGGTGTCGGCTTTTACCCCTCGCCTGCAGTTAGTTTTTCTAATCTTAGTCGTCCGCTCCTTGTTTGCCCGTCTCTGTCGCACCGATTCTTTGCCCGCATCCAGCGCCCGGTTGCTTTCATACTCAACGCGACTCTCCTTCAAAACTCGCACAACTCGCCCGCCCACACCTCTCGCTACTTGGGTGGTCTGATCTGACGAGCAGGACGGCTAAAAAGACGCACCCAGCCAAAGGTGGTCCCTCATTCATCCACTCACCAGGCAACGCGCTGAGTCACTTGGGGGGCGGGGTAGACCGCTAACGCCTGACTTCACCCAGGCGAAAACCACTTCCTGCTGAGCTCAGGCAAGCCTCACTCTAAAGCCTCATGGTGGTGGGGCCATCTCCGCCCTTTCGTCTCAGTGCACAGGTCATGCCAGGCAGCTGGCACGGGGTCACGGTTGACGTAAGTCACGCGAGATGCCGCTAAAAGCCAAGAAACGTCAGGGGTTGCAGCCAGGCCCTGAGGGCTGACTATTTTCTAGGCAAGCGTCTTGGAATCAGGCAGCAGGCGCCGCCACTTGGCCTTTTTTTTGCTGCGCCCGACTTTGAGGGGTATGAGATCGAGACCTACTAAGACTGACTTAAGATCTTCCAAAGAAATCTTAAGGAAGGGCGCACACCCTCCTTCGCCCACCTGACTTGAGGCTCTGCTGATGCCAAGCACTCGGCCCTGGCTTTCCTTCTTCGCTAATAGCAAAGTAATTTAGTCGACTAATTGAGCCTAAGGGCCCCCGGTCACACTTCCCCTTCTTGAGGAGTCGTACAGCTGGCATAGGAATTATTCCCTGTCGATCGCTCAGCGTTTTGGGTAAGATGAGAAAGGGGAAGAGGGGAGCAAAGAGAGAGTGAGCTTTGCAATGAGACGGCGCTGGGGAAGAAGCGGACAGGGGGCGGACGGAGGGGTAAAAGAGCGATGTGGCAATTAGACGAAGAAGAAATCACGTTAAAGGAAGCCCTCGAGCTAGCCTCCTCAGAACTGTCTGTTTTTTGGTATGGAAGCGAGCCCTTGGTGGCTTATCTCAAGCAGAATCAAGCTGTTGCCTCGTTTTCGCTCAAGCCTGAGTGGACGGAGAATAATTTTCTACTTTTTTTTCTCGATCCCGCCGACTGGGATGGGCAGTTTTTCATGGAGCTTGCCAAAACCTACCATCAGCGTTATCATTTGCACCCGGTGCGCATCATGCTGGTTTTTGTCGGTAATGAGAGCTTTTGGCGCGAAAAAGCCAAAATCCAGCTCATCCTCCAACAAAAGGAGGTCACCCTTCCGGTGGTGGTGGACTTTGATCAGCTCATGAGTGCTGCCTACAGCATCTCCGAGCTTCCTTGCCTCCTCTTCTTGCAACAGGGCCAAGTCATCTTTCACTTGCCTGCCGCACGTGTGGCAAGCGAAGGCGAAATCCAGCTCCAGGAATTCTTGCGCAGGGAGGATCCAGGCCTGGCCTTTGCGCCGCTGCTCACCGCACCTGAGATTCAAGCCTTAGCCCCAGCCCAGCGCCTGATGACCCAGACTGCCACTTTTTTCTTAGGCAAGCAAAAAACAGCCGTCGCCCGTGGCCTGACTTTCTCTGGCAAATGGCACCATGATCAAGAAAAAAGCTGGACCAGTGACCCGCAAGCCACCCTTCTGCTGCAAACCAGAGAGGAAAGTGTCGCACTCCTGGCACAAGCCCTCACGCCA
>JAYTHP010000249.1:0-7577 GCA_043732485.1 Oligoflexia bacterium
GGGCTACACTTCTCATATTATCAAGCGCGGGGCTCAAGTTAAACCCATTCGACGCTATAATGCCAAGCGGTGGGTTGTTGAACGTACCCATTCATGGCTTAATCAATACCGCGGGATTCGAATGCGACGAATTCACCGCCCCGAAGTCTATCGGGCAACGACATTTTTAGCCTGCGCTTGCGTCATTTTAGCTAAACTATGATATTCGGGGTTTGCGAAACGGGCTCTAAGCACCCAAGAATCGCTGCAGGTAAAAAAAATTGCCTACCTCAAGATTAGTCGCCAGAAATCACAGACCGTAAAATCACTTACCATAATTACGGGGCTAGGACTGCACGCTATATTGAAGCACTCCGACGCATGACTCTGAACCACGACTCTGACGCGCCACTTTGTGATCGTTTTTCGGTGGCGTTCCTCGCCGCGAATGAACTCTCTCACCCCTGCCTCATCCAAAAACTTGCCCTCAATCAGCTCTTTCTCGTCGACGCTGTCTCACCTCATGGTCGCAACAAGCTTACCCAGTGCAAAAATCAGGCCGACTCTTTCTAAAATTAGCTGCTGTTGTCAGCGAGCCACACAATATTTTTTTTAAAAAACTGTTGATAGTGGACCTTTTTTTTGCAGGGCTTTGACCGAAACGCGGCCTTGAGGCGCAGCACACCCTACGGTCAAAGATCAAGCTTAGGCGCTAAAGTAGTCCCCGAACTAAGCGCTTAAGCTACGCTTACTGGGCTACCTTCGCTTGCTGAGCGATTAAAGTATCAGCGCTAACAGACGTATCTTGAATCAAGCGGCAGAGTGGGGTGCGATTAAATAAGTAAAAATTCCCTGCGCTTTTACCCCCTAAAGCCTCAACTCCAAGCGGCCGACCGTTCAGATACACCAGCCCTTGCGCGAAATCTTGATGCGTGAGCTTACGCATCACCACCTGATGGATCGAAGAAAACCGCTCCGCTTGCAGTCCTGCTAAATTCTCACAAGTAGCCCTGGTGTTTGTGGCGATTAACTGCTCGGCAGCCTTGATGACTTTGGCATTCTCCTCTGACTCATGGTAAACCAACTCCTTTTGCACACCCCAGTTGACCCCTTGGGCAAGAATGAAACTCAAGTTGACCCTGTTCACAAGAAGGAAACTCACAGGAATTCCCATCACTTCCGCAAGTTGAATAACCCTCCTAGCAGACTCAGGGTTCACATTGTACACATTTGCAAGACTCGCAACAGCAGCGACGGCTAAGTTGCCACCAATATTCCCTTCAAATAAGGGCGCAGCTTCTGCCCGCCCTGGCCAGATCTGCCTGCCGTAGCCAAAGCGATTGCTTGCGACGGTTAAACCAGCAACGCCTGCAGCCCATATGCCGTAAACGACCGTTGAAGACCACTTTTTTACAATCGCCTTCATTTTGGCCCCGGATAAATCGGTGAGCCCAAGCTCTGACGCCTGCTCATTAGAAAGCGCAATATGATAGAACTTGGTTCCGCCCCGAGTGTCCTCCCTGCCAGAAGGCTGCGCTGCAAACGCGTGCTTTTCAAACGAAGGGGAAACACTGACGGTCAAGACACTGAGGGTTAACGCAGCACTGACAAACTTTATCGATAAATTCATGTTTTTTCTCTTTTTTGTTAAATATACCTAAACAAGAATATTTATATACATTAATATATAAAAAATGTAAACAATAAATTTATTTTTTACTATAAATTAAAAAAATCCTTCAAAAAAGACAACACCTCGCAAAGTCTGATAAGATCGCAGACCAAGAATCGGAGCTTTTAATCGCACTCTGTCGTCACCTCAAACAGCAACACACCCTACCCCCCTTAAAAAAAACCAAATAACCTTAGGCGAACCCAGAAGAGGCCGCCGCACCTTACACTTGAAACCAAGCCGACAGTGATACATCCTCCTGCTTTTAGGGGAAACTCCCGCTTCACTGATGGATTGATGTCGGATTTATGATGGTCTTTTAAGGATGATCTCTTGGAAACGGCCCTTTGAACAAAACGACTGCCCTTACGCCGAACGTCGCGAGATTGAAAAGAGACGGGATGCCTAAGTCGCGGTATTGTGGCATAAAATCAATCAATTAGCGAGAAACCCGTGGTTCCCTCGTCGGCTGTTGTCCTGCTATTTCACCTTTCTTTTATCCGTGTCGTTGTCACCTTTTTCTCGATGACGCATCGGCCACTGACAGGGGAGGCCCTTTAAGGTACAAAGCACAAGCTTAGGCGATCGCAGGCATGAGAACTTTTTTTAGGTCCGATTTTTGCTTTTGACAGCCACTAGCAGACGCTAGCTAAAAGAAGCCTTTGGCCCGCAGTGGCTCACCCCTCTCTTGGGCATCCACGAAGGCCCTCCGTTGTGAGGGCACACCCCGGTTTGGTGCTAGAGAGGCACGTTTTAAGCTTCTGCCAGTCGTCTGCCTCAAGCTTGGGACTTAATTTTTTTTGAGGAATCAGCAGCGTGAGACGCACCATGACAAGAACAGCGACTAGTACAGCGACCAGCGCAATCGAGCGCCCCCTTGTTCATACCCTCACCCTGGGGATTTCTTGTAACTTTACCGAGCAACGGGTGGGGGTGGGGATCGTGTTTCAAGCAGGCAATAAGAAAAAGCGCAAAAGCCCCCTCGTCGAGACTGTGGGTGAGACTTACCCGTGCTCCGAGGTGCCTACTCAAAACCTCGCCCAGTTTGCCATTTTGCGGACGTTGCAAATCGCAACTGAGCGAGGTGACCGCAGAGTGAGGATTCGCATCAAGGAACGCCTGAAGCGCACCCCACTCAAGCAGGACCTGCAGTCAGGGCTTATTTGCTCCCAAAACGAGCTCGATTGCAGGATTTTGCGGTTGGCTTTCGACTTTGAAGACACCCAACTCGGCTGGTGTCTGCGCGGGAAAGATCTGCTAGCAACCAAGCTGGCGCGTCAAGCCGCAGGGATCGCGCGAAAGTCTCAAAAAAGAGTGGAGCAAACCCTGAGTCTTTGGGAACTGGGGGTGGAAGAAACCATTAGGCGCTTCGAGCAAGCAGCGATGCAAGAACCCTGGGAAGACGGGCAACCGGAAGATGACCTCCTCGCAGACGATCCCTTGCACGAAGCTCCGCCGACCGAGGGC
Organism: Oligoflexia bacterium; assembly: GCA_043732485.1. Classification (GTDB taxonomy): domain Bacteria; phylum Bdellovibrionota; class UBA1018; order UBA1018; family UBA1018; genus JAYTHP01. Next base: position 3,119 of record JAYTHP010000249.1, read on the forward strand.
CCCTGGAAGGAGCACCCCCGCGTGCCAGAAGCAGAGGATCCGTTACTCCTGGACGAGATCCCCTGGTAGCGTTGATCGCGGCTGCTGACGGAAACTTTTTTGCGATGCACGCGCGTCATGTCCCCTCATTCCATCAACCGGTCCGTCACCACCTGGTCCGTCGCCGCACCCGGCCCCCTCCGACTAACCCCCCCCCACCCGCCCCACTTCGCTTCCTGCAATCAAAGCCTGCTATTTGCCCGCCCCTGTGTGGATCTTTTGCAACACGCCGTTTAAATCCTCGACACTGGCAAGCGGGCCATCATGGGTAGAGATAAACCCTTCGTAGCGGGTGCTAAACGTTTTTACCTCGGAAGCCTTCACCGCCAATCCGCCACCACTGTTAGGGGGCGGCGCTAACACCCCTGCCGCCGGCGCCACACGGTCGCTTTGCATGCCATGCAGCGGGAACAGCTTGACGTGCAAGTGATTGACACCCAGGCCCTCAAAGACAAAAGCAGTTCTTATAACGTCTGAAAATCCCTGATCCAGCAGGCTTGCCACCTGAATGGCGGCATCCATCAGCGGATGATAGACGGCAGGTGAGATCTCACGCAAGTAACTGTCGCAGTGAACTTTGGGGATCACCACCGTTACGCCTGGCGTGTTGGGGAAAATCGATAAAAAGGCTAAATGCTGGCTGTCTTCCCAGACCTTAAAAAACTGGGTTTGGCCTTGAGCGATTTGACAAAAAATACAAGCGTCCAATCTACTGGCCATGCGTTGCTTCCTTCCTTTTTAGATTAAAAAAACAAGACCGCTTTCGCCCTAGTCCGCTCTTGTCAGCGCAAGGCTCAAGTGAGGCCTTAAAATAAGTTCACCTTAACGCCCTCGCTTTGCAAAAACTCCCGCAAGGCCTTGGCATCAAGCGGCTCCAAGCGCCCCACCAGTTTTTGCATTAATTTGAGCGTCTTGGCCAGCTCCTCGGATTGCAAATGATGCGTCAACTTTTTGGCGTCTTGTGTGAGATCGATTAAATTGCCAATCAGCAAAGCCAGATCGGTCTTAAACAGCGCGCTTTTGTCAATCCAGCTTAAAGTCCGATTAAGACTGCCTGAGAGTTTAAAGACCAATTCCAGCGAATGGGCCAAATCGCCTTTATTTTCATCAATGAGCTGCTTAATCTTGCCTGCCAGCGAGAAACTTTGCGAAATCAGCTGGTCAATGCGCGGCGGATCGATCCCTTTGAGGACCTGGCCGGCCCGCACCTGGGGGGATTGCCAATGACCAGGAGTGATTTCAATATAGCGCTCGCCAATGATCCCAGCCAGGTTGATAAAAAACTGACTATCCTCGCGAATCCCTGGACTGACGTCGGTGCGCACCGAGAGGGTCAGCTTCAAAGGCGTGAGGGTCTCGTCATAATAAGGCAAATCGGGGACCAAACTCGCGGCTCCCAGCCCGCTAGCAGCCGCAGCGGGCTGGGCTGGTTGCTGCTGCTGGAGCGGGAAAAATTCGATTTTCTCCACCCGACCGACTTTAATGCCTGCAACCCGCACCGGTGAGCCGACGTCAATGCCGCCTGCAAACTGGTAGGTCACATAAAATTGCAAAGTTTTTTGGAAAGGACTCATCACCCCCACGGAAAAAGCAAAAAAGGCTGCAATCACAAAGGTCACTAAAATTAACCCACCTACCTTTGCCTCATTGGTCCATTTCATCCCAGGGTCCTCGACTTTCTTGTTATCTTGCTCTTGGGCTCGTTTTTGGCATCGCGCACACTTCTCGTCACTCTTGATTCACCGAAACCGGCGCGACTAACGGTCCGACTCACTCACCCGCCCGCCCGCCCGCCTTAATAGGCTTGGGTAAAAACATAAGTGAGCAGGAAATCAGCGGTGATCACCCAGATGGTCGCCGTCACCACCGCTTGCGTGGTGGCTTTCCCCACCCCTTCTGCCCCCCCTTGACAGCGTAACCCGTAAGCGCAAGAAATCAAAGGGATCATTGCGCCAAAGCTGACCCCTTTCACGGCAGCGCAAGCCACATCTAAGGCATGAATACTATGCCCCACCGCTTGAAAAAACTCGGCGAAAGAAAACTGATAACTCTGCACCGCCACCCCCACCGCGCACAGTGTGGTCACCGCAATAGAGATCACCGTGAGACAAAAACTAGCGACAATCGAGCCCACCAGGCGCGGGAAGACCAAGTAGACAAAAGGATCAATCCCCAGCAGCCGCAAAGCATCGAGCTGCTCGGTGATCTTGAGGGTAGCAATCTCAGCGGTGGTGGCAGCCCCCACTTTAGCGACTAAAAGCAAGGCCGGAATCGCAATGCCCAGCTCGCGAAAAATAAATTGCCCAATAAAGCCTGGGATCATCTCCACCGTGTGCAAGGCAGCGTTCAGATGCCAGGCAATCTCGTGGGTCATGATCACCCCGGCAATGGCAGTGGAGAGTACAATGAGCGGAATGCTTTCAATCCCAAAAACAACGATTACTTGTAAAATCTCCTGACCGCGCCACAACCGCGGCTTACAGGCGATCTGGAGCATCTTGAAAACAAGAAAAAACACCGTGCTTGCAACACGGCCTTGATCAAAAAAGGGCCCCCCCAATTGATGCAAAAACTGCAAAACCGAAGAAGGCCGTTCAAGCAATCGACTCATGCCATCCCCCAGTGCTCCAGCCACTGCAAAACAATCGTTAGCGAGTGGGCAATAAAAAAATTAGCTAACAGCACGAAAAGATTGGTATAAACTGCAGCAAGCGTCACCGCCTGCCCCACCCCGCGCGCGCCACCTGAGGCGGTGTAACCGTGATAGCACGACACCACGGCCACGATAATGCCGTAAAAAAAGGACTTCACCAACCCCCCAAACACCGACCAAGCGGTGACAAACTGCGGGATTGATTGCAAAAAGGCTAAGTAATTCACGCCGCAGACCCGACTAGCCACAGCCATCCCGCCCACCACGCTGACGAGTAAGCCTGTGGCAAGCAGCAAAACGTTGGCAGCCGTGATACCAATCAGACGGGGGATCACCAGGTAATGGAGCGGAAAATAACCCAGACACTCGAGAGCGTCGATTTGACTAGAAACCCGCATGGTGGCCAGCTCAGCTGCGGTAAAAGAGCCGATCTTGCCCGCCAGTAAAAACGAGATGATTAGTGGACCAATCTCTCGCACTACCGCTGAGGTGGTTAAGCCCCCTAAAAACGAGCGGGCATCGTACTGGGCGAGGATCAAATCAAACTGCAAGGCCAGGATCGCTCCGACAAAAGCCCCGGCAAAGGCCACCGTCAATAAGGAGCGCAGGAAAATAGAGCCGATTTGCCGTAAAATCATCGGCCCGTCCCAGGGCATGCTCCAGGCAATCGCAGCGACCTGCTTTAAAAACAAGAAAATCCCACCCACTTCATGCAAAAAATGTCGGATTAGGCGATTCATCGTAGGCCTTCTGCTTCACCTGGGGCCGGCTGCGAGCTTAAAAAGGCTTGAATCAAAGGCTCAGGCGAGCACACCAGCGCTTGCGGAGTGACGTGGGCCAGTACTCTGCCTTGATCGAGCACCAACACCTTGTGGGCAAAGCGCAAGGCAGCTTGGATATCGTGCGACACCACCACTGCCGTGACTTTAAGCTGGAGCGATAAATGAGCAATCAACTGATGAACGGCAAGCGTGGTGGGAGGATCTAGGCCGGTGGTGGGTTCATCAAATAAGAGCGACTGTGGATCACACGCCAAGGCTCGAGCCAGCGCCACGCGCTTTTGAATCCCTAAAGAGAGTTGCCCCGGGCGACACTCCCCCACCTCATACGGATCGAGTTGCACCCAACCCAGTTTTTCACGCACTTTGGCGGCAATCTCAACCTCAGAAAGCCGCGGTCGCAAGACTTGCTCCCCCCAACCCACCGGCGCTTGCAAACCCAAAGCGACATTCTCTGCCACCGTCAAGCCATCGAGCAACGCCGGATGCTGAAAGACCATCCCACACTGCTGACGCGCTAGCCTCAAATCCCAGGCACTTAAGGCCGTAATCTCAGCCTGGTTCACCCAGATTTGGCCGCAATCAGGCTTCATTAAACCCACCACGTGCTTCAGGATCAGCGATTTACCCATGCCACTTTTCCCTAAGATGAACAAAATCTCCCCGCGCGTGGCTTCAAACGACAAATCCCGCAAGATCATCTTACCACCTAAGGTCTTACTCACCCCTTGAAAACGAATACTCATGCGTCACACTCCACCCTCATGGCAACCCCTCGCGGCTCACGACTTACTCTCCCCACGGATGAAATGGCTGATCCAAGGGTCATCGCTCTGAGCAACAGCCGCAGGTGTGCCACCTTCTTGCAGCACGCCGTCGTGCAAGAAATAAATACGATCGGCCAATTGGTAAGCACGCTCCACCTCGTTGGTGACCGAAATTAGCGTGGTTTTTTGTTGCGCCCGAAACTGCAAGATCAGCTCAGCAA
>JAYTHP010000250.1:0-20953 GCA_043732485.1 Oligoflexia bacterium
TTATGGCTACAAGCACCCGACTTAGTCTTGCCTCGTCTCAGCCGACTTTTAGGGGAGCTGACGCAAGAGCTTGCACTCCCGCTGGCTGCGCTTGAGCTGAAGGTGGTGGGTTGCGCCCCAGAGCTTGCAAGGCTCAAGCCGCTGCTTGCGCCACTCAAGCTTACGGCCTTAAGTGTGCTGGAAAAGCCGCAGGGCACGGTGCTGCGCTTTTTTGCAGAAACCGGCCAGTTACAAGCGCAAGTCACCGGGCGTGAGGTGAAGGGTCAGCCTGCCAATCCTGAGAGGATTCGCGTGATGATCGTCGATGACTCGGTGACGATTCGTAAGCTGCTGCTCAGTATTTTTTCGTCTGACCCAGGCCTCGAGGTGGTGGCTGCCACCGGTCACCCCTTGGAAGTGGAAGGCTTAATTGCCAAGTTCCGTCCCCAGGTCATTACCCTGGATATTCACATGCCTGAGATGGACGGCTTGACCCTCCTCAAACGCTTTCATCCCCGTTTTCCCATCCCGACCGTCTTGATCACCTCGATTCGTAAAGAAGAGGGGCTCACGGTGCTGGAGGCCTTAGAGCACGGCGCGGTGGATTATATTCAAAAGCCCACGCTTGAGGCCTTGGATCAAGTTGCCCCTTTAATGATTGAAAAGATTAAGATTGCAGCAGCCGTGAAATCCAAAGCCCGCGCCCCACAAAAGCCCGCCCTCGTTCAGCGTTTACTTGCGCCTCGAGGCCTCCCGTCTGAGGGGGGGTTAATCGTCATGGGCTCCTCAACCGGCGGGACGGAAGCCTTAAAAGAGATCCTGATTCGCTTACCTGAGCAAATCCCCCCGATTTTGATTGTGCAACACATCCCCGCGGTGTTTTCCCTGGCGCTTGCCAATCGGCTGCATTCCTTGTGTCCGTTTGAAGTCAAAGAGGCCCAAGACGGCGATGAGGTGCGAGCCAACCGCGTGCTGCTTGCCCCGGGCGGTCAACAGATGCAACTAGTGCATGCGGCCAAAGGGGGGGGGAGAGTGGTCAGGTTAGATGACTCGCAAGCCGTGAATCGCCATAAGCCCTCAGTGGACGTCTTGTTTCACTCCGTCCTCCAAGCGCATGATCCCAAGCGAGTGCTGGGAGTCTTGCTGACAGGCATGGGGGCGGACGGGGCGCAAGGGCTCTTGGCGCTCAAGCAAAAAGGCGCTAAAACGGTGGCCCAAGATGAAGCGAGCAGCGTGGTCTTTGGCATGCCAAAAGTGGCAATTGGCTTAGGAGCAGCGCTTGAGGTCAAGCCGCTGCTTGAGATCCCCGAGCTGCTCGTGCGTTGGTGGGGGTCAAAAAGTGGCTAAAAGGCGCCAGCAGTCAGGGGTCAATGAACTGACTCAGCAGACAGAGTGGAGCGTCAACCAGAGCAGAAACCAGAAGTGTGAGGTCAGGGGATGTTAGAGCAAAGACCAGAAAACCAAGATTTTAAGGCACCAAGCGTCAACCCAGGGCTCCCGCCCGAAGCGGCAAGCCCTTCTTTCATCCAGCCCAACCACCCGCCGCAGCCTTACAGCGTGGCTCAGCTCACTCACTGGGCAGGCTTGCTCGAGCAAGCAGGCGATTGGGAGCTCGCAGCCACCCTCTACCGCCACCTCACCGTGCAAGCTCCCCACCACCCAGCGCCAAACGCCAGCGTCGCGTTGCCCACTGATCACGCAGGATCCCTCCAAGGTTGGCTTGGCTTCCTGCGAGTCACCCTGGTGACCAAGGGCCCACTCCAGCACGCCGTTTCGTGGCTTGCGGGCGAAGGCCTCAAGCAGCTCCCGCCCGCGCAGTGGTGCGCGGTCGCAGGCCAGGTGCTGCAAGCACGTCACGTCCCTGCTGCCGTTAAGATGCCACTTGCCTTGCAGTGGGTCAGGGTCCAGCCGCGGGATCACGCCAATGTGCGGTTTTTATTCAGGCAGGCGCTGCCCTTGCAGCAGACCCAAGCGGTGATTACGGCTTGCTGGAGCGTGCTGCCGATCCTCAGGAACAAGGAGGGCAGGCAAGATTGCATGCACCTTGCAGGGCCAAGCAACCGAGACCCTCAAGACCTTCAGCAAGCTGCTGCAGATCAGGGCACAGCCTGGCAGTATGACATGGCCTGGCGTCAGGATTTCTTTTTCCTTAAGGTTGCTTACGGACTTGCCACATTGTGTCTGGCTGAGTCGCAACACCAACAAGCGCGCAGTCTTGTGGATGAGATCCTCGAACATGATCAGGCTCACGCGGGCGCACAGCGCTTACTGCGCGTCTTGTGCTCAAGCTAAGTCAGCGTCGGTAGGTGAGGCAAAAGGCTCAACTTGCTAGCAATTCTACTTGAGAGCGCCGCGTGACGGGGAGCATAGCCGCCACCTAGGGATTTTGCGCAGCTTGGCTTAATCCGTGTCACCCAGCGTGTGCTGCCTGAGGATTGAAAGATCGCCTTATAGCAGACCTAGCTTGAAGTGCCAACGGACGCGATATTGCTGCCCACGCCGAGCCGTTCCAGTACATCCAAGGGCCGGTGTTACTCGTGCCCAAGTTATAGAGCACGCCGCTTGCGCAACCCCCTGAGGCCACAGTCTGCAAAAACCAGCTTAGGGTGTAAAACGGCACGCCCTGGTTGCTGATCAAAGTCGGCGCCGAGATGTCATAGTGGTTGGGGCCAACCGCGACCGACTTTAGTTCCAGCGAGCAAGTGAGCTCTGAAACGCCGCCATAAGTGCAAGAACCCACGGCGTCGGTGGTTTCAAAGATCGCCCGGTACTGAAAATAGCGATTCGTCGGAATCACCGACGCAGTGAGTGACGGAAAGCTTGAGAAGCTCATAGTCGGGAGCCCCGTGTTCACCGAATCGGAGAAGGTTAAGTCCCCGCCGTCATTGGGGATTAATTTGTTGTTGAGTTCAAAGCAGTACGTCTGGCTGGTACCATCGGTCCCGACCCAAGGAGGCGATCCCGTGGTGCAGCTGGAGTCCGAGCAGGAGCGGACCTGATACTTGAGGCGATTAGCGCCGCGGCGGTAGAGCTCGTAGATCTTGCTGGTGGCACAGATGTTGGTGCCGTCGCAAAGGACGCGGTTCCAACCGGCGACTTCGTCGAGGAGGCCGTTAACAGGAGCCCCACCAATAAGATCAGTCCCGAAAGAAAATTTTCCCAGAATGGTATTCCAAGCAGGGCTGCTGGAGCTTCCCGCTAGGACTCCGTTGGCATAGATTCTTGCGGTTGATCCGTCAAAAGATCTAATAGTGTGAGTCCAAGCATTCACTGGGAGAGCGTCACTGACTCCATAGTCATCACCCCATCCTGTGATAGAGAATGGTCCAGACTGATAATAAAAGCCGAAAGCTTTCTCTGTGGTTCCAGTTCCGTAATAAAAAATACCTCTTTGATTCTTGAGACTTGCAGGATTTATCCAAACTTGAAGCGTTCTTGCCGCAGACCCTTCAGGTAATGCCGCATCAGAACCAGTAATTAACCCACTACTCGTTCCATTAAAATAAGCCGCCGTCCCAAATCTCCCCGGCGCCCCAAGCGTCACTCCCGTGCCCACCGTAGCGTTTTTTGCGCTTCCCGAGTTGTCTCTGACAGTGGTTGAATCCGCTGGTTCATCTAGTTCCCACGATCCCACTCATCAGACTCGCCGATTGCGATGTGTAATGGGTCGCATTCTCACTCGACCCCCCCCCCATCCGGCAAAGGTTTTAAAAACGCCAGCGTCGGGTTCCAAGCGAGGCTGGACCAGGTCTGGCCGTTGGCAAGGCCCGTCCAGCATGCGCGAGGTGAAGGTGCCTGCGTAGGCTGCCGATTGTCTATAGTGGAGAGCGGTGATTTAGGTTTGATTGAGGGCGGTGCTCCAGAGCGCGACGTCGTCTAGGGCGCCAGTGAGGTAAGCAGAGCCTGAGCCCCAGAGCAAACCTGTGTTGCTCTTTCCAAAAAAAAATCCCAGTGTTAAAAGCAGGAGTCGGTGTCCCGTTCCTAAGCGTGAAAAGCTGTGCGGTCAGACTACTCCATGAGTTTGAAGTATACCCGGGAGGGGGAACACCCTTAGACACCGTTTCGCAAAACTCTAAATAAAATAAATTAGGTAATTCATGTATGTCTTTCAGATATCAACCAAGAAAGGCGCACCTGATTCCCTCGACTTGCACTCTATCAGAAAAAGACTGGAAACTGATCCAAAAAATTTTACCTCCTGAAATTGAAACTGGCAAGGGAATGAAAGGGGGGCGGCCTCACGCAGACCTTAGAAAAATTTTTGTGGCTTGTTGTTTTAGGTTCGATCAGGATGCCAATGGGGTCTGGTTCCAAGGCATTTTGGCAGCCGCACCAGTCTTGGAAAATATCTAAAAAAGTGGGTAAGCGCCGGTTTTTTTTGATCAACTCATGGAAGAGGCATTGCAATTGTACGAGGAGACACTCGGCATAGATTGGTCTTTCCAATCGATCGATGGGTCCTTAAAGCAGGCTCCCGGATGTTCTAAAAATACTGGAAAGAAGCCAACAGATCGGGGCTGAGCCGAAACTAAGCATATAATCTTAACTGACAAAAATGGTATACCTATTGCGGTTAAGATCATTCCAGCAAACGAGTCCGATATACACCAGATTGAAGAAACCCTCGAAAGTATTGGACTACCCCGGCCTAAACCAAAAGCAGTTGAGCAGCAACTCTGCGCAGACAAGGGCTTCGACTCAGCTGCCAACCGGCAGCTAGTAGAAGAGTGAGGCTACACTTCTCATATTATCAAGCGCGGGGCTCAAGTTAACCCCATTCGACGCTATAATGCCAAGCGGTGGGTTGTTGAACGTAACCATTCATTTATTAATTAATACCAAGGGATTTGAACGCGACGGATTCACCGCCCCGAAGTCTATCGGGCAATGACATTTTTAGCCTGCGCTTGCGTCATTTTAGCTAAACTATGATATTCGGGGTTTGCGAAACGGGCTCTAAAGCAGATGAGAAAAAAAAAGAAGTTTATGCGTCAAATCGAACTCTTTATTTCCACGCTTTTCTGCTGGGTCAGCCCCGAGTTTATGCTGGTTCGAACAAATAACCGATGGGCGCCTCGTAAGCAGAGGATTCGTGTCATGTTGACACCATCCTAGCCTTTTCCTCAAGATTCCATCCACTCCGCAGAAAATGCGGTGAACAGTCACTTTTTTTATTCTATCGAGCAAAATTTTTTCAAGAAAAAAAACTACAGCGTCTCCAAAAAAAAAGAAAATTAGAGGGCTTCTGCGTTTTTTACCTGTGTTTTTTACCTGTGTTTTTTAATCGATGATCTCACCCGTGGACTTGAAAGCTTGGGGACTTCTGACAGTGGAGCAACCGCTGAACATAGCTCCAGACGGTGTTAGTGTGGCCTGATGCTGCGTGCGGGGTGAGTGAGTGGGTGGCGTGCGGACATGCAAGCGAGCGTCAGGGGTTGAGGCCGGAGGGAGGTGAGGGGGGGGGAATGGTTCTCCCGTTTCTTTACTTTTTCCCGAAAAAGCCCTCCTGTTGCGCAACCTATCGCCCCTCCTCTTTCTTTCTCTCTCTGTCGTTTTTTAAAAAGCTGAGTGAACATAAGTCTGTAGGCGCGTGAGCTCTGGTCGGAGGGCAACGAGGAGTGTGAGCAAGAAGAGGGGTGCCAAGTGGGGGTGTCTTCGCTCCACTAGCAGAGCGGTGAAAGGGGTACTCGCTTGACGTAGGTTCCTCGGTCGGCGCAGGTACGGCTTGCACAGTAAAAACCTAAAGGTTACAATATCTTAGTCAGCTGAGGGGTGACTGGGCGTGCGGGTGGTGGCATGGGGTAGAGTGAGGGTTTAGCGTGGGGGAGGGGGGTGTGTCATTGAGCGAGGGGGGACACACCCGTAGGGCATAAAAAAAGAGAGCGTGCGGGGGTGGGGGAGTTCTGCTAGACTTAAGGTAAGCGATGAACTTAAAATGTCAGGGAAAAAACAGGGGCAAAGTGAGGTAAAAAAGAGAGAGGGCTAAAATCCTCCTTAGGCCCAAGCGGAGTCGTCAATAGACTCGTCAGCGAACGAGTCACCTCTTTGCCCCTCCCTCGTTATTGAAGGCTGCTGATGCTGGCTGAGCTTGTGCTCTCTTCGTAATGGTCTTGCACCGAAGGCGTCTTCGGGCTTAAACCCCAGGTGAGGTATTTTAAATATGAACATTCTTTTAACAGGTGGAACCGGTTGGATTGGCAAGTCTCTAGGCGTTGAGCTGGTGCGGCGTGGTCATAAGATCATCGGCTTGTCGCGCGATGTTAAAAAGGCCAAACGCATGGCACCCTATCCTGCCACTTGGTTGGAGTGGGCAGTAGGCGAATCGTCCTTGCCGGCCGAGTTAGACGGTCGCATGCCGATTGACGCGGTGATTAATCTGGTGGGTGAGCCTGTGGCGGGTGGCAAGCGGTGGACGGAGGCGGTTAAAAAAGAGATTGAGCTTTCCCGCGTGCAACCCACCGCTCAGCTCGCAGCGTTCGTAATGCGCCACAAAATCCCGGTGTTTGTCTCTGCCTCTGCCATTGGCTATTACGGTGAGCGCGGTGATGAAGTGCTGACGGAAGTCTCAAGAGTCGGTCAAGGCTTTTTAGCGAAAGTCTGCGAGGATTGGGAAACCTCAGCGTTTTTAGCCAAAAGTGTGGCGCGCTGTGTATGTTTGCGGATTGGGATTGTGCTGGGTCGAGGCGGCGGCGCGTTAGAGAAAATGGTGCCACTTTTTCAAATGGGCTTAGGCGGTCCTTTAGGCAGCGCCACCCAGTGGATGAGTTGGATTCATTATCAAGACGTTGAGCGCTTGTTGCTCGAGTGCTTAGAAAATCCCAAGGTTCAGGGCGTGGTGAATGCCACGGCGCCGCAACCGGTGCGACAAAAAGAGTTTGCCACCACGCTTGCCAGAGTGCTGAAGAAGCCTGCTTTACTGAAGACCCCCGAGTTTGTCGTCAAAGCGCTGTTTGGTGAATTAGCACAAGTCGTACTGTCGTCCCAGCGGGTCTTGCCGCAGGTAGCGCAAGAACAAGGATTCTTATTTTCTTTTCCCCACTTAGCAGGTGCGTTAGCAGATCTTTTGGCGCCTGAGAGCAACAAGGAGTGCGTGCTTGAGGAGCAGCAGTTTATCAATCGTAAGCTTGAGGAGGTTTTTCCGTTTTACGCTTCAGAAAAAAACTTGGAGCGACTCACCCCGCCGTTTTTACATTTCCTGGTGCTGGCTAAAAACACCGAGACCCTCCAAGAAGGCACGCTGATTGACTATCGCTTGAAACTCTTTGGGATCCCTTTCTACTGGCGGACCCAGATCCTGCACTGGCAACCCCCTCAGCAGTTTGTCGATCAGCAGCTGACCGGGCCTTATAAGCTGTGGCATCACACCCATCGCTTTGAAGTGTTAGGTTCAGGCACCCTGATCACCGACCGGGTGCGTTATCAGGTGCCGCTTGGGGATCTGGGAGCTTGGGTGGCAGGCTGGAAGGTCAAGCAGATGGTGAAAGAGATTTTTTCCTACCGCAGAACCGTGCTGGCTGAGCAGATTTGGCCTGAAGCGTAAGCAAGCTAGCAAGTGGTGCTTGGGGGCGTTTCGCTTGAGAATGCTGCGTTTTCTGAAAAGTGCAGCCTTCGGCGCTCGGCGTGACCGTGACGGGTGTGATCAAAAATAGGTTGTCTCAAGGGCCTAGAAAGCTGGTCCCAATCCCGGGAACAAAATTTAGCCTAAAAACGACCTGCTGGGACAGGCTAGATCAAATTTTAAGCGGCTTGGACCACCACGTTCATTTTAAGTCCGGTCCTACTCACTTGATCTTGCAACGCTAGACTCACTGCAAGCGCGCTGGATAATCCACAAGTTCCAGCGCTTTTCGCAGCCATCAAGGGGCTTACCTGGTGACGTCCCTTTTCAAGATCGCACAAGGCACTTTTAGAAACTCCTAAAAAGCTGGCCATGGCAACTTGAGAAAGGTTGCGGGAAGACCGTACCCCCCGCTTAGAAAGCGACCAAAAGTCAAAGCTCCGAGCTCTTTTTCTAAAAGAACAACTAAGTTTTTTTCTTTAGTACTCATGTTTGTTAATCTCCTTGACTCCAATGACCAAGAAATTATGATTTTCTGCTTCTTCTGAAATTAAGCGATAGGAACGATTTAAGCGTAGCGACCGTCGGCTGGTCTGATCGCCCTTTAAGGGTTAGTCATGATAGCCGGGTATAACTTTATCCCCCTCTCTAATACCTGTCCGCTCAACAGAGCATGCCCACGTCAAAATGTGGTCTTTAATATGGAAAGGAAGTTTTTTAAGCTGCTTTTGAGCGAACTTAGTAATAGTTACTTTACAGGGCAGATCCAGGCTGGCGTCAAAAGTACGATAACGATTCGTACCCGTCAACTCAAAATTTGCTAAAATTCTGACACCGGGGGGGCTACTTTCTGAGAGGCTAAAAAGGGTTGCAACTGATGGAAACTTAGGTATTTTCTAAGGATAGCGGCACAGGCAAAGGTTGCAGGAGAATAATGGGTAAAAAAATTTTGACTGGGGCTGAGTTCCAACCTAAAATAGAGGTGAAAAAATTTTTAAATGAAGGTCAATCGAAGCTCTAAAAAATTTCAAGTAACAGAAGACATCATCTCGCTCAGCTTATTCAAAGCTCAAGCGGCAAAGATTCTGCATAAGCTGCACGAGTCGGGCCGTCCTAGAGTCATTACCCAAAATGGTAAAGCCTCAGCCGTCGTTATCAACACCGAGGAATTTGATCGATTGCAAGAGAGCGAGGAGTTTATTGCTGGAGTGGAAGAGGGGCGGGTCGATGCTAAAGCCGGTAGAGTCCTAGCTGATGAAGAGCTCGAGGAGCAGTTGGATCAGCACTTGGGTAAGCTAAGGTGCAATTGATTTGGCTCAAAATGGGCAATGACTCAAGGAGGTTACCCAAGCTGAACGCTCCTCGTCCTTGCTCGAGCAAAACGACTCGCAGTTTTTTGCTGGGGCCTTCCCCTTAAGGTTCATTGCCCGGATTGCGGTTGCGCGAGAGTGCGATCAGTGCTCTTGTCCTTGTCCACGGAAAAAAGCACGCACCTAGTCGCGCAGGCAGGCCATCACCGGGCAGTGATCTGAGCCCAGCTGGGTTGGCTGGTGGAGCACGCTTTGTAGGCGATCCTGGCTTTCTTGCTGGGTGAGGCAATAATCCAAGCGCCATCCAATGTTGCGCGCTCGCACCCCGGGTCGGTAACTCCACCAGGTATAATGCCCCCCCTCGTTGGGCTGAAAGTACCGAAAGCCATCCACCCAGCCTGCTTGTAAAAACTGACTGAGCCACTGACGCTCTTCGGGTAAGAAGCCTGCTTGGTCTTGATTGGCTTTGGGGTTTTTAAGATCAAGCTCCCGATGAGCAATGTTAAGATCACCGCAAAGCACCACGGTTTTTCCTCCCGTACGCAATTGCTCACAAAACTGCATCAAGGCTTGGCAAAAACGTAATTTATAGGGCAAACGGGCTTTTTCGCGCTGGCTATTGGGAAAATAGGCGTTCACGCAGATGACGCTTGCAAATTCTGCGGCAAGCAGCCTTCCTTCCGTATCAATCTCCGGGATGTTGAGTTCGGTGATGACCCGCAGCGGCTCTTTTTTGCAAAACAGCGCCACCCCGCTGTAGCCTGGCTTTTGGGCGGAGTTCCAGAAGGAGTGATAGCCTAAGGGATGCAATAGTGCTTCGCTCAGCTGATGCGGTTGTGCTTTAGTTTCTTGCAAGCAAATGATATCGCCTAGACTTTGGGCAAACCATTCGGGGAAGTGTTGCCGGCTTGCGGCGCGGATACCGTTGACGTTCCAGGTTAAAATTTTCATGCTGGCCAAAAGTACCTGAAGCCCGGGGGTGGCGTCAAAAGCTTTGGCAGGTTTTTTTGGCAGAGGCGCATGTCAGCTAGAAAGAGAGTGAGAGAGAGGGGAGAAGGGTCTTTTTCCGCGCTTACGGCAAAAAGGGGCTGGAAAAGATTTTTGAGTGTGACAGTATGGGGCCAAAGCAATGCCAGACGTGAATCACGCGCCAACGAAAGGCGCAAAAAACAACCTGCCACCCACCGGGTCTCCTGAAGCGCCGCAAGCGCAAGACGCTCATGCCGAGCGGGCGTCGGGTGAGTTGCGAAGGGAGGCTGCGGCCTTTGCCTTCCCTTTTCCCCTGCCTGACGAATTGCTAGAGGCAAGCAGGAATCCTCTGCCGCCTCCTCCTCCCGCGCAAGACATGTTGGCGGTGTTAGAGGCTGCCTTTGGTTTCTCGCACTTCAGGCCGCATCAAGCGGAGATCTGCCAGGCGCTGGTGGACGGGCAAGACGTGCTGGTGGTGATGCCGACTGGCGCCGGAAAATCGTTGTGCTATCAATTACCTGGTCTGCTGCGCGGAGGCACGACGCTGGTGGTCAGTCCCTTGATTGCGCTGATTGAGGATCAAGTGGCGCAGTTGGCGTTGCGGGGGATTGCAGCCGAGCGCATTCACTCGGGGCGCAGCCGTGAGGAGTCGCGCGAGGTCTGCGAAGCCTATTTGCAAGGGGAGTTAGAGTTTCTCTTTGTCGCCCCTGAGCGCTTGGGATTGTCGTATTTCCTCACGATGCTGCAAAAACACCCGCCCTGCTTAATTGCCATTGACGAGGCGCACTGTATCTCGCAGTGGGGGCATGATTTTCGTCCCGATTATCGTCTCTTGAAGGATCGGCTGCTCGCGCTTCGTCCAGCGCCGGTGGTGGCCTTAACGGCCACGGCGACTCCCATCGTCCAGCAGGACATTACCCAGCAGTTGGGTTTACAATCACCCCTTTTGTCGATTCACGGATTTCGTCGTGACAACATTGCCATTCAAATGACGGAGTTAGGCACGGCGAGTCGGAGGGATCAGGTGGCGAAGTTTTTAAAAGAGCCCGGCCACTTGCCAGCGATCGTCTATGCCGGGACGCGCAAGTCGGCCATGGAAATCCTTGAAGAGTTTCAAGACGATTTCCGGATAGGGATCTATCACGCTGGGCTTTTGCCACAAGAGCGGGAGCGCAATCAGAGTTTGTTTTTAAGTGGCAAGCTCGATGTGATTGTGGCCACTATTGCCTTTGGTATGGGGATTGATAAGCCGAACGTGCGCAGCGTGATTCATGTCGCCTTGCCGTCAAGCGTTGAGGGGTATTATCAAGAAATCGGGCGGGCTGGACGGGATGGCTTGCCGTCGAAGGCCTTGTTGTTCTTTTCACTGGAAGATCTGAGGACGCATGAGTATTTTTGGGAGCGGGATTACCCGGCCTTGCGGGTGTTTGAAAATCTGCTTGCTCAGCTGAGCCGCAGGGAGTGGGTGTGGTCGGAGTTGCAAACCGAAGAAGCCCTGCGGGTGCTGCAGTTTTCAGGCGCGGTGCCTGATCTCGAGCGGGCGATGCAGAAGTTGCAAGCCTTTCAGTTACTGATGATTCATCCGGATGGCCAAATCACACTGAACGCCAGTGCAAGTGCCAAGCCTGGTAGTTGGCAGCAGCTGTACACCCAGCAGCGGGAGTATAAGGCAAAGTTATTGCATCAAATGACCTTGCTGACCCGAGTGAAGGGCTGCCGTATGGTGGCGTTGATTGAGCACTTTGGCGATCGCCACGATCAGCGGCAGGCGTGCGGGTCGTGTGATCGCTGTGCCCCGGCTGCAAACGGTCACTTTCAAGAGCGCAGCTTAGAGCTCGGCGAGCAAAAGACGGTGGCCAAGCTGATGCGGATTTTATCAGGCAGTCATTACTTGGCTGCAGGTCGGTTGTATCAAGAAATCGTGAAATTAGAGCCCAAGTTGCCAAGGCGCGAGTTTGAGGACTTACTAAGCGCCTTGCGAAAAGCCGACTGGATTGCGCAAGCGGATGAGTCTTTTCAAAAAGACGGCAAGTGGATCACCTACCGCAAGTTATCGGTGACGCCGCTGGGTGAGCGAGCTAAACCGCAGGCACTGGCAGAGCTCACCATGGCGTGTGAGGGCTGGGAGCAAAAACCTGCGGCAGCGGCGCCGCCGCCCATGAAGACTCCGAGCGTCATGCTGCGCAAGGCAAGCAGTAAGAGTGGTCGGGAGCAAAAAAAGAGCAAGGGTGCGACTCGAAGCCCTCGACTTTGAGGGAGTAGGTGTGTGGGGGGGCTCACCCCTCACAAAAAAAGCGTGAGAGGGGCGGGGAGCGCACCCCGGTCTTGGGAGTTGCAGGGGAGTCTGCAGGACTGAAGGCGATCGAAGGAGCGCTAGAAAGCGCACAAAAAAGGGAAGCACTATGAAGGAGAAAACACAATGACGGAAACAAACGGGCTCGTAGGTGGAGAGGTTGTAAAAAACTTAACAGGGCGCCACGCGCTAGTGGTGGGGGTGGCCAACGAGCGCAGTCTCGCTTGGTCGATTGCCAAGCACTTGGCGCAAGCCGGTGCGCAAGTCGGCTTCACCTTCATGGGTGAGGCGCTGGAAAAGCGGGTACGGCCGCTGGCTGAGTCCTTGCACTCCGATTTGATTGAGCCCTGTAATGTGGCACAAGACGACCAAATTGATCAACTTTTTGAGACCGTGGGCAAGCGCTGGGGCAAGCTGGATATCTTGATCCATTCTGTGGCCTTTGCCCAACGGGAGGATTTAGAGGGGCGCTTTATTGCCACTTCGCGTCAGGGTTTTCAAACGGCCATGGACATTAGTGCTTATAGCTTAGTGGGTTTAGCGCGCAAAGCGGAGCCTTTGATGGAAAAACAAGGCGGCGGATCGCTGCTGAGTCTCAGTTATTACGGCGCTGAGAAAGTGGTCCCCAACTATAACGTCATGGGGGTAGCCAAAGCTGCGCTTGAGGCATCCGTCAGGTATTTGGCGTACGACATGGGCGCAAAAAAAATCCGAGTCAATGCCATCTCAGCCGGTCCGGTGAAGACGCTGGCTGCTGCAGGGATTCGTGATTTTCGGAGCATGCTGGCTGCCGCGGAAGAAAAAACTCCTTTGAAAGAAAACATCCATGCCGATGACGTCGGGGCGCTCGCAGCTTTTCTTTGCTCACCTGGGGGGCGTCGTATCACGGGAAGCACGATTTATGTGGATAGCGGCGCGCATATCATGGCAGGCTAAAGCGGAGAGTCCTGGTGTGTTGTTTGCTGGGGTGTTTTGAGAACAAGAAATCGCTTTTTGCTGAGCCATCCACCTTGCGGCTCTTTTTAAGTCCGTCACTCACCACCCCTTTAGTGTGCGACCTTGCGACCGGAGGCGGGCGTGTGGCGGTCGGTAAAAACGCTTAACAAGGAGGTCAGCAATGACAAGCTTACGCAAAGGTTGGATGGAAAGTGTGCTCCAAGCAGGAGCGAAACTGGTGAGCGGGATGGCTTTGGCCACGATCGTGTTCGGCGCACCGTCTCAGGCGGGCGAATCCCCTGCAACTTTTAAACTCATGAGTCAGTCGCTCCAAGACGGCGGAAGTTTAGATCTCAAGCAGGTGTTTTCCGGGATGGGTTGTCAGGGTAAAAACTTATCGCCCGACTTGTCTTGGGAGTATGCGCCCGCTGGGACGCAAAGTTTTGCGCTCACCGTTTACGATCCGGATGCTCCGACGGGCAGTGGCTGGTGGCACTGGGTGGTCTACAATTTACCCAAAGACCTGACGCACTTAGTAGAAGGGGCAAGCAAGAAGCTGCCACACGGCGCGGTGCAAGGAAAGACGGACTTTGGTAAGCCAGGCTTTGGTGGGGCTTGCCCACCCGAAGGCGATCAGCCGCACCATTATATCATCACGCTTTACGCGCTGGATATCGCAAAACTTGCGGTCGATGCCAATGCCACGGCAGCCTACGTTGGGTTTAATCTCAAGAAGCATTCGCTAGGCCAGGCCCAGCTCACGGCGACTTACGCCCGAGCGTCGTCTGGGGCGGCTGCGAAGTAACTGAAAAGTGCGAGCCTTGGTTTTTTCCCGGTGGTACACATCGCTTAGCCAAGGATTTTTCTCAAATACGACGCCTCAAGCTCTCAAAAGACACCTTTCTTTTGTACGCTCACCAGACATTTCCTCTCCCTCACGAGGGCAGCAGAGGGGGTGTGGTCAGTGAACGCTGCAAACGAAGCGTGTTGTCGTTTTTTTTGATCGGCAAGCGCCGTCGCCTGGGCCCTGGCCAGCCCGCCCGCAAGCATCTTCAGTCTCAAGCAGGCTCAAGCGAAGGCGTGAGGGCGTGCGACGACGACGACGACGACGACGGTGATGATGATGTTGAGGGCGGCGGTAGCGGGTCAAGCGAGCGCACGAGCTCGGCGATCAAAGGGTTGGGGAATTTCTTTTGGCGGGTGATGGCGTAGAACTTTTGTTGGAGGGCGGTAAATTCATGCAAAATCACCAGGTTTTTGTTGGCAATTTCATCGGCAACGCCTAGACGCGGTAACACCACGAGCCCTTTGCCAGTCAGCGCTAAGACGCGCAGTAACGCCACGTCGTCCACTTCCCCGAGTAGATTTAAGCGCAGTCGCTTGCTTTCCGTATAATGATCAAAATCGGAGCGACTTTCTAACGTTGCCGTGGGCAAAAAAAGCGGATAGCTCTGCAACAGGGTGTCAAGCGGCACGCTGTCGCTGACTTGCATGCTTTTTGCTGCCACCAAACACAACGGGCTTTGCGTCAGCTGATGGGTATAGAGTTCCTGGGCGGGGTCTTCACCTGCGGGAAACGTAGAGAGCACGACGTCGAGCGCATGTTCCCGCAAGAGACGAAAGAGCCGCTTGGAATCACCGACGGTCACTGAGAAGTGCACGTCCTTGCGCTCCAACAGCGGGCGCAAGAAGGCTGCTTGTAAGTTCCGAGAAAGGCTACCTAACGCTCCGATGCGTATCACTTTGCGGCGGGTGCTGCTGTGGGTGCGGTGTTTCATGAAATCCAGCAGCTCGCGCCCGGTGGCAAAAATAGAGTCGGCATAGTGCCAGGCGGTCTTGCCGGCTTCCGTTAGCTCTAGCCGCCTGGTGGTGCGGGTGATCAGTTTTTCTCCAAAGAAATTCTCAAGTTGCCTCACCTGCTCACTGATAGCTGATTGTGATAGCCTGAGTTTTACGGCGGCTTTGGTGAAGCCGCCTTCTTGACACACTGACCAGAAGTAAAAGAGATGATGGTAATTGAAGGACTCCATGGCTTTTTGGCTTATCGTAAAAAGCGATGAATAACCATTGATTTATCTGTTATCTATTTTTTTGCGCCTGACCTAGCCTCAAAGTATGGAGCACAACCCACACCTGAGGCATAGCCGCCACGATTCACAGCACAACGGCCTCCCTTCCTCTTCGTCATCACACCCCTGGGGTCCAGATCCAAGCCCTCCTCCCGCAGGGCATTGCCCAGACGAGGACGGAGACGAGGGAAAATTGCGCCTGCCTCGCGTCATCCCGCTTGAGGTCCACCTGATGCAAGCCCTCTTGTGGGCGCTATTTGCGGTAGCAAGCGGGTTGTTTTATTGGCAATTGCGAGTGGGAGCGCAAACTCTCCCCTTGTTCACTCTCCGCTATGGCAGCTGGCAGTTCAAGGCGGCCATTCTGCTCGATTTCTTATCGAGTGTGATGCTGTTGATGGTAACGCTCTTAGGTGCGATCATTGGGCGGTATTCGCAAATGTATTTGGCAGGCGAGCGTCGGCAAGCCTTTTTTTACCGTTACCTTCTCTTGACCCTGCTGTCGGTGTCGGCTTGGGTGCTGGCAAGCGATCTGCTTGTTTTTTGGCTCATGCGGCTCCTGACCCACGTGGGCTTACATCAGTTGCTCGTCTTTTTCCCCACGCGGCCCAGTGCTGTGGCTGCTGCCAGGAAAAAGTTTTTCGTGAGCAGGCTAGGGGATCTTGCGTTGCTCGCTGCTATCGTGATTGCCTACCAAGCCTTTGGCACGCTGGAGTTTGCGGGAATGGCTGCGGCGGCAAGTGCAAGAGGAGCGGGTGGTGTCGTCGTCGTCAGTCGCGGTGTCTTGGAACTGCTAGGCTGTGCGCTTGCGCTTGCGGCCATGACACAATCGGCGCAGTTTCCCTTCCAATTTTGGTTGCCTGAGACCATGGAAGCACCGACGCCGGTCTCGGCGCTGATGCATGCAGGGATCATTAACGCTGGGGGGTTTTTCTTAATCAGGCTTGCGGGCGTGATGCGGCAGGCGGATCTCGCGCACTTTCTGTTGACCCTCGCTGGGTCCTGCACGGCCGTCTTCGGGGCGCTGGTGATGATCACGCAAAATAACATCAAACAAAAATTAGCCTATTCGACGATCAGCCAAATGGGGCTCATGATCTGGGCTTGCGGTTTGCAGGCGTACTCGCTTGCGCTGTTTCATATCCTCGCGCACAGCTTTTACAAAGCGCACGCCTTTTTAAGCACGGGGATGTTGGTGGCAGAAGCGAAAAAAGCGAAATGGCGCGAAGCCCCCTTCTCGCTCGGTCAGTCGGTGATCGTCGTCGGCTGTGGATTCCTGCTGATCCTGGGGGTAGGGTGGAGATGCGGGGGCGCCTTCTTGTCTTCAGCCACCTACGCCGCCGTCTTGCTGCTTGGTCTTGCTCAAAACTTACGCTTCCCCGCAGCAGGGAGGGGTCAGGAACCACCGGGCTTAAGCTTAGCCCACCAGGTTGGCTTGGCACTCACTTTAGGAGTGGCAGCGCTCGTCAGTGGTGGTTTGGAGTGTTTGCTGTTTGAAAACCTCCTGCAGCCACCCTTAGTGGAGGGAGCGAGTGACTGGCAAGTCTTGACCTTGTGCTTGCTCAGCTTTACGGTGTTTGCGGCAGGCTTTTTGATGAGCCAATGGCTGGTGCATGATTGCCAAGCCCAGCAGCAGCAGGGTCAGCAGAGGGTATGGCGTGAGCGCTGGTATTTGTACTTCTGGCACGGCGGGTATTTTCTCGAGCGCACCCGCTGGATTGAAAAACTTTGGCGGCGGGCTGCAAGCATCAGGCGCGGTGTCTTGCCCTAAAGCAGCGTCGAAGAGGTGGAGAGCAAAAAAAAATTGGAGTAAAAATCGGAGTAAAAAAATCGATGGATCACACCACAACCCATTCCTCAGAAAAAATGACACCTCAGCTTTCATCTTGCCTGGCTGAAGCCCTGAAGCTGGTGCCGCCCAGCTGGCCTTTACAAAACACGGTGGCAGTCAATCCGTTTTGGTTTCAAACGGAGCAGTCCTTTGAGCAGTTGCTGAGCGATCTTGCGCCGGTGTTTCAGGTCCCGTTGTTCATGCCGCTTAGTTACTATTTGCATAAATTTCACGAAGGAGCCATCACCCACTCGGCGTTAGCCGAGGCGCTTGCAAACACCCCTCGCAGCAAGGATCCGCTAACTGCGCGACGACCTGCAAGCCTCACTCCGGGCGATCCTCAGACGCCGCCTACGCCTACTTCTGCTCGAGATGAGCCAGGGACAATCGTTAGTGCTGTGGCAGAGTTTTTGCAAGGTTGCCAAGCCCAAGCCGAGGCGTTGGCTGCGCGTGGCCTCTTCCCTTGCTTTCAAAGCTGGAGTGAGGTCTATGAACCAGAAAACCGCTGGGCTGCCAGGATCAGCGATTCCTTAGGAAAATTTTGTGCAGCGTATCTGGATGAGCAGCAGGCCTTGGTCAGGTTGCCTTGGCAAGGGCTGGGCTTTTGGCAGGCCTGGCACTCAGCCCAGCAACACGACCTGAGTTGGGAGCTGGCCTGGGGGCGGAGGCAACGACCGCGGGGGGGAGGGGTTGGGGGTGGTGGCGGCTGGCGGCAGATCCTGGCGGCCTTACAGCAACACCCCTCTGGCATGGCAATCCAACTGATGCTCGCCCACATGGGCGTCTCTGAGAGCGCGCAGCTGGCGTACTTGCAAAGGCTGCTTGCCACCTGCCTGGGGTGGGCTTCGCAGTTTCGGCTTGCCGCATGGCAAAAAGCGTTGGGCTATCCAGTTGCCGCTTGCGAAGCCGCCGACTTGCAGGATTTACTGGCCGTGCGGATGGCTTACGATTACGCCCTGTTTTGCCGCGCTGAGCAATCCAAGCTCGACCCAGCAGAACTTGCTGCCCAAAGGCGTTGCTTTCAGGAGTCGCTGCAGCGTCACCCTGGCCGCGACTGGCAAGACTTCTGGCAAGAGCGCTGCTGGCAGCGGGCTTTTGAGTTGAGCTATCAAAGCCAAATTGCCGAGCAGCTGAAGACGAATGACCGACAACACCAACTAGCTCTCAGCTCCAGCAATTCGGCGGATCAGATTGCAAGCGGAGTGGAGGCCCAGCTGGTGTTTTGCATCGACGTGCGCTCAGAGATGTTGCGCAGACACCTGGAGCGTTGCAATCCTCGCTTGCAAACCCTCGGCTTTGCGGGCTTCTTTGGCTTACCGTTTGCTTACCAAGCCACGGGTGATGCCAAGGCCAGCCACCGGTTACCCGTGCTTTTAGCTCCCGCGTTTCAGGTGAGTGATCCTGCGGGTCATCGGCATGACGGTGGTGTGGTGGGGGACCAGGGCACGAAGCACCAGCAACCTCAGCATCGCCCTCGCCCTTCGTTTTTCGTGCAGTTGGCAGGTTTTTTGCGGAGCCTCAGGAAAAACTCGTTTTCGTCGTTTGTCTACGTGGAGTGGTTCGGGGCGCTTTATTTGGAAAAACTACTCACGCGCACTCTGCTTGCAAGCTTGCGGCGCGGGCTGGCGCTCAGGCAGTCGCAGTTAATCCCGCAGCGCTTTCAGCTTAGCGGGGGGCGGGGGGTGCAAACGACAGCGCCGCTACCGTCCTCCTCCTCTTCCCCTTCCTTTGCTTGCGCACGCTTTGCCTTAAGCGCCTCGGCTGTAGAGAAAATCGAGCGGGCGGCTGCCGTTTTAAGTCACTTAGGGTTAGGCACGCCGCTTGCGCCGCTGGTGCTACTCATCGGCCATGGCAGCGTCACCACCAATAACGCCTTCGGCTCGGCGTTGGATTGTGGCGCTTGCGGTGGCCACGCAGGCGATGTCAACGCCCGGGTGCTGGCTGATCTTTTGAACGATCCTGGGGTGCGCGCGGGGCTTGCGGCAAAAGGAAGAGCGATCCCTCCCACCACCTGGTTTGTGGCCGGGGTGCATGAAACGGTGAGCGATGAGGTTTACGTGCTGGAAGCAGAGAGCGTTCCCGTTGCCTGGCAAGCCGCTCTGGCGAACAGGGTGCAGGAGTTGGCAAAGGCTTCCGCCGACACCCGAGTAGAAAGGCGCACGGCGCGCTCAGGGCAACCCCTGCGGCCTGCGGATCGTCGTTCAGCTGACTGGGCTGAGCTGCGTCCGGAGTGGGGTCTGGCGGGGAATGCCTGTTTTATTGTTGCCCCGCGCCACAGGACTCAAGGGGTGTGTTTGGGTAGCCGAGCTTTTTTGCATGATTATGATTGGCGCAAGGACGCTGAGCAGGGTTACAAGACGCTCGAGCTGATCATGACGGCCCCCATGGTGGTGACCCACTGGATCAATTTGCAATACTATGCCTCAACGGTCGCACCTTGCGTGTTTGGCGCCGGCAGCAAAGTCTTGCATAACCTGACCAACGAAAACGCAGTGGTGGAGGGCAACGGCGGTGATCTGCGGATCGGTTTGCCATGGCAATCCGTGCATGATGGCGTGACGTGGGTGCATGACCCGCTCAGGCTCAGTGTGTTCATCGAAGCGCCACTCGCAGAAATCGAAAAGGTGATTGCCAAGCACGAAGGGGTGCGTCATCTCGTCGAGCACGAATGGCTGCACTTATTCTCTCTCACCCCGGCAGAGGGCCTAGAAGAGGGGTTGCAAGTCACCGCCAGGCGGCCGGCCAATTTTGCTTGAGTAAAACGGGGTAAGCGTTTGAAGAGGCGTTTATCCCCCTGTGTCCCCCTGTGTCGCTCGTTTTGGGTGGGTTGTAGCTCAGGTTGACAGGTTTTTTGAGAATCACGAGTTGGCAATAGTCTAGCGGTGTTTTGGGAGAAGTCGTCACTTGCCTGTTATAGGGTGAGCTCTTGATCCGAAAATCGAGCTTGCGTCTCTGCATCGCGTTCCGCCAGCTTTAATCGAGTGTGGGAGGTCTGATCTAGGCCTCGAGTGATTGCTTCTGACGTTAAATAACCATAGCCTGTCGGTAAAAAAAACGTCATGCGATTTAGCTCCTGGCTGAAAGAAAGACCCACGACCTTTTTCGGCTTGCCTATCGAGGACTCAAGCGCGTAACTACTAAAAAGCAGGGGTGTCTTGCCCATTTTTAGTTTGCACTGCAGCCCCAGATGGTGGGTTAGCCAAACCTGGAGACCCTGCCTTGTGGGAGAAGAGACCGGCAGCTGCGCAAGAATCGATAACCCCTTAGTATAGCTTGCATCATTAAGTTCTCGATAAGTTCTCGATAAGTTCTCGATTTTGCAGCAACAGATTGAAGCTGGTTCGTGACCCTGCATGTAAACGAAAGTTCTTCGATAAAGACTCGGATACGGGTCAGCTTAGGGAAACCCTTTCTCAACGTAGGCAGCGGTGAGCCCTCCGCAGCCGCCCCTGGAAATGCTATAAGATCCAACACCCAAAGCTCCCAATCGGCTAAGTGACTAATCCCTTGAAAGCGCCCTTTACTGCGTAGCTTGGGTGGTAAAAATAAAGCCGCCTTGGTTTGCTGCAGTCGTCTTTGTCCCCCATAGGAGAGCGTTAGGAGTCTCTTAAAAGAGGATCTTTTAGAGAGTTGCGCTTTCAGAAGGTTGCCAACTTAGTGCCCGAGATCAGCAAGCACTGCGATCGGATCACAGTCCCTATCTTCCTGAATATAAACTCGGATTCCCTTCATTAAGTCGCCTCCTCCATCCTTCAATACCGCCATAGGCTGTCCGGTAACCTGAAACGCTGATTCGAAACTTTTAGTAACCGCCTCTCCAGCTGGGCTTTTTACAATTTTGAGAAAAACAACCTCGCAGTCCTCAAGCTTGACAGCACTCCCACCCGCTTCCAGCGGCGACGCCAGTACTCTCAAAATAACGATCGCCTTGCGCCCACTGACGTCAATTGAGGTGTCAATAGTCGCAATTCACGCCCACCCGCAAACTCCAGTCTATAATCGACACAAAGT